>NZ_JBSFDW010000002.1:0-453769 GCF_053594115.1 Streptomyces sp. NPDC001970 | reverse complement strand
CTCCGCGCTGTCCACCACGCTAAGGACGGCCGTGAGGCAATCCACCGGACGCAGAACACGAGAAAGCCGGCACCCTTCGTATCCGGGACCCAACATTGGTCACCAAAGGCAGCACAGGAAGACCGTCTCGTCGCCACCATCGGCCAGGAGGGGCCGGACGCGCACCTCCCCGACCCTTGCGGTGCCCTTGGTCCCTGCGTCGAGGCGATCCTCATCGGACGATGGATGACCTTGCACCACCAGTGGTGGAGCGACCGCACTCCCCGCTGCTCACACGCTGCCGGACGGTGAAGGAACTCTCGGTGCGGCAGGGGTGTCGGAGTACTGGCGTTGCACGCCGGCGGAGGTGGTGCCCTTCTTGATGAACCCGGTGTCGTCGATGATCAGGACGCCGCCCGGCCCGGCCGAGCTTCTCGGCCCGTCATACCGACCACCGCGCTGTGCGCCGGGTCCGGGGCGCGATCCTGCGTCCGGGCCGCGGCCGGTTCGCGCAGTACACGGCGGAGCCACGGGGTGACCGCGCGCTCCGCCCCTGACATACGCAGCGTTCTCCGGCTCCAGTGGCAACGGCTCCCCGGACACCGGGGGTTGGCCGACGGCCGACCCGCCGCGCTCGTCGTTCCTCCTGTCGCCCATCGCTCCACCTGCGGCAATCCACTACTCACAGGGAGTCAATGCATACTGCATACAGTATGGTTCTCCCCACCAGTTCCGGACAGCTCTGTGGGAGGGAACATCCGTGACCGACACCTCGACGACCGAGCGCACCGCCGCCAGACGCCTCGCCACCGCCTGGGCCGGCAAGGCCCCGTCGCGCGCGGCGAAGTCCGCCATCTCGGTCGCCACCCTGGGCAGCCTGGTGGCGCTGGTCCTCCTGGTCGCGATCGGCGCGGCACTCCACCAGACGGTGCTCATCCCGCCGCTGGCCGCCAGTGCGGCCCTCGTCTTCTCCGCCCCGGCGCTGCCGCTCGCCCAGCCCCGCAGCGTCGTCGGCGGCCAGCTCATCTCCACCGTCGTCGGTTTCATCGCCCTTGCGATGGGCGGCAGTTCCCTGTGGACGGCCGCGGTGGCCGGCGGTCTCGCCATCGGCGCGATGGGGCTGGCCCGTGCGCCGCACTCACCCGCCGCCGCGACGTCGGTCATCGTGGTGCTCACCGAGCCCTCTCCGGCGAGCTTCCTGCTGCTTCTCCTGCTGGCCACGACGGTCATCGTCGCCGTGGGCATCGTCGTGGGGCGCAGCGGGAAGACACCCCGGTATCCCAGCTACTGGTGGTAGGGACACGCGCGTGCCCCCGCCGGACGCTTTCCGGCGGGGGCACGCGGCCGCTGGGTCCAGGGCCGAAGGTCAGCTTCCGGCGAGGAAGTCCCGTGCGATGTTCTCCGCGAGGCGCTCCAGCAGCGGACCCGCCTGCGCCATGCAGACCGCGGGGTCCGGCTCCAGGTCCAGGAGGGCGTACGCCCGGCGGATGCCCGCCTTGCCGAGCGCCTCGGGCGGGAGCGCGAGGCGGCCGCAGACCGCGACGACTTCCTTGCCCTCCGCATGGGCCGCCGCGGCGACGCCCGCCGGGGCCTTGCCGTGCAGGGTCTGTTCGTCCAGGGAGCCCTCGCCGGTGATGACGAGCGTCGCCCGGGACAGCGCCGGGGCGAAGCCGAGGATGTCGAGCATGACCTCGATACCGGGGCGGAAGCGCGCACCGAGCGCGACCAGCGCGCCGTAGCCGATGCCGCCCGCGGCGCCCGCGCCGGGCAGCGCGGCCTGCTCGGGGCCGAGGACGGAGGCGTAGTGGGCCAGCGCCGCGTCCAGCGCGGCAACGTCCTCGGGCGACGCGCCCTTCTGCGGGCCGAAGACGGCGGGCGCACCCTTGGGTCCGGTCAGCGGGTTGTCCACATCGCTGGCGAGGACCAGGTCGACGTCCTCGAGGCGGGCGTCCAGTCCCGACAGATCCGCGGTCGCGACGTCGATCAGCGCGCCGCCGCCCGGGCCGACGGGCTTGCCGCCCGCGTCCAGGAAGTGTGCCCCCAGCGCGGAGAGCATCCCTGCCCCGCCGTCGGTGGTCGCGCTGCCCCCGACGCCGAACACGATCGTCCGCGCCCCCGCGTCCAGCGCTGCGCTCAGCAGCTCACCCGAGCCGTACGTCGTCGCCGTGAGCGGAGCGAAGACCCCCGCGGGAAGATGCTGCAGGCCCGACGCCTCCGCCATCTCCACCACCGCAGTGGTGTCGCGCAGCGCGAACGCGGCCGTCACGGGCTGACCGGTCGGCCCCGTCACCCGCACCTCACGGCGCTCGAACCCCGCGGCGACCGCCGCCGCGACCGTGCCGTCGCCGCCGTCGGCGACGGGCAGGGTCTCCACGGGAAGGCCCGGGACGACCCGCCGCAGCCCGGCCGTCACCCGCTCCGCGACCTGCACGGCCGTGAGCGAGCCCTTGAACTTGTCCGCCGCCACGAGCACTCGCGCGGCAGTAACTGCTCCGTCCGCCACCTTGCTATCCCTTGCTTTCGAACAGGCAGTCGCGCCGCCCCGACCCTATCCGCACCCCGAGACGGCGTGCCACCCCCTGATAAAGCGGTATTTCGCACAGTAGTGGGGCGGCGCAACCACGGAACGTACGAACTGATCGATCATCCGCGCCGAGGGCGGTGGCCCGTCCGCCCCGCAAGGGAGGAAATCCGCGCCATGAGGACAGACGCTGACCTATTCCGTCCCTGCCTTCGGAGCCGAACCCGACAAGGGAAAGGGAACACACCATGCTGCGCGGACTCACCACCACGAGCTTCTGGGCCTCCGGCCTGGACGCGGCAAGGGACTGGTACACGGAGCTGCTGCGAGTCCCCCGTACTTCGACAAGCCCGGCTACATCGAGTTCCGGATCGGCGACCACCAGCACGAGCTGGGTCGTCGACAGCCGCTACGCCCCCGTCGGGCACACGTCCGACGTCAACGGCTCGATCGTCCACTGGCACGTCGACCACCTTGCGTACACGCTCGAGAGGCTGCGCTCCCTGGGTGCGACGGAGCACGAGGGGCCGAAGGAACGCGGCCCGGGCTTCGTCACCGCATCCCTCGTCGATCCCTTCGGAAACATCCTCGGGATCATGTACAACGCTCACTATCTGGAGATTCTGCGGGCAAATCTCCCCGATTCCTGAGCCGGAACCGGGTACACCCGAGTCATGACGCATCAAGGCACGCGGACGGCCGACCGGATCCTCGGCGGCTGGCTCGGCCGGATCGCCGGCAACATGCTCGGGAAGCCCGTCGAGCGCGGGGACTACTGGACACGCGACCGTATCGACCGCTACCTCCGACTCACCGACGCGCTCCCGCTCACCGACTACCTCCCCGAGCCCCCACCGGGCACGCCCGAAGCGGAGTTCGAGCTGCGCCCGGAGTGGCGGCAGTGCGTCCGCGGCCGGATCCACGGCAGTTGCCGTGACGACGACGTGGACTACGCCATCCTCGGACTGCATCTGCTCGAGACCCATGGCTTCGGCTTCACCACCGAACAGGTCGGCGAGGTGTGGCTGCTGAGGCTCCCGTATCTGCAGACGTTCACCGCGGAACGTGCGGCGTACCGCAATCTCACGGCCGGCCTGAAACCGCCGCTCACGGCCACGTACGACAACCCGTACCAGGAGTGGATCGGCGCGCTCATCCGCGCGGACATCTTCGGCTGGGCCTCCCCCGGCGACCCGCACCGCGCCGCGTCCCTCGCCCGCCGGGACGCGGTGCTGTCCCACACCGGCAACGGCGTCTACGGGGCGATGTGGGCGGCCGCGATGGTCGCGGCGGCGTTCACCGCGGCGGATGCGCGCGAGGCCATCGACGCGGCCCTCGACCGCATTCCGGCGAGCAGCCGCCTCGCACGTACGGTCCGCCGCACGACGGCCCTGTACGACAGCGGCCTGCCCTGGTCGGACGCCCTCACCACGCTGGAGGAGGAGACCGGGCGGCTGGGCTGGATCCACACCGTCCCCAACGCCGCCGTCATCACGGCCGGACTGCTGTACGGCGCCGGGGACTTCACCGCCACCATCGCCCTCACCGTCCGAGGCGGCCTCGACACGGACTCCAACGGCGCGACCGCGGGCTCGGTCGCCGGGGTGCTCCGCGGCGCGTCCGGCATCCCGCCGCAGTGGACCCGGCCGCTGGAGGACCGCGTGCGCAGCGCGGTGTTCGGCTTCGACGGCGCGAGGATCGGCGAACTGGCGGACCGCACGGCTCGGTTGGCGTCCATCTGACACGGCATCCCTGGCACGGCCGGCAGACGATTAGGCTGCACCGGTGACCACCTCGGACTACGCCACGTACATCGCCGGCCTCCCCCGTGTCCTCTCCGGCGCCGCCACGCTCTTCCGGGACGCGGAAGGGCGGGTGCTGCTCGTCGAGCCAAACTACCGCGAGGGCTGGGCCCTCCCGGGCGGGACGATCGAGTCCGACGCCGGCGAGACCCCGCGCGAGGCCGCCCGGCGCGAGACCCTCGAGGAGATCGGCCTGGACGTCGAGCCGGGCCGGCTGCTCGCGGTCGACTGGGTGCGGGGCGCGATGCGCCCGCCGATCGTGGCGTACGTCTACGACGGCGGGGTGCTCGACGGCAAGGACTTCACGGCGATCCGGCTGCAGGAGGAGGAGCTGATCTCCTGGAAGCTGGTGGCCCGCGACGAGATCACGACGTATCTCCTCGGCACCCTGGGCTCCCGGGTCCTGGCCGCCCTCGACGCGCTCACGGCGGGCACGGGTCCGGCGGAGCTGGTGGACGGGCACCCGGCGGGCGGTTAATCGTCTCGCAGCGGCGGGCCTCCGCTGCGTACGCTCGCGGCATGACTCTCGTCGCGATCCTCAGCGGTGCCGGGATCTCCACGGACTCCGGCATTCCCGACTACCGGGGGCCGAACGGCCTGTGGCGGCGCGATCCGGAGGCCGAGAAGCTCGTCACGTACGACCACTACATGGCGGACCCCGAGATCAGGCGCCGGTCGTGGCGCATGCGCAGCGAAAGCCCGACGCTGCGGGCCGAGCCGAACGCGGCACACCGTGCGGTGGCCGAGCTGGAGCAGTCGCGCAACGGGGTCGCGGTGCGCGTCATCACACAGAACGTCGACGGACTGCACCAGCGGGCCGGGATGCCCGAGCGCAAGGTCCTCGAACTGCACGGCACCTCACGCCAGGTGGAGTGCACGCGCTGCCATGCGCGCTCCGCCATGAAGGACGCGCTCGTCCGGGTCGCCGAGGGCGAGGACGATCCGCCCTGCCGGACGTGCGGCGGAATCCTGAAGTCGGCGACGGTGATGTTCGGGCAGCGTCTGGACCCCGTGGTGCTGGGTGAGGCGATGGGCATCGCGAAGGCGTGCGAGGTCTTCATCGCGGTGGGGTCGAGCCTGCAGGTGCAGCCTGCCGCGTCGCTGGCGGGGATCGCCGCGGACAACGGGGCGCGGCTGATCGTCGTGAACGCCGAGCCGACGCCGTACGACGACCGCGCGGCTGAGATCATCCGCGAGCCGATCGGCACGGCCCTGCCGGCGCTCCTGGAGCGGATCACCGAGGCGGTCTAGGTCCGGCGCGACCCCGCGGTCGTGGGGCCCGTTCGGTGGGCCCCGGCCTCCCGGACGGGCCGGAGGTGCGCCCCGGTACCGGCCGCGGGGAGCCGGTGCCCGCGGTCTAGAAGAGGGCGTCCTCCGGCGTGCCGCTCTCGAAGGCCAGCAGCCGCTGCTTGCGGTCCAGACCGCCGCCGTAACCGGTCAGGCCGCCCGTGGAGCCGATCACTCGGTGGCAGGGCACGATGATCCCGACCGGGTTCCTGCCGTTCGCGAGACCGACCGCGCGGGACGCGCCCGGCTTGCCGAGGGCGTCGGCGAGTTCGCCGTAGGTGCGGGTCTCGCCGTACGGGATCAGGCACAGCTGCTCCCAGACACTGCGCTGGAACGGCGTGCCCTCCAGGTTCAGCGGCAGGTCGAAGTCCGTCAACTCGCCCGCGAAGTAGGCGTCGAGCTGGCGGATCACCTCTCCGAAGGCGCGCGGGTCGGGCTCGCCGAAGGTCTCCTCGGCGGGGCGGTGGCGTTGCTCGGTCATGTAGAGGCCGCTCAGGACGGAGTCCGTGGCGACGAGGGTGAGCGGGCCGTACGGGCTGTCGACGACCGTGTGGGTTCTCGTTCTGTTCGTGGTCGTGGTCGTGCTCGTGCTCGTGCTCGTGTTCATGGTCGGGTTTCCTCAGGCAGGCAGGTGGTTGATGGGGTGGTCGCCGGTGGCCCAGAGGTACTGGACGGCGTACGCGCGCCAGGGCCGCCAGGCCGCGGCGCGGGCCGTGAGCGCCGCGGGTGTGGCGGGCAGGCCGAGGTCGGCCGCGGCACGTCGGATCCCGAGGTCGGTCGGAAGGAACGCGTCGGGGTCACCGAGCGCGCGCATCGCGATGACCTCGATGGTCCAGGGGCCGAAGCCGGGCAGCTCGGCGAGCCGCGCACGGGCCTGGTCCCAGTCGCTGTCGGCTCCGAGCCGCAGCGTGCCGTCGGCGAGGGCGGCGAACAGTGTGGTGAGGGTGGTGCGGCGGCTGCGCGGGAAGGCAAGGGTGTCCGGGTCGACCCCGGCCAGTGCCTCCGGCGTCGGGAAGAGGTGCGTGAGGCCGCCTTCGGGGTCGTCGACCGGTATGCCGTGCGCGGTGACGAGCCGGGCCGCGTGGGTGCGGGCCGCCGCGGTGGAGACCTGCTGGCCGAGAACGGCCCGTACCGCGAACTCCGCCGCGTCGACGGTCCGCGGCACCCGTCTGCCCGGCGCCTTGTCGACGAGCGGCGCGAGCAGCGGGTCGGCGCGCAGCTGGTCGTCGACGGCCACGGGGTCGGCGTCGAGGTCGAGCATCCGGCGGCAGCGGCTGATGGCGAGGGTGAGGTCGCGGGCGTCGGTGAGGGAGAGCCGGCAGGCGATGTGGTCGGGGCGGGGGGCGAGCGACACGGTGCCGTGGCCGTGCGGAAGGGTGAGGGTGCGGCGGTACGCGCCGTCCCGCCACTCCTCCACGCCGGGCACCCCGGTCGCGGCGAGGTGCCCGAAGAGGTTGTCGGGGTTGAGCGGCGCACGGAACGGGAGGCGCAGCGCGAGCACTCCAGGGGTCCCCGGTGCGGGCTTCGTCGCCTGCCGGGTGGCGCGGGTGCGCAGCTCGCTCGGGGAGAGCGCGAAGACCTCGCGGACGGTGTCGTTGAAGGTGCGGATCGAGGAGAAGCCTGCCGCGAAGGCCACCTCGGCCATGGGCAGGCCGGTCGTCTCGATGAGCAGCCGGGCGGTCTGGGCTCGCTGCGCGCGGGCCAGGGCGAGCGGTCCTGCGCCGACCTCGGCGAGCAGCTGGCGTTCGATCTGCCGGGCCGAGTACCCGAGCCTTGCTGCCAGCCCGGGGACACCTTCGCGGTCGACGACCCCGTCCTGGATGAGCCGCATGGCGCGGGCGACGGCGTCGGCACGGGCGTTCCACTCGGGGGATCCGGGGCTGGTGTCGGGCCGGCAGCGCTTGCACGCCCGGAAGCCGGCCTGCTGGCAGGCGGCCGCGCTGGGGTAGAACGTCATGTTCTCGGCCTTGGGCGGTACGACGGGACAGCTGGGGCGGCAGTAGATCCTGGTCGTCAGGACCGCGGTGAAGAACCAGCCGTCGAAGCGGGCGTCCTTGGACCGGACGGCCCGTACGCAGCGCTCGGTGTCGGTGTGCATGGCGGGATGCATGGGTCAAGCATCGGGCATCGGCGGCGGTGGACGCTGGCGAAAAAGCGACATCAGCCTTCCTCAGCCAGCACCTTTCTCGCGTCCCGGAGTGCAAGGACGCCGTACGCCGATGCCCGCGATACCCTCCCGGTCTCCGTCGCCGGAACCACCCCGTCGGCCTGCGCGTCGAAGGGCCATGACGGAGACAGCCGGTCGGATGGTCCTGGTACTCGCGCTGGCTGCCGGCGCACTCACGGGCTGCGCCGCGGCCAATGGCGGGGGCGCGGCCGAGGTCCGGCCGGCGGCGTCCGGGCCACCCGCGGGGTCCGGGCGGACGATGCCCTTCGACCTCTACACGCACTGCGGGATCGACGAGGCCCGCATCGGCTCGACGTACTTCGAGGCGGAGAACCCCCTCTCCGACGGCTCGGGAAACCCGCCCGAGGGCTGGGACAACCCCACCCAGCACGGCACGATGACCCTGGTGTCCGGGACGGAGGCGGTCTTCACCGACGACGCGGGGCACGAGGTGACGTTCCGCGCCCGCCCGGGTGCGACCGCCTTCAAGCTCATCTGCGAGTAGCCAGCACAAGCAGCGCGCGGGCCCGCCCGGCGGCGCCCCTTACTCCTCGCACTCCTCGGCGGTGCGGGCCCGCGCCCCTGCCCTGGTGCGGCCCGGCGACTGGGCGCGCTGCGGATGACGCCGTAGGTACTCGCCCTCCAGTGCCTCCATACGAGCGGTGTGCGTCCTCAGCGCCTCGTCGGACCCGAAGAGCAAGGTCTCGTGGCGGGTGCGGTGGATCGCCTCCAGCTCCTTGAGCAGCAGTCCGTCCTGCAGCTGCTCCGGCGCCACTCCGCGGTCCTTCTCGGTCATGGCTCACACCTCCGGGTCAAGGCACCTGACGTCGGGGCTCCACTGCCGGAACACCGGAATACCAGTATCGAGGGGACTCGGACCGTGGCGCGCGGTCCGGGCCGGATCACTCCGTCCGTGCGGCGAACGCCGCGTACGCCCGCTCGTCGAAGAGGACGAACCGCACCTCCTCCACCGCCGACGTCTCCGCGCCCCGCACGGTCTCGACGGCGATGCGGGCACCGTCGTCCATGGGCCAGCCGTAGATGCCGGTGGAGATGGCGGGGAAGGCGACCGTACGCGCGCCCAGCTCGTCGGCGACGCGCAGCGACTCGCGGTAGCACGAGGCGAGCAGCGCGGAACGGTCCTCGGTCGCGCTGTGGACGGGGCCGACGGTGTGGACGACCCACCGGGCCGGCAGCCTTCCCGCGGTGGTGGCGACGGCTTGCCCGGTCGGCAGGCCCTTGCCGTAGTGCGAGGCCCGCAGTTTCCGGCACTCCTCGAGGATCTCGGGCCCACCGCGGCGGTGGATCGCGCCGTCGACACCGCCGCCGCCGAGGAGTGAGGAGTTCGCCGCGTTGACGACGACGTCGACGTGCTGCGCGGTGATGTCGCCTTGGACGAGCGTGATGGCAGGGCTCGTGGTCATACGCCCATCATCCTGCCCGGCGCGCTCATCGCGCTCATCTCCCGCGGAGGTGCCGCCACACCGCCTTCGCGGCGTTGTGCCCGGACATCCCGTGCACGCCCGGGCCGGGCGGGGTCGCGGACGAGCACAGGAAGACCGCCGGGTGCGGGGTCGAGTACGGGAACAGGGAGAGCTTCGGGCGCAGCAGCAGCTGGAGTCCGCTCGCGGCGCCGCAGGCGATGTCCCCGCCCACGTAGTTGGCGTTGCGCGCGGCCAGTTCCGGCGGGCCGGCCGTGGCGCGGGCGAGGACGCGGTCGCGGAAGCCGGGGGCGAAGCGCTCGATCTGGCGCTCGATCGCGTCGGTGAGGTCGCCCTCCCAGCGGTGCGGGACGTGGCCGTACGCCCAGAAGACGTGCTTGCCGGCCGGGGCGCGGGACGGGTCGACGAGGCTGGGCTGCGCGGTGATCAGGAACGGCGTGCCGGGGGCGCTGCCCCCGGAGGCCTGCCGGAGGGCCACGCCGATCTCGCGGCTGCTGGGGCCGATCTGAACGGTGCCGGCGCGACGGGGCTCGTCGGCGGTCCAGGGGACGGGGCCGTCCATGGCGTAGTCGATCTTGAAGACACCCGCCCCGTAGCGGTAGCCGTCGTACACGCGGCCCAGGCCGGCGATCCGGGCGAGGGCGGTCGGGGAGGTGTCGAAGACGTAGGCCCGGGCGGGCGGCAGATCGTCGAGGCGCTTGATCTCGGTGCCGGTGTGGATGGTGCCGCCCAGGTCCCGCACGTACGCGGCGAGGGCGTCGGAGATCGACTGCGAGCCGCCGCGGGGCAGCGGCCAGCCACCGGCGTGCGCGGCGAGCGCGAAGACGAGCCCGACCGCGCCGGTGCCGATGCCGTCCAGCGGGGCGATGACGTGGGCGACGAGCCCGGCGAACAGGGCACGGGCCCGGTCGTCGCGGAAGCGGCGGAGCAGCCAGGTGGACGGGGGCAGCCCGGCGAGGCCGAAGCGGGCGAGGGTGACGGGGTCGCGGGGCAGCGCGGTCAGCGGGAGGGACATGAAGTCCCGCGCGAGGGTGTCCCACTTGCCGAGGTAAGGGGCGACGAGGCGTCGGTACGCCCCCGCGTCCCGGGGCCCGAACGAGGCGGCGGTCTCCGCCACCGAGCGGGACAGCACGGCGGCGGTGCCGTCGTCGAAGGGGTGGGCCATGGGGAGCGGGGCGTGCAGCCACTCCAGCCCGTACCGCGCCAGCGGCATGGCCTTGAAGGCGGGCGAGCCCGCGCCCAGGGGATGTACTGCGGAGCAGGGGTCGTGGCGGAAGCCGGGGAGGGTGAGCTCCTCGGTCCTGGCGCCGCCACCGACGGTGTCCAGGGCCTCGAACACGGCGACCGAGAAGCCCCGACGGGCCAACTCGGCAGCTGCGGTCAGTCCGTTGGGGCCCGCCCCCACGACGACGGCATCGAGCATCGACGGCACCTTCGGACTCCTTCGTCAGCCGATGGCCAAGGAACCCAGGATATTCGGCGGCACGGACAACGCGGCCGGGGGTAGCGTCCGCAGCCATGAACGACCTGATCGAAGCGATGGCTGCGCGACTCGTGGGCACACACGGCGTGCGCGCCGTCGCACTCGGCGGCAGCCGGGCGCGCGGGGCGCACCGGCCGGACTCCGACTGGGATCTGGGCGTCTACTACCGGGGCTCGTTGGACGTGGCCGGTCTGGCCTCGCTGGCCGGCGAGCTGACCGGCGCCCCGGTGGAGGTGGCCGGGCCGGGCGGGTGGGGCCCGTGGGTGAACGGCGGCGCGTGGCTGTCCGTGGACGGGGTCCGGGTGGACTGGATCCTCCGCGACCTGGACCGCGTGGAGCGCGTCTGGGCGGACTGCCGGGCGGGGCGCTACGAGGTGGGCGTCCAGGCGGGCCACCCGCTGGGCTTCTGGTCCCCTGCGTACGCCGGCGAGGTCGCGCTGTGCCGGGTCCTCACCGACCCGTCGGGCGAGCTGGCGGCCCTGCGGGCGCAGACGGCGACGTACCCGGAGCCGCTGCGGAAGGCGCTGGTCGAGGCGGCGTGGGAGGCGGAGTTCTCGGTGGCGGCTGCGGCGAAGTCCGTGGGCACGGGGGTGGGGCCCGGGGATGCGCTGCACGCATCGCTGTGCCTCTCCCGCGCCTTCGGCATCCTCACGCAGTCGCTGCACGCCCACCACCGCGTGTGGCTCCTCAACGAGAAGGGTGCTCTTGCGAGCGCGGCCTCCCTCCCGTCCGCCCCGCCGGACTTCGCGTCCCGCGTGACGGCGGCGCTGCGCACCCTCGACGCGGCCGCGGTCGGCGCGGCGGGGGACCTGGTCCGGGAGACCCGTGGCCGCCTGACCTGACGGCGCGTGCCCGTGCCCGTCGGCCCCGGCGCGCGGCCTGGGCGCCTGCGGCGGGTTTTGCTCCCCGCCCCGCCCCTTCCCGAAATGGGGGACAAGCCCCCGACCCCCGTTCGCGAAGGCTCCGCCCCGAGCCCCTACGCCCTTCGGGCGTGGGTCATGTGGCCCCTTCGGAATCGGTCCGACGTCGAAACCAGGCACCCGGCTCGCCGGACGGCACCGGCACGCATCAAGCCCGTCCGACGCATGAGAACCGACACCCCACCCGCCCGGCGACACGCGACACACATCAAGCCCGCCCGACGCATGAGGACGAACACGCGGGCCCACGGCCCGCTACGCGGCGGCGCGCTCCGGCTCGTCCGGTGATCGGAGACAGACCCCCGGCCCACCGGACGCCACCAGCACGCTTCAGACCCGACCGATGCATGAGGACCGACACCCGGCCCGGTCGCCGGTACGGGACGATCCACGACCACCCGGCCCGTCCGCCGCTCGAGGGCGCGCCGGGAAACCGTGCACGGGCCGGGGCGGGCGGAGCCGCCCGCGGGCAGGAGCTGCTACGCGCGCCGCGGCTCGCGCAGCAGTTCGTGAAGCGTGCGTGCCGTGGTCTCGTCCCGTGCAGCGGTGAAGGGGAGGGCGTTGCCGCCGGTGATGCGGAAGGGCTCGCCGGTGAGGGTGAGGTCGGTGCCGCCCGCCTCGTGGACGAGGAGGAGGCCCGCCGCGTGGTCCCAGGCGTTCTCCCAGGAGAAAGCGACCGCGTCGAGCTCGCCGCGGGCGACCGCGAGGTATTCCAGGCCGGCGGAGCCGCACGGGCGGCCGTGGATGCCGTCGGTGCGGAGGGCGAGGAGGGCCTGCTTCTGTTCGGGGGTGGTGAAGTCCGGGTGGGACGTGGCCACTTCGAGCACCGCGCCGGGTTCGGGCGAGCCCGACCGTATCGGCACGCCGTCCACCCGCGCCCCGTGCCCGCGCACGGCGGTCGCCATCTCGTCCAGCGCCGGGGCGTAGGTCCAGGACGCGAGCACCTCGCCGTGGCGGGCGAGCGCGACGAGCGTGCAGAAGCCGGGGTCGCCGTGCACGAACTGCCGCGTGCCGTCGACCGGGTCGACGATCCAGACCGGAGCGTCGCCCTGCAGCGCGTCGTACACCGCAGGGTCCGCGTGGACCGCCTCCTCGCCCACCACCACGGAGCCGGGGAGCAGTGCCGTGAGCGACGCGGTGAGGTGCTCCTCCGCGCTGCGGTCGGCGACCGTCACCAGGTCGTGCGGGCCGTTCTTCTCGACGATCTCGTGCGCGGCGAGCTGCCGGAAGCGCGGCATGATCTCGACGGCGGCCGCCTTGCGGACCGCCTCCTCGACCAGGGCAAGGTTGCCGGACTCCCAGGGATTCCCTGTCGTCCCGGACAGAAACTCTTCGGTCATGCGTCCAGCAAAGCACGCCGGGCTGACATCCCCGCCGACGCCCGGTGACCGTGCGACGGACACCCGGTGGACTCCAGGTGACTCCCGGCCGAACACCGGGTGTCCGCTCAGCGGCCTACCGCATAACCCTGCATGCCGCGCGGGTTCGCCGCCGCCGACAGCACACCGGTTCCCGGGTCCCGTGCCACCGCGCACAGCCGGCCCTCCGACCATGCCCCGCCCACCGTGACGTCATGACCCCGCCGGCGCAGTTCCGCGACCACCTCGGGGGCGATCCGCGACTCGACGGTCACCGAGCCGGGACGCATCCCGCGCGGGTGGAACGACGAGGGGAAGGCGTCGTTGTGCCAGTTCGGCGCGTCGATCGCCTCCTGCAGGGCCAGCCCGCCCAGCGCCACGGCCAGGAAGAAGTGCACCTGCCACTGGTCCTGCTGGTCGCCGCCCGGCGTGCCGAACGCCATCACCGGCACCCCGTCCCGCAGCGCGAGCGACGGAGTCAGAGTGGTCCGGGGGCGCCGCCCCGGCGTGAGCGAGTTCGGCAGGCCCGGGTCCAGCCACGCCATCTGCAGCCGCGTGCCCAGGGGAAAGCCCAGCTCCGGAACGACCGGGTTGGCCTGGAGCCAGCCACCGCTCGGCGTGGCCGCGACCATGTTGCCCCAGCGGTCGACGACGTCGACGTGGCAGGTGTCTCCCCGCGTGCCCCCGTCCTCGGCCATGGTCGGCTCCCCCGCCCCGGCGGCCGGGGCATCCGGCGCGCCGAAGCCGGACTCCCCAGCCGCCACCGCGCGGGCGTGCGCGCCGAGCACGGGCTCCCGGCCCTCCGGAGCGCCGGGCCGCAGCTCGTACGACGCCTTCTGGCCGATCAGCGCCCGCCGCTGCGCGTTGTACGGTTTCGACAGCAGCGCCGCGACGGGCACATCGGCGGCATCGCCGTACCAGGCCTCCCGGTCGGCCATGGCCAGCTTGCAGCCCTCGACGAGGAGATGGACGTACTCGGCCGTGCCGTACGCCGGCGGCTGCGGCGGCAGCAGCGCCAACTGCTGCAGGAACGCCGGGCCCTGGCTCCAGCCGCCCGCCTTGCACAGCGTCCAGCCGCGCCAGTCGTAGATCACCGGCGTCTCGTACGTCGCCGACCAGCCCGCCAGATCGGCCCTCGTGAGCGTGCCGGTGTGCCGGGTGCCGCTGGTGTCCATGGTCGGGACGCCCGCCTGGCGTACGAGCGCCTCGGCGACGAACCCCTCACGCCAGACCGCCCGCGCCCGCTCGATCTGCTCGGTCCGTTCCCCGTCGCCCGCCTCCTCGAGGAGGCGCCGCCAGGTCGCGGCCAGCGCCGGATTGCGGAACAGCCCGCCCGGCCGCGGAGCCCTGCCGTCCGGCAGGTACACCTCCGCGGACGAGGTCCACTCCGTCTCGAAGAGTGTGCGTACGGTCTCGACGGTCCGGCCCAGCCGCTCGACTGCCGGGTGCCCGTCCTTGGCGTACCCGATGGCGTACTTGAGCACCTCGGCAGGCGTCCTGGTCCCGTGGTCCCGGAGCAGCACCATCCACGCGTCGAACGCGCCTGGCACGGCCGCGGCCAGCGGTCCGGTGCCGGGAACGAGATCGAGGCCGAGCTCCCGGTAGTGCTCGATCGTGGCGCCCGCGGGGGCCGGTCCCTGCCCGCACAACACCTGCACCTCGCCGCCCGCGGGAGCGAGAATGATCGGAACCTCACCGGCGGGGCCGTTGAGGTGTGGTTCGACCACATGCAGCACGAAGCCGGCGGCGACGGCGGCGTCGAAGGCGTTCCCGCCGTCCTCGAGGACGGCCATCGCGGACTGGGATGCCAGCCAGTGGGTCGACGACACCATGCCGAAGGTGCCCTGGAGGGTCGGCCGGGTGGTGAACATCTGTGGCTGCTCCATCAAGGCAGCGTACGCGGGAGGCGGAAGACGCAGACCGGCGGCCGGCGTACGTCGGCCAGGCCCCCAGAGGCGGGCCTGCTGCGGCGTGGGCTCGCGGCCGATCGGAATCCTCAACGCCCTTCGCGCCACTGCGCGATTCACCAGAGGTCGGGCGCAGGGAAGGGCTCCGCCGCGGCGGTCGGCCGTCGTCATCCCTGCCCCTGTGCACGATCCGCGGGCACCAGGCGTGGCCTGCACAGGGCCGAGCGGGCAGCCGTACATCGTGATCCGTACCGATGGACGGACCGGCCTTCACGGCCATGGGCACCGACGGCTCCGGCCAGGCTCCACCACGCCGTGTGACGCCGTTGACGCGCCGACGCCCCGACATGCCCGATCACCACCCCCTCCGCCACACGCCACGGGCCGGGCAGCGCGCCGAGCTGCTCCGGAGGGCAGCGGGGGGCAGCCGAGGCGGCCTGGAGAGCGAAGACAGGCGCAACCTCTGGATGCCTCATAGATTTGATGTTGGGCAGATCCGCAGGCCGGGCGTCCTCAGGGAGCGCAATGGAGACACCGGAGATCGATTACGCGGCGCTCTTCGCGGCCACGCCGAGCCCTTACCTGGTTCTCGACGCCGACCTGGTGATCGTCGACGTCAACGATGCCTATCTCCGGGCGACCAATCGGACCTGCGACGATCTGGTCGGGCAGTACATCTTCGAGGCCTTCCCGGACAACCCGGCAGACCCCGGGGCCGACGGGGTGCGGAATCTGAGTGCCTCGCTGCACCGGGTCCTCGCCTCCCGTGTGCCGGACACGATGGCCCTGCAGCAGTACGACATCCCCGTCGTGGCACGGCCGGGGACGTTCGAGGAGCGGTGGTGGTCGCCGATCAACACTCCCGTTCTCGGGCCGGACGGGACGGTGGCGTGGATCATCCACCGCGTGGAGGACGTGACGGCATTCGTCCGCTCCCGCCGAATCCGCCACCGGGGCCAGGGCAGCGAGCTGAGCGAGCGGGAAATGGCCATGGAAGCCGAGCTGTACTCGAGGTCGAGGGAGCTGCAGCGGCTGAACGAGGAGCTGCGCCAGGCCCACGCCCGTGAACGACAGGTGGCCCTTACGCTCCAGGAGGCCATGCTCCACTCACCGGACCTGGCACGACACCCCAACATCGCGGTGCGCTACCTGCCCGCCATCGGATCGCTGAACGTGTGCGGGGACTGGTACGACGTGGTGAACCTGTCGGCCGGTCGCTTCGCCGTGGCGGTCGGCGACGTCGTGGGCCACGGGCTGAAAGCCGCCACCGTGATGGGCATGCTCCGCAGTGCGCTGAGCGCCGCCGCCCGTACCTCGGACGGTCCGGCCAAGGCGCTCGAGGTACTCGGCCTGTACGCCCGCTCGGTCGAGGGCGCGCTCGCCACGACCGCGGTCCAGGCGATGGTCGACACCGGTTCCCGCCGGATCTCCTACAGCTGCGCCGGCCACCCGCCGCCCATCCTGCTGCACACCGATGCCACCTACGAGTTCCTGGACCAGGCGACCGACCCGCCGCTGGGTGCCCGTCCCGATCACCTCCCGCGCCCCGAGGCCAGTGCGACCTACGCCCCCGGCGACACCCTCGTGCTCTACAGCGACGGCCTGATCGAACGCCGCGGCGAGGACGTCGACGTCGGCCTCGCCCGCCTGACCGACGCCCTCGCCCGGCACGGCGGCCTCGGCCCGGAGCGCCTCGCGGACGTCGCGCTGGCCGGTCTCGGTGTCAGCGCCGGCGCTCGCGACGACATCGCCCTGGTCGTCGTCCGCCTCTGACGGCGTCGTCGCCCGTGCCCGCCGGCACACCCGGACGACGACGAGCTGTCGGGCCGCCCGCCGGCGCCTCGGTCCGTACGGACTCCTGCGCGGGGCGCCCGCTCCCGCGAGGATGCCCGCGGCAGGCCATCGGCCGACTCGCACAGCCGCGCCGGCCCACCCGCCCGCACGGGTTCGGAAGAACCGAACCCCCGATCCGGTTGCCTGCCCCGTCGTGGACCCGACCGGTGCCCTCATACGGTCGGACCATGAGCACCGCCCTCGACCTGGAGCGGTCAGCCGGACCTACGGCCGCTGCCGGTGCCGTGGGCCTCGCCCCGGCCCTCAGAAGACCAGGGGGTGGCGGAACAGTGCGGGTTCCCGTCAGTCCGAGGGGGACACCGGGGCGGGCGGTGCGGGCGGCAGGTCGTAGACGTTGCCGGGGGTCACGAGGGAGGTGATGGCCTTGGCGAAGAGCGTGCTGGGATCGTTGCCCTGGTAGGCGGTGTCCGTGTTGCTGAGCGTGACCAGCGTCGCCTGCGCCGAGGGCAGATGGACCACCACGGACTGGTAGCCGGGCAGTGAACCGTTGTGCCCGATCCAGCCGTGGTTGGTGAAGATGCCGAGGCCGTATCCGGTACCGGGATAGCCGGTGGGAAGGGTGCGCAGTCGCTGTGCCTGGGTGGCGGGCTTGAGCAGGGTGCCCGTCGCGACGATGCGCGCCCACGCACGGAGGTCGGACAGGTCCGAGATCATCGCCCCGGCGGCCCAGCCCCAGGACGGATTCCAGTTCGTGGCGTCCGCGACCTCGCCGTCCGCTGTCTGCTCGGTGTAGCCGTGTGCGTGCGGCTCCGGGAACTCGGCCCCTTCGGGGAGGAGCGTGTGGTCCAGGCCGCTCGGTTCGAGGACGTGCTTCTTCAGGTAGTCGGCGAGGCGCTCGCCGCTCACCTTCTCCACGACCAGGCCGAGCAGGATCGCGTTCGTGTTGGAGTATTCGAACGTCTTGCCGGGCTCGGCGTTCGGCGGGTGCCTGAAGGCGTAGTCGAGCAGTTGCTGTGGCGTGAACGGCCGGTCGGGGTCCGCGAGAAAGGCCTTCTCGAAGTCGGGATCCTCGGTGTAGGAGTAGAGCCCGCTGCGCATCTCGGCGAGCTGGCGCAGAGTGATCCGGTCGCCGCCCGGGACGCCCTGGACGTGGTCCGACACCGGGTCGTCGAGACCGATCTTCCCCGCGTCCACCAACTGCAGCAGCGCGGTCACGGTGAAGGTCTTGGTCTCGCTGCCGATCCGCATGCGCAACCCGTCCGACATGGCGGCGCCGCTGCTCTTGTCGGCGACGCCGAACGCGCGGACGTAGCTGCCCTTTCCCGGGATCCACAGCCCCACGATGACGCCGGGGACGCCGGCCTGACGCAGCGTCCGGGTGATGGCCTTGTCGAGCTGTGCCGAGACGGCGGGCGTCAGCGCGCGGACCGGGCCGCTGGGCGAGGGTGTCGGCACCGCCGCCGCCTGCGGGGCGGAGGTCGGCGCCGCGGTGCACGCCGTGACGGTGAGCAGCCCCGCGGCGGCGAGTGCCACGGCCGCGATTGGGGAGGGGAGGCGTGCCATGCAGCAGAACGTACGTCGCGGGTGCGCGTGCGGCGGCGCGACGGGGCCCGGCGCTGACCCGTTCGGCAGCCTGGCCGCCGCCGGCCGGACCTGTGCTCAGCCGGCCCCGCGCACCAGGAGCAGCAGTGCGTCCGTGAGGTCCTCGGCCGGGGAGCCCGTCGCCAGGCGGCGGAGTTGGAGGCCCGTGACGAGGGCGACGGTGGTCGCGGCGAGGCGGTCGGCGTCCGGGACGCCGAGGGCCGTGAGGATCTGTACGGCGAGGCGGTCGTACGCCGCGAAGCACTCCGCCGCGGCCTCGCGCAGTCGTTCGTCGCGGCCCGCCTGGACGTACAGCTCGAAGGGCGCGATGTGTTCGCTGTCGAAGGTGGTGCCGTCCGCGACCTGGGCCGCGAGGGCGGCCGCGCCGTCGATGTCGACGCCCTCGGCGCGGCCCGCGTCGGCGAGTTCGGTCAGCCGCCGGGTCTCCTCGCGGACGAAGTGGAGCAGCGATTCCCGCAGCAACTCGTGCTGGCTGGTGAAGTGGTAGGTGACCGAACCGAGCGAGACCCCGGCCTCTTTGGCGATCCGCCGGTTGGTGACCGCGGCGATGCCGTCCCGGCCGATGATGCGCAGGACGGCACCGATGATGCGCTGCCGGGTCGGGGGCGTGGAGGTGACGGGCGGGGATATGACGGGCGCGGCGGGCTCGCTGGACATGCGCGTCATTGTTCCACCGGCGCGCTCCAGGTGATCAGGGGGTCGGGGCACTTCTCGTACCAGCGGCGGTCGGCCTCGAGCTGGGCGGCCAGGGAGATCAGCCGCTCCTCACCGCCGGCGGGGCCGAGGAGCTGTGCGCCGACGGGCAGTCCGTCGGCGGTGAACCCGGCGGGCACGCTGACGCCGGGCCAGCCGAGGACGTTCCAGGGCCAGGCGTACGGACAGGCGGTGGCCATCGTGGCGTTGGTACGCCAGGTGCTGAGTCCGTCGAAGGTGCCGATGGCGGGCGGGGGCGCGGCGGTGGTCGGGGTGAGGACGACGTCGTACGTGTCGAAAATGGCGCCGATGCGCAGGTGCTGGCGGGCCTCGCGGGCGCGGGCGGCACGCACGATCCGGCCGCCGAGGAGGCGGCCGTTGCGCATGGCGGTGCGCGTGCGCGGGTCGAGGAGCGTGGGCTCGGGGTGCAGGGCGGCGATCTCGGCGACGCCTGCCGTGCCGCGGGGGACGAAGCCGAGGCCGATGAGGCCGTAACGGGGCCTGGCCTCCTCGACGTGGTGGCCGAGGCGGGCGAGTGCCTCGGCGATCTCGGTCACGGCGCGGCGTACGTCCGGGTGGGGCCTGGCTCCGGTGAGGGTGAGCGGGGGCCGCCAGGCGAGGGCGATGCGCAGCCGGCCGGGGTCGCGGCGGGCGGCGGCGGAGGCGTCGATGGCGTCGGGCCGGTGGAGGTCCTCCGGATGCGCGCCCTGGACGACGTCGAGGAGGAGGGCGGCGTCGGCGACGGTGCGAGCGAGGGGGCCGTTGACGGCGAGGCCGTGGAAGGCGTCGGTGTGCGGGTGGAGCGAGACCCGGCCGCGCTGGGGCTTGATGCCGACGAGGTGGGTCCAGGCGGCGGGGATCCGGATGGAGCCTGCTCCGTCGGAGCCGAGCGCGGCGGGCACGAGCCCGGCGGCGACGGCGGCCGCCGAGCCGCCGGACGAGCCACCGGGTGTGTGTCCGGGTGACCAGGGGTTGCGGGTGGCTCCGAAGGCGGGTCCCTCGGTGAACGGCCACTGGCCCAGCTCGCAGGCGTTGGTCTTGCCGACGATGACGGCTCCGGCCGCGCGCAGCCGGCGTACGGCCTCGCCGTCGGCAGGCGCCGGGGCGAGCTCGCCGCGGCAGCCGAACAGCGTGGGCAGCCCGGCCACATCGGTGTCGTCCTTGACGGCGAGGGGGACGCCGAGCAGGGGCAGTCGCTCACCCGCGGCGAGGCGCCGGTCGGCGTCCTCGGCCTCGGCGAGCGCGGCTTCGGCGCGTACGTGCCGGAAGGCGTTGAGCACCGTGCGGCTCGCCTCGATCCGCGCGAGCGACGCGGCGACGAGCTCCCGCGCGCCGACCTGGCCCTCCCTCAACTTCCTTGTCTGCTCCACGAGTCCCGAGAAATCTGCTGTGGACATGCCCACCCTGCGCTCCTTATTGTTCGTTCGAACGAACAGAACTGGAGGGTAACCAGATGCGCATCACCGGATCAACCGTTCTGCTCACCGGTGTCACCGGCGGTATCGGCGCGGCCCTGGCCGCCGAACTCTCAGCGCGCGGCGCGAAGTTGATCCTCACCGGGCGACGCGCCGAGGCACTCGAACCCCTCGTGGCGCGCTACGACGCACGCGGCATCGTCGCCGACCTGGCCGACCCCGACGATGTCGAGCGGCTCGCCCACGAGGCGGCCGGCACCGAGATCCTCGTCGCGAACGCCGCCCTGCCCTCCAGCGGGGAGCTCCTCGACTACACCCCGGACCAGATCGACCGTGCCCTGGCGGTCAACCTCCGCGCTCCCGCGGTCCTGGCCCGCCTGCTCGCCCCCGCCATGGTCGAAGCGCGCCGCGGCCATCTGGCGTTCGTCGGCTCGATGTCCGGCAAGACGGCGACCAAGTACTCCGCCCTGTACGACGCCACCAAGTTCGGTCTGCGGGGCTTCGCGCTCGCGCTGCGGCAGGACCTCCACGAGCACGGCGTCGGGGTCTCCGTCGTCCAGCCCGGTTTCGTGCGCGACGCGGGCATGTTCGCGGCGACGGGCGCCGAGGCCCCGGCCGGTCTGCGCACGGTCTCGCCCCGCCAGGTCGTCGCGGGCGTCGTCCGCGCCATCGAGCGCGACCGGGCCGAGGTCAACGTCGCCCCCGCCGAGATGAAGGTCCTCACCGCGATCGGCGGGCAGTTCCCCGGGTTCTCCGAGCGCGTCCAGCGCCGCGCGAGCGGGGCCGACCGTACGGTCCGGCGCATCGTGGACGCCCAGCGCGACAGCCGCTGAACCCGGTCGTCCCCGCCGTCCCGGGCAGGCCCGTGGGACTGTCGGTGGCCCTTGCTACGGTCGGCCGCATGTTCGCAGTACGGGAATTCGCCGGGGACTTCGAGACGCATCTGACCGTGCGCCCGCCCCGGACACCGGCCGAGGACGAGCGGCTCGGCGCATGGGCCGCCGACCATGGTCTGAAGCTGACGCGCATCGTCCTCGACCGGGGCGCGACGCCCGACCAGCCGATGCTCACCCGCACGGGCAGCGGCGGGCTCGGCGATCAGCTGGCGGCCGCCGGCCGCACGGCCCGGCAGCTGGGCGAGGCGGGCTTCTCGGTGATACGCACCAAGGTCGAGGCGGCTCCGTGGAACGAGGACGTGCCACGCACCGCCGACGAGGCACTGCTGCTGCCCCCGCACTGCGGCTTCGAGCACCACGTGAAGCTGCGGCTGGACGACGCGGAAGCGATCGCGGCGGTCCGGGCCGTGGCCGAGGCACACGACGCCCATGTCTCCCGCAACGCCCGCCGCGCACTGCGGGACGGCCGGCACGAGCGGTTCGTCACCCAGCGCTGCCACACCGTCGGCCGCCCCGGGGCGCGCCGCAGGCTCGACGCGCTCCTGGCCGCGCTCTCGGCCGCCGGTTTCCGGTACGTGGAGGTGGAGGAGGAGTTCGTCGTCCACGACGACCGTCCGTCGGTCGACGCGGGCTGGATCATCGGCTCGGGGAGATGAACGGAGTGGAGCCGCCGCTGCGGCGGGCCGCCCTCGACCATGTGCTGCGGCTGATCGCCGATGCACCGTGGAGCGACGGACTGATGCTGCGCGGCAGCATGCCGCTCCAGGCCTGGCTCGGGCCCGGGGCGCGCGAGCCCGTCGACCTTGACTGGATCGTCCACGCGCCCGGCCCCGGCTCGTTCCCGGACCGGCTCAGCCCGTATCCGTACGTCGACGACATCGAAGCGGTGCAGCAGTGGCCGGAGGCGGCACAGGGGGCGGCGCGGTACGAGATCTGGGGCGAGGAGGAGTTCTCGACGTTCGGGGCGCGGCCGGTACTCCCGCCCGAGGGGCTGCGGTGGCTGGACGGCCGGTCCTTCGAGAGCCTGGCATCCCTGGACGATCTGGTCGAGGAGATCCGCAGCAGCCCCACGGCTCCCGGCGGCGTCACTTTCGACCCGGACTCCGTCCGGCAGGAGCGGTTCGGGGACTACGACGACGATGTCCACGACGATGACGACATCCTGAGCACCTGGGAGTACGAACTGCCCGGGCTGCGGATCTTCCTCCCGTGGCGGGCCTCCGGTGACGAGCGTGACGGAGTGCGGGGCCGGATCCAGCTGGACTTCACGCTCGACGAGGCCGTACCCGACCCGCCGGTGTGGACGGCCGTCCCCCGCGGCGACGGCGGCCCGCCCACTCCGGTGCGCACCGCGAGCCGGGAACTGTCCCTCGCCTGGAAGCTTCTGTGGCTCTGCACCGACTGCGCGAAGGACCGCGTCGGCCGCGGCAAGGACCTGTACGACGCAGCCCTGCTCGCCGAGTGCCCCAGGACCCGTCTCACCCCGCGGCTGCTCCACCGGGTGCTCGGCGAGCACGCGGCGGACTTCGGGCCCGGCACGGTGCGGGGCTGGCGGGTCGACGGCGCGTCCTGCCCGGGCGACCAGGACCAGCTGCGGGAACGGCTGGTCCGGGCGCTCGGGCCGGTGTTCGGCGGGCGGTGACGGCACTGCGCCCGGGCAGCATCGGCGGCGTGCACCGCACCTTCCACGGCACGAGCTTCCACGGCACGACGAGGACCCCGACGACTGCGTGACCAGCGCGTCAGGGAGCGGCGTCGAGATCCACGTCGAGGTCCTCGGCCTCCGTCCAGAACCCCTCGTCCGCGTCCTGGAGCCGAGCGGCGGCGTGCACCGCACCTTCCACGGCACGAGCTTCCACGGCACGACGAGGACCCCGACGACTGCGTGATCAGCGCATCAGGGAGCGGCATCGAGATCCACGTCGAGGTCCTCGGCCTCCGTCCAGAACCCCTCGTCCGCGTCCTGGAGCCGAGCGGCGGCGTGCTTCAGATGGAGACGCGCGGCGGTGCGTGCCGCCTCGGCGTCGCCGGCCTCGATGGCGGCCAGGATGGCGTGGTGCTCCTGCCGGACCGCCTCGATGAAGTCGCCCCGTCGCGCCTCGTTCGCGCGGGTGACGCGGATGCCGCTGCGCAGCACCTCGCCCAGGTACCGCACCGTCGAGACCATCACCTCGTTGCCGGTCGACTCGGCGATGGACCGGTGGAAGGTGAGGTCCTCGTCCACGCCGTCACCGCCGGACGCGACCGATGCGTCGATCGCGTCCAGGGCCTGGCGCATCCGGGCGAGGTCGTCCTGCCTGGCGCGGGCGGCGGCGAGGCCGGCGGCCTCGCCCTCCATGGCGCGGCGAACCTCCACGATCTGCAGGACCTTGGACTTGGTCTCGGTGGTGCCGCCGGTGTCGGCCTCGAGGTCGAGCGGCCGTGTGCGCCGGGGCAGGACGAACACGCCGAGACCCTGGCGCGGTTCGACCAGGCCCGCGTTACGGAGCCGCGACACGGCCTCGCGCACCACGGTGCGGCTGACGCCCAGCTGCTTGACCAGCGCGACCTCGGTCGGCAGCTTGTCGCCCGCGGCCAGCCGCCCGGACTCGATCTCCTCCGCGAGGATCGTGGCGACCTGATCCGCGAGCCGGACGGGACCACTCACCTTGGAAAACATGATTTTCAGTCTATCGGTGCCGACCCCGAAGCCCTCGTTGCGAGGCGTACGTCGGGCACGACCGCGTCGGCGTGGTCGGCGACGTAGTCCCGTACCACCGATGCGAAGCTCGGGTCGGGTTCCAGGCCGAGCGCCGCAGCGCGCGCGTTGTCGAAGGCGGCGGGCCACGAGCCCACGATGGCCTCGACGGCCGGGTCCGGCGCGACCGTGACCAGGTCGGCGACCTCGTCGCCCGCCACCCGCCGCAGCGTGGCCAGCATCTCGGCGACCGAGACGGTGAGGGCCGGGAGGTTGACCGGCACACCGCCGTCGAGGCGGCCCGGTCCGGCGCCGCGCTCGGCCTCGGCGACACGGAGAATCCCCTCGACCGTGCGCCGTGGCGAGGCCAGGGCGACCCGCAGGTCGGGACGGACCGGGCAGGTCGACGGGAGGCCCGCGAGCGGCTCGCGGATGATGCCGGACAGGAAGCCGGAGGCGGCCGCATTCGGCTTGCCCGGCCGCACCGACACGGTCATCAGGCGGGCGACGCGTCCGTCGACGAATCCACGACGGGTGTACTCGGCGACCAGTTGCTCGCAGACGAGCTTCTGCGTTCCGTAGCTCGACCGCGGCGTCGGCAGGGTGGCCTCGCTGACCACCGGCGGCAGCCGCAGCGCCGGGTCGCTGCCGTAGACCGCGACGCTGCTGGAGAACACCACCCGCGGGGTCGGCCCGCCCGCGGCCGACTGGGCCCGGGCGGCTTCGAGCAGCGCGCGTGTCGTGTCCACGTTGGCGCTCATCCCGAGGTCGAAGTCGGCCTCGCACTCGGCCGAGACCGCGGAGGCGAGGTGGATCAGCACATCCACGGGCTCCGCGAACACGTCGTCGAGGCGCTCGGTCAGGTCGCCCTGCACGATGTCCACGATGGGGTATCCCCTGCTCGAAGAGCTTGGGGAAGGGTCGTCCGCGAGCGGCGACCCGGACGGCACGAACCGGTCGGCGAGCACCAGCCGGTCGATCGGCGCACCGCGGAACGTCCGCGTCTCCAGCAGGGCACCCGCGACCTGCCGGCCCAGGAAGCCGAAGCCGCCCGTGATGACGATCCTCATGCGTCTTCTCCTTGGTAGTTCTTCAGCCAGCCGAGCCCCTCGCTCGTGCCGGCGCGGGGGTGGTACTCGCAGCCGATCCACCCGTCGAAGCCCAGCTCGTCCACGACGCCGAAGAGGTGGCGGATGTCGAGTTCACCGCCGTCGGGCTCGTGGCGGTCGGGCACGCCCGCGACCTGCAGATGACCGACGCGGCCGGTCGGCAGGTCGCGGCGCAGGGTCGCGGTGAGGTCGCCCTCGACGATCTGGCAGTGGTAGAGGTCGAGCTGCACCTTGAGATTCGGCGCTTCCACCTCCTGCACCACGGCATGGGCGTCCGCCTGCCTGTTCAGGAAGTAGCCCGGAATGTCGCGGCCGTTGATCGGCTCGATCAGGATGTCGACGCCCGCCGCGGCGGCCCGATCCGCGGCCCGGGCCAGGTTGGCCACGTAGGTGTCGCGGTGCTCGGCGAGCTCCGCCGGCGTCGCGTCCTGCCGTACCAGCCCGGCCATCATGTGCACGCGCGGGCACCCCAGCGCCGCGGCGTACTCCAGCGCCCGGTCGATCCCGGAGCGCACCTCCGCCTCGCGTCCGGGCAGCGCAGCGATCCCGCGCTCCCCGGACTCCCACGCCCCGGGAGGCGCGTTGAAGAGCACCTGCCTCAGGCCGTGGTCGTCGAGCCGGCGGCGCAGCTCGGTGGCGTCGTACGCGTAGGGGAAGAGGTACTCGACGGCCGTGAAGCCGTCTGCCGAGGCCGCGGCGAAGCGGTCGAGGAAGTCGTGCTCGGTGTACAACATGGACAGGTTCGCGGCGAACCTCGGCATGCTGGCTCCTGTGTTGGGACCGGGGCCGGACCCGGTCAGCGGTTGACGACCTGCTTCTTGGTGGTGAGCACCGCGCCGGCGCCGACGACGAGGCTCAGCGCCAGGACGTACATGGGGACCGACGTCGAGCCGGTGGCGTCCTTGAGCGAGCCGATCATGTACGGGCTGACGAAGCCGGCGAGGTTGCCCACCGAGTTGATCGCGGCGAGGCCGGCCGCGGCGGCGGCGCCGCCGAGGAACGCGGTGGGCAGCGACCAGAACAGCGGGGCGCAGGTCAGTACGCCTGCCGCTGCGAAGGAGAGCGCGACCAGGGACAACGCGGTCGACCCGGACCAGCCGGCGGCCAGCGAGAACCCGACAGCGCCCATGAGGGCCGGGACCACCAGGTGCCAGCGGCGCTCGCGGCGCTTGTCCGCCGAGTGCCCGAACAGGTTCATCGCGACGAGTGCGGCCAGGTACGGCACGGCGCTGAGCACGCCGATCGCGAGGTTGCCCTTGATGCCGGTGGACTCGACGAAGGTGGGCATCCAGAAGGTCAGGGCGTACTGGCCCATCACGAAGCAGAAGTAGATGAGGCACATCAGCCACACCTTGGGCTCGCGGAAGGCGTCCCAGACCCGGCCGTGCACCGTCTGGTGCGTGGCGTCGTCGGCGATCGCCCGCTCGACGACGGCCTTCTCCTCGTCGGTGAGCCACTTCGCGCTGCGCACGTCGTTGTCGAGGTAGAACAGCGTGGCCACGCCGATGGCGAGCGCGGGGATCGCCTCGAGCAGGAACATCCACTGCCAGCCCTGCCAGCCGTTCACGCCCTGGAACCGGTCCATGATCCAGCCGGAGAGCGGGTTTCCGAAGATGCCGGCCACCGGGATCGCCGACATGAACATCGCGATCACCCGGGCACGGCGGTTCGACGGGAACCAGTAGGTGCAGTAGAGGATCACTCCCGGGTAGAAGCCCGCCTCCGCGGCGCCGAGGAGGAACCTGAGCACGTAGAACGTCGCCTCGTTGGTGACGAACATGAACGACGCCGAGACCAGGCCCCAGGTGATCATGATCCGGGCGATCCAGGTGCGGGCGCCGACGCGCTGCAGTATCAGGTTCGAGGGGACCTCGAAGAGGAAGTAGCCGATGAAGAACAGGCCCGCGCCGAGGCCGTACGCCGCCTCGCTGAATCCGAGGTCGTCGGACATCTGCAGCTTCGCGAAACCGACGTTGACCCGGTCGAGGTAGGAGACGACGTAACAGAGGATGAGGAAGGGGACGATCCGCCGCACAACCTTGCGGAAGACGGCGTTCTCGCGGGCGAGGTCGGGGGCCTCGCCCACCGTTATGGGCAGGGACATGACGGAATCCTTCTCGCGGCTCAGGGGATTCTCTGACAGGGGTGGAGCTGGTCACCACGCGGCGCCGAACGCGGACCTCAGTTCGTCGATGGCGTGGGCGGGGAGCGGCTCGGGGCGACGGTCGGTCAGGAGCCAGAGTCGTGCCGTCTCCTCGAGTTCTTCGAGGACGGCGAGGGCGGTGGCCGCGTCGGGGCCCCAGACCACGGGGCCCAGCCGGTCGAGCAGGACGGCCCTGATCGGCGTGCGGCTCGCCCGGCGGTCGGCGATCCGGGCGGTCACCAGGTCGGCCACGCGCGGGTCGCCGGGCCGGTGGTACGGAATGAGCGGGACGTGACCGACCTTCATCACGTAGTAGGGAGTGAGGGGCGGGAGCACGTCGTCCCGGCTCCACACCCCGGCCAGGGTGAGCCCGACCAGGTGCGTCGAGTGGGTGTGGACGACGAACCGGGCCGTGGGGTCGGCGGCGTAGATGCGCCGGTGGAGCGTCAGGGTCTTGCTGGCGCGGTCGCCCGCGATCTGCTCGCCACTGGCGTCGACCAGAGCAAGGCGGTCGGGTTCGAGGAAGCCCAGGGCGGCGTCGGTGGGGGTGATCAGGTGGGAGTCGCCGACCCGGGCGCTGATGTTGCCGGCGCCGGCGTGGACGTACCCCCGGGCGAACAGGCTCGTGCCCACCCGGACGATCTCCTTGCGCGCCCTGTCGACGGCGGTGCCGGGGAGTTCGGTCATGAGGCGTCCCCGTCCAGGAGGGCGAACGAGTCGGTGAAGAAGCCGGGGCCGCCGAAGTTGCCGGACTTGAGCGCGATGTGGAGCGTGTCCCCGTCGGGGAGGGTCGCCGCGCACCATGGCACACCCGGGTCGATCTGCGGTCCGATCCGGAGCCCGGTGATGCCGAGGGCCTGGACGACCGCTCCCGAGGTCTCGCCGCCCGCCACGACGAGCCGGCGGACACCGCGCTCCACGAGTCCCTGCGCGACGTGGGCCAGGGTCCGCTCGACGAGCTCACCGGCCTCGGCGGCCCCGAGCCGGCCCTGGACGGTCCGGACCGCGTCGGGCGCCTCGGTGGAGTAGACGAGGACCGGTCCGACGGCCAGGTGCGACTCGGCGAAGGCCAGGGCCCGGCCGACCACGTCCTCGCCGTCCGCGATGCGCAAGGGGTCCACACCGAACGCCGGCCGGCCGCTGCGCAGGAACTGCTGGACCTGGCCGTTCGTGGCGACGGAGACCGATCCGGAGACGATCGCCCGGTGGCCGCCGGCCGGCGGCAGCTGCGCCACGGCCGGGGACGGCGTGAGGCCCCAGTTCGCGGGCAGGCCGATCGCCAGGCCCGAGCCGGCGGTCACCAGGGGCAGCCCCTGGACCGCGGCCCCCAGACGCAGGAGGTCGTCGTTGGTGACCGCGTCGGCGATGGCGATCCCGGAGCCGTCCTCGCGCAGGGCGTCGATACGGGCACGGATCGCGTCCGAGCCGGCGGCGACGACCGTGTGGTCGATGAGGCCGACCGGTCGTGCGGTCTGCGCGCCGAGCACGGAGACCAGGTTGGGGTCGGTCATCGGCGTGAGCGGGTGGTCGCGCATGCCGCTGTCGCTGAGGAGCACGTCGCCGACGAAGAGATGGCCCTTGAAGACCGTGCGTCCGTTGTCGGGGAACGCCGGTGTCGCGATCGTGAAGTCGGCGCCCAGTGCGTCCATCAGTGCCTCGGTGACCGGCCCGATGTTGCCGGCCGGGGTCGAGTCGAAGGTGGAGCAGTACTTGAAGTAGATCTGCTCCGCGCCCGCGGACCGCAGCCAGGCGAGTGCACGCAGCGAGGCCTCGACGGCGTCGGCGGCCGGGACTGTCCGTGACTTGAGCGCGATGACCACGGCATCCGCGTCCATCACCTGCTCGGCGGCGCCCTGCGGCACGCCGATCAGCTGGACCACGCGCATGCCCGCGCGCACGAGGTTGTTGGCCAGGTCCGTGGCGCCGGTGAAGTCGTCGGCGATGCAGCCGAGTCGGATTCCCATGTCAGGCCTCCGCAGGCTCGGGCAGATCGATCCCCGGGAAGATCTTGATGACCGCACTGTCGTCCTCGGCCCCCAGGCCGGATGCGGACGCCTGGAGGAACATCTGGTGGGCGGTGGCGGCGAGGGGAAGCGGGAACTTCTCCGGGCGGGCGGAGTCGAGCACGATCCCGAGGTCCTTGACGAAGATGTCGACCGCGGAAAGGGGCGTGTAGTCACCGGAGAGCACGTGCGCCATGCGGTTCTCGAACATCCACGAGTTGCCGGCGCTGTGCGTGATGACCTCGTAGAGTGCCTCGGCCGGAACTCCGGCCTTGATGCCGAGTGCCATGGCCTCGGCTGCCGCGGCGATGTGCACGCCCGCGAGCAACTGGTTCACGATCTTGACCTTCGAGCCGAGCCCCGCCCGGTCCCCCAGGCGGTAGACGGTGCTGCTCATGGCCTCCAGCACCGGGTCGGCGACCGCGTACGCGGCGGCGGAGCCCGACGTCATCATGGTGAGTTCGCCGGTGGCCGCCCGCGCGGCACCACCGGAGACGGGGGCGTCCAGGTAGAGCACGCCCTTCCCGGCCAGGCGCACCTCGAGCTCGGCGGACCAGGCGGGGTCGACCGTGGAGCACATCACGAAGACGGCGCCCGGGCGGAGCCGCCCGGCCGCCCCGTCGGCACCGAACAGCACCGACTCGACCTGCGCCGCGTTGACCACGACGCCGACCAGGACGTCCACCTCGGCCGCCAGTTCGCCGGCCGTGGCGAACGCCGTACCGCCGTCACGGGCGAAGGCCGCGGCCACCTCCGGCCGCAGGTCGTGGACACCCACGTCGTGGCCCGCGTTCCGCAGGCTGCGGGCCATGCCGAGGCCCATGGCCCCGAGTCCCACCACGCCCACGCGCGGCCGTGCCGGCCTGTCCTGGTCGTTCATGCCCAGCCCATCCTCGTCTCGCTCCGCCGTCCGGGCGTGGCAGCCCGGCTCGTGATCCCTGCGGCGATCGGGTCATATGATGACCTGAGGATGTGCGTTCATGCATGGTGATGTCCGTCACACAGGGCGGAAGGCCGACAGGTCCGCTCCCCCGGCCATCGGCGGAGCGGACCTGTCGGTGTCGCACTGTCAGCCGGCGTCGGGCTGTGCGTGCTTCGTCGCCCCCATCAGCAGCGTGTACAGCAGGAGGGCGGCCGCGAGCCCCACCGCCCAGCCGTAGTCCGCGAGCGGCTTCAGGAAGGGGATCAGGCCGTCCTCGGGGAACGGCCCCTTGCCCGGCTGGGAGTGGGAGCCGCCCACGGCCAGCACCCCGCCGACCGCGAAGGCGGCCACGGCCCGCCAGTTCCAGCCGGACGAGTACCAGTAGCGGCCGCCCGGCTGGTAGAGCTCCGCCAGCTCCAGGCGGGTGCGGCGGACGATCCAGTAGTCGGCGATGAGGATGCCCGCGACCGTGCCGAGGAGGCCGCCGACCAGACCGAGCCACGTGAAGATGTAGAGCTCGGGGGTCTCGGTCAGCTTCCACGGCATCATGAGGACGCCGACGACTCCCGTGATCAGCGCGCCCGTACGGAAGTTGATGAAACGCGGGGCGAGGTTCGCGAGGTCGTACGCGGGCGAGACGACGTTCGCCGCGATGTTCACCGAGATCGTCGCGATCAGCACGGTCACCAGGGCGAACAGCAGCCCGAAGACGTTGTCGGCCTTGGCGGCGAGCTGGACCGGGTCCCAGATCGGCGCCCCGTACACCGCCTGGGATCCCGAGGTGACGAACACGGACAGCAGCGCGAAGAGCGTCATGGTCGTCGGCAGCCCGAGGGTCTGGCCCCAGACCTGGGCGCGCTGCCCGGCGCCGAATCGGGTGAAGTCCGGGATGTTCAGCGAGAGCGTGGACCAGAAGGCGATCATGCCCATGAGGGAGGGGAAGAAGACCGGCCAGAAGTCGGGCCCCCAGCCCAGCTTGGACGGCTGGTCGAGCAGCGGGCCGAAGCCGCCCGCCTTGATCGCGATCCACACGAGCAGCACCAGCGCGCCGACGATGACGAAGGGCGCCGCCCAGTTCTCGAAGCGGCGCAGGGTCTCCATCCCCCGGTAGATGATGGCCAGTTCGAGCACCCAGAAGACCACGAAGCAGAGCCAGAGCGTCCACGGCTGGCCACCCACCTCCGCCACGTCCGTCCAGCCGCCGAAGATCGTGCCGAGCAGGACGAAGATCCCCTGCCCGCCGATCCAGGTCTGGATGCCGAACCAGGCGCAGGCGACGCCCGCCCTGATGAGCGCCGGGAGGTTGGCGCCGCGCAGCCCGAAGGAGGCGCGGGCGAGCACCGGGAAGGGGATGCCGTACTTGGGCCCGGCATGGCCCGTGAGCAGCATCGGAAGCAGCACGATCACATTGGCGAGGGCGATCGTGAAGACGGCCTGCTTCCAGTCCATGCCGAGCGTGACGAGCCCGGAGGCGAGCAGCCAGGACGGGATGTTGTGGGCCATGCCCACCCAGAGCGCGGCGAAGTTGTACGTCGTCCAGTGCCGGCGGGCGACGGGGACGGGCAGCAGGTCGGCGTTGACGAACCGGCTGCCGGCGGGGACGGCACCGGGTGCGAGTTCGACGCGGCCGTCGAGGTGGGCGTTGGGGTCGGGGGTGGGGGTCGGCGGTATGGCGGCGGTACCGGTCATGAGCGGCCTTTCGATGAGTGGTGTGGGCGTCGCCTGCGGCGGGCCTTCTCCCTGCCCCTCCCCCTCCGCCCTGCGGGCGTGGGGGGAACGTCCCGAACGGGGGGCTTCGCCCCGGCCCCCGGACGTGCCGGTACCGGGCGCTGGGCCCGGTGACCGGCCTCACACGCGGACGGGCTCCCAAGGAGCCCCTCTGCCGAATGGGGCAGGGGCCCGGGGAAAGGCCCCGACGTCACGCCCCGCCGACGATCGCGGTGGGGCGTTCCCCCATGCCCGAAGGGCGTAGGGGACGCGGGTCCGGGGGCAGAGCCCGCAACGGGGTCGGGGGCCTGCCCACTGTTCGGGAAATGGGGTCCCCCACGCCCACGGGAGCAGGACGCAGGGGTCCGCGTTCCCCCATGCCCGAAGGGCCTAGGGGACGCGGGTCCGGGGGCAGAGCCCGCAACCGGGTCGGGGGCCTGCCCACTGTTCGGGAAATGGGGTCCCCCACGCCCACGGGAGTAGGACGCAGGGTTCGGGGAGGGGCGAGGCCCCGCCTCAGGCACGGCGGTCCGGGGCGGGGCCCCCGGGTCAGCCCAGCGCGGGGATGACGTGCTCGCCGTACGCGTCGATCACGGCCTCCCGGGCGTCGTGCATCGCGTACACCGCGAACTGGTCGACGCCCAGGTCCCGCAGCGCCTTCAGCTTCTCGATGTGCGCGGACACGGGCCCGAGCAGGCAGAAGTGGTCCACGATCTCGTCGGGCACGAAGTCCGTCGACGGGTTGCCCGCGCGCCCGTGGTGGCCGTAGTCGTAGCCGTGCCGTTCCTTGATGTACGCGGTGAGCGCCTCGGGCACCATGTCCGAGTGCTCGCCGTACCGCGCGACGAGGTCGGCGACATGGTTGCCGACCATCCCGCCGAACCAGCGGCACTGATCCCGCGCGTGCGCCAGATCGTCGCTGACGTACGCGGGCGCCGCGACGCAGATCGTGATCGAGTCCGGGTCGCGGCCGGCCTGCGCCGCGGCGTCGCGCACCGCCTTGACCATCCACTCGGTGAGGTAGAGGTCGGCGAGCTGCAGGATGAACCCGTCGGCCTTCTGCCCGGCGAGTGCCAGCGCCTTCGGACCGTAGGCGGCCATCCACACCGGCAGCTTTCCGTTCCGCACCCAAGGGATGCGGACCGTCTGCCCGTCTATGACCGTCTCCCGGCCCTCGGCGAGGTCACGGATGGCGGGGATCGCCTCGCCGAGGCGCGCCAGGGTGTTGGGCTTGCGGCCGGCGACGCGCATCGCGGAGTCGCCGCGCCCGATGCCGCACACCGTCCGGTTGCCGAACATCTCGTTGAGCGTGGCGAAGGTCGATGCGGTCACCTCCCACGTCCGGGTCCCGGGGTTGGTGACCATCGGGCCGACGTGCATCTTCCGGGTGTGTTCCAGGATCTGGCTGTAGATGACGAACGGCTCCTGCCAGAGCACCGCCGAGTCGAAGGTCCAGCCGTACCGGAAGCCGTTGCGTTCCGCGCGCCGCATCAGGCCGACGACCGCCGAGGCGGGCGGATCGGTCTGCAGGACGAGTCCGAAGTCCACCGGGACCTCCTAGTTCAGGTACTGACAGGTGGAGCGGGGGGTGTACACGCCGTGGCCGGCGCGGCCGGTGAACTCCCGCTGGTCGATGACGGTTTCGCCGCGTGAGAGGACGGTCTCCACCCGGCCGGTGATCCGCTTCCCCTCGTACGCCGAGTAGTCGACGTTCATGTGGTGGGTCTCGGCCGACAGGACCTGCTCGACGCCCGGGTCGTAGATCACGACATCGGCGTCGGCGCCCGGCGCGATCGTGCCCTTCTTCGGGTAGAGCCCGAACATCCGGGCAGGGGTCGCGCAGGCGATCTCGATCCACCGGCGCCTGCTGATGTGTCCGTCGAGCACCGCCTGGTGGAGCAGGTCCATGCGGTTCTCCACGCCCGGCAGGCCGTTGGGGATCTTGGAGAAGTCGCCCCGGCCGAGCTCCTTCTGGCCGGCGAAGCAGAAGGGGCAGTGGTCGGTGGAGACGACCTGGAGGTCGTTGGTGCGCAGCCCGCGCCAGAGCGCCGCCTGGTGCTCCTTGGGCCTCAGCGGCGTGCTGCACACGTACTTCGCGCCCTCGAAGTCCGGCTCCGCAAGGTTGTCCGTGGACAGGAACAGATACTGCGGGCAGGTCTCGCCGAAGACGTTCAGCCCCTTGTCCCGGGCGGCGGCGAGCTCGGCGACGGCCTCGTCGGCCGAGACGTGGACGACGTACAGCGGTGCCCTCGCGACCCGGGCCAGCTGGATCGCGCGGTGCGTGGCCTCGGCCTCCAGCAGCACCTTCCGGACCTCGCCGTGATAGCGGGGGTCGGTCTCGCCGCGCGCGAGGGCCTGTTCGACGAGGACGTCGATCGCGATGCCGTTCTCGGCGTGCATCATGATCAGTCCGCCGTTGGCGGTGCCGCGCTGCATGGCCCGCAGGATCTGTCCGTCGTCGCTGTAGAAGACGCCGGGGTAGGCCATGAAGAGCTTGAAGGAGGTCACGCCCTCCTCGACGAGCAGGTCCATCTCCTTGAGCGACGACTCGTTGACGTCGGAGAGGATCATGTGGAAGCCGTAGTCGACGGCGCAGTTCCCGTCGGCCTTCGCGTACCAGGCGTCGAGTCCCTCGCGCAGGCTGTGGCCGACGGTCTGGACGGCGAAGTCCACGATGGTGGTGGTGCCGCCCCAGGCGGCGGCCCGGGTGCCGGTCTCGAAGGTGTCGGAGGCGAAGGTGCCGCCGAAGGGCAGCTCCATGTGGGTGTGGGCGTCGACGCCGCCCGGGATGACGTACTTCCCGGTGGCGTCGATGGTGCGGTCGGCGGTCCAGCTCTCGGCCGCGGTGGAGCCGTGCGCCGCGAGGGCGGCGATGCGCCCGTCCTCGACGAGGACGTCGGCATGGGTCTCGTCGGCGGCGGTGATGACGAGTCCGCCGCGGATCAGGGTGCGGTTGCTCATGGTTCCCTGCTTCTCCTCATGACTGGACGCTGCGCAGGGCCCGTTCGAGGATCGCGGCCCCTTCCTCTGCCTCCGCGACGGTGAGCGACAGCGGCGGTGCGAGCCGCAGCACGCTGGTGTTGTGCGCGCCGCCCTTGCCGATGAGCAGGCCGCCTTCGCGGGCCGCTTCGAGCACGGCGGATGCGGCTTCCGGATACGCCTCGTCCGTACCCGGCTTCACCAGCTCCACGCCGATCATCAGTCCGCGGCCACGCACCTCGCGGACGGCCGGGACGGCGGCGCCGATGGCGCGCAGCCGCTCGATGAGGAGTCCGCCGACGCGGCGCGCGTTGCCCTGCAGGTCGTGTTCGAGGAGGTACGTGAGGTTCGCCAGGCCCGCCGCCATGGTGACGGGCGAGCCGCCGAAGGTGGAGATGGAGTTGGCGTCGATGCAGTTCATGACGTCGGCGCGGGCGACGACGCCGCCGACGGACATGCCGTTGCCGATGCCCTTGGCGAACGTCAGGATGTCCGGCGGGCCGTTCTCGGCGTGCGCCTGCCAGCCCCAGAAGTGGTCGCCGGTCCTGCCCCAGCCGGTCTGCACCTCGTCGGAGATCCACAGGATGCCGTGCCGGTCCAGGACCTCGCGGAACGCGGCGTACAGCCCGTCGGGCGGGGAGGTGAAGCCGCCGACGCCCTGGACGGGCTCGGCGATGAGCGCGGCGACGTCGTGGGTGTGGCCGAGGAGGTCCTCCAGGTCGGCGACGCAGGCCTCGGTGAACTGCGCGTCCGACAGCGCCGCGTACGGCCCGCGGGTGCGGACGCCGCCATGCACGTACAGGGTCTGCAGCGGGGAGAGCGTGGTCGGGGACCAGGCGCGGTTGCCGGTGATGGAGACGGCCGAGAAGGAGCGGCCGTGGTAGCTGTTGCGCATCGCGAGGATCTGTCCCGACCTGCGGTACGCGGTGGCCAGGAGCAGCGCCGTGTCGTTGGCCTCGGTGCCGGACGTCGTGAAGAAGACGCGGGCGTCGGGGATTCCGGAGAGGGCGGCGATGCGCTCGGCGAGCTCGACCATGGGGCGGTTGAGGTAGAGCGTGGAGGAGTGGATGATCCGCCCGGCCTGTTCGCTCACCGCCTTGGTGACCTCGGGGAGGGCGTGGGCGGTCATGGTGGTGAGGATGCCGCCGAAGAAATCGAGGTAGCGGTTGCCGGCCGCGTCCCAGACGTGCCGTCCCTCGCCGTGGCTGATCTCGATGGGCTGCTGGTAGTAGAGGGCCACCCAGTCGGGGATGACGGCCCGGTGCCGGTCGTACAGGTCGCTCATGGCTGCACCAGCCCCTCGTAGGCGTCGGGCCTGCGGTCTCGGTAGAACGCCCACTGCTGGCGTACCTGCTCGATGAGGCCGAAGTCGAGGTCGCGGACGACCAGTTCCTCCTCCTTGTCGCTGGCGACGTCGCCGACGAACTGGCCGCGCGGGTCGACGAAGTAGCTGGTGCCGTAGAAGTCGTTGTCGCCGTACTCCTCCTGGCCGACGCGGTTGATGGCGGCGATGAAGTACTCGTTGGCGACGGCGGCCGCGGGCTGCTCCAGCTGCCAGAGGTAGGAGGAGAGTCCGCGCGAGGTGGCGGACGGGTTGTACACCAACTGGGCGCCGTTCAGGCCGAGCTGGCGCCAGCCCTCGGGGAAGTGGCGGTCGTAGCAGATGTATACGCCGACCTTGCCGACGGCGGTGTCGAAGACGGGCCAACCTGCGTTGCCCGGCTTGAAGTAGTACTTCTCCCAGAAGCCCTTGACCTGCGGGATGTGGTGCTTGCGGTACTTGCCGAGGAAGGTGCCGTCGGCGTCGATGACGGCGGCGGTGTTGTAGTAGAAGCCGGAGCCCTCGACCTCGAAGACGGGCACGACGATCACCATGCCGGTCTCGCGGGCGAGGTCGCGCATGCGCAGGACCGTGGGTCCGTCGGGGACGGGCTCGGCCCAGCGGTAGTGCTCCGCCTCCTGCACCTGGCAGAAGTACGGCGCGTTGAAGACCTCCTGGAATCCGATGACCTTGGCACCCTGCCGGGCCGCCTCGCGGGCGTGCTCCTCATGCTTGGCGATCATGGATTCGGTGTCGCCGGTCCAGGTCGCCTGGACGAGTGCGGCGCGTACGACGTTGGTCATGAGCTGCTCCTTCGACAGGACGTCAGAGAGCCTCTACGCACGTAGACACGGTGCGTAGGAGGAGAACGTAAGCCCCGTCACACACTGGGGCAAGACCATCGTCGTCAACCCGCAGTGTCGATCATGTTTCACACCTGAGCGGTCGACAAACAGCGTATACCGTACTTTTTCAACCGCTGACGATCCCGGCGACGCGCAGGGCGTGCACCACATCGCGCTCGCGCTCGGGGGACACGGCACGGGCCGCGACGAGCAGTTGCGGTACCAGCCTGCGGGGGTCGGGGGCCGTGAGCTGCGCGGAGTCCTCCGGGGTGCGGGCCCGGACGAAGGCGGTGAGCAGCGCGTCCGCCTCGGCGCGGTCGCCGGCCTCGCCGAGGGCGAGCACGGCGTCGGCGATCTCGGCGGCCGGGCGGGCGACGCCCTGGCGCAGCAGCTGCCCGCAGTCCTCGGCCCTCCCGGCCGCGGCGAGCGCCCCCGCGGCGGCGGCGAGCCGGCCCGGCGGCAGCGACGCGGCCTCCCAGAGCAGCGTGGCCCAGTCGGCGCCGAGGCCCGCGCGGTGCAGCTCCGCCGCCAGCACCGGCAGCCAGGCGGCGGGGCGGACGGCGGCCTCGCACAGCTGGGCGTGCGCCTCGCCGCCGCGCCCCTCGGCGCGCAGCCGTACGAGGGCGGCGACGGTCTCGGCCGCTGCGCGCCGCGCGCGGGCGACCTCCTCCCCCTGCCTCTCGTGCGCCGCCTCCGGCTCGACCGCTGCGCCCGCGTCCGCCCCGCCGAAGCGCGCGCCGCGCGGACGGATGCCGGCGGCGGGCAGGTCGGGTACGGCGACAGCCTCGTCGTCTCCCCCGTCGCCCCAGGCGTACCGGGCACCCCTGGGCCTCCGCTTCGTGCTGCGCCGGGTGCTCCGCGAGGACTCCGCGGGGCCGTGGGCCGGCGCCTCGGGGGCCGCGTCGGGGGCTGCCTCGGAGAACGCCTGGGGGGACACCTCGGGGGCTGCCTCGGAGAACGCCTGGGGGGACACCTCGGCGGCCGAAGCAGGGTCCTGCCGACCGGGGTTGGGCGGTCTAGCGCCAGGTGAGGCGCCGGCCGGTCCCGGCCGGCGATCTGCAGGCGGTGTCCAGACGTCCCCGTCGGGGTGACCCGACGCCCAGTCCCCCAGGGCCGCGAGGCGAGCGGACAGCTCCGTGCAGCGAGCAGTTGCGCGGGTGTGGTCGTCGTTCGTCCAGGACAGTTCGTGGGCGAGGCGCTGGTACTCGGGGCTGCGCTCGGGCAGGGCGGACAGTTGACGCAGGAGTTCCTGGCCGCGGTCCGCCGCGTAGGCCTGTTCGCGGCGCATCAGGTCCAGTCGCTCCTGGAGGGCGTCCGGACCCCCGGACATGCGGTCGTGCGCGGCAGCCGCGGCGGAGTGCAGGGCCCGGGCGCGTACCGTCTCGCCGCCGTCGGCCGGGAGGTCCTGGAGGAGCGACTCCACCACGTCCCAGGGCGGGATCTCCGCGCCCTGCAGGCAGGCGACCAGTCCGCCGGGGTCGCGCTGCCAGAAGACCGCGTACCAGCCGCCGCCCCGGTCGAGCCGGTCGGCCAGCTCTCTCAGGTACCGCGCGAAAACCCCTACTTCCACGGGGAGTTGATGCACCACCATCTCCGCCCGCCCCTTCGCTTCCGGTTCGCAGGCATTCGACCTCAGCCGTGTTACGGGACGGCTACGCGGAGTTTTCGGTGGCGGAGCGGATCGCTCAACGTAGCGGGAGCGTCACTGCGATGCCCGTGTGCGGGCGCTTGCCGAGCCGTACGACGGCGGCGGGCCGGTCGACGAGCCAGAACTGCCAGGTGTACTTGCGCAGCAGCGCCTTGCGGACCTTCTTCATGTCCGCGTCGTCCAGCAGCCGCGCCGTTCCCTCCACGGCCTCGGCGCCCTCCGCGACCCTCCCGCGCACATCGCACGCGGCCACGGTGACCCGGCCGTCCCTGCGCAGCCGCTTGACCTTCCACGAGTCGGAGCGGGTCCACACGTACACCTCACCCCCCTCGACGGCGAACCACACGGGTGTGGCGACGCCCGTCCCGTCCTTGCGGAAGGTGGTGAGGCTGATGTACTTCGCGCGGTCGAGCTCCTGGAGATCCACGGCGCGACCCTACTCCGCGCGGTGCGCCACTCCGGAGTCGTAGGCGCCACGGGCCTGAGTGATCTCGGCCAGATGGGCACGCGACCAGGCGCAGGCGGTGTCGAGCGGGCCGAGCAGCGAGCGGCCGAGCGCGGTCAGTTCGTATTCGACGCGCGGCGGGTTCTCGTCGTACACGGTTCTGCTCAGGAAGCCGTTGCGCTCCATCGACCGCAGGGTCTCGGTGAGCACCTTGGGGGTGATCCAGTGGAGCGGTACGCGGAGTTCGGAGAAGCGGCGCGGGCCGCCGTCCAGGCAGCGCAGCACCCATGCGGACCACTTGTCACCGACGCGCAGCGGCCGCGTCCCGGCCCCGGCGAAGCAGTCGGCTTCGGGGAACATGTCGGCGCGCAGCGGCTCGCGGGTGGCAGGCATGGCTCGGACGCTAGCCCAGTACCGTTGAAGTAACCAGGCATGTCCGATCTACCGTCCGGGACATGAGCGACATCATCGTTTTCGGAGCAGGCGGACGGGTCGGCCGGGCGGCCGTGGCGGAGGCGGTGGCCCGCGGCCACCGGGTGACGGCGGTGGTGCGGGACCCCGCGAAGTACCCGGCCCTGGGCGGGGACGGCATCACGGTCGTACGGGGCGACGCGACCGATGCCGCATCGGTGGCGGCACTCGCGGCGGGCCACGGCGCCGCGGTCAACGCCTCGGCGCGGCTGGACATCCCGTCCGTGGAGCACTTCACCGCAGCGGCGAAGGCCCTGATCGCGGGTCTGGGTGAGGCGGGCGTACATCGGCTGCTGGTGCTGGGCATCGCGACGACACTGGAGACCGCGCCCGGCGTACGGGTGATGGACGCGCCGGGCTTCCCGGCGGAGTACCGGGCGTTCTCGCAGGGCCATGTCGCCGAGTTCGGGGTGCTGGCCGCGGCGGATCCGGCGTCCCTGGACTGGCTGATGGTCGTCCCGCCGATGAATCTGGACGCCGAGGCGCCGCGGACCGGCGGCTACCGGGCGGCGGTGGGCACGGTCCTGGACGGTCCGGGCCGTATCTCGCACGCGGATCTGGCGATCGCGCTGCTGGACGAGATCGAGCGGCCGCGCCACAGCCGGGTGCAGCTGGCGGTCGCCACGTAGTCACGGCTACGCGGGCACGAGCGCGCAGCGCGTCACGAGGTCGTCCATGGACAGGCCGAGCGCGCCGGCCAGCGCGGCCACGGTGAAGAAGGCCGGGGTCGGGGCGCGGCCCGTCTCGATCTTGCGGAGCGTCTCGGGCGAGAGCCCGGCGGCCGCCGCGACCTCCACCATGCTCCGCGGGCCGCGCGCCTCACGGAGCAACCGGCCGAGCCGCTCGCCGCGTTCGCGCTCTTCGGGGGTCAGGGGCGTACGAACCATGCCGTCATTCTAATACCGCTTCGACCGGTATAGTAATTGGCATGGTGGAGATCAAGACAGACGCATCCCTGGACGCCATGCGCGCCGCCGGCCGGGTCGTCGCGCAGGCCCTCGCCGCGGTACGGCAGGCGGCGGCCGTCGGCGTCACGCTCCAGGCCCTGGACGAGACCGCCCGTGCCGTGCTCCGCGAGGCCGGCGCGGGCTCGCCCTTCCTGAACTACCGGCCCGACTGGGCCCCCATCCCCTTCCCCGCCGTCGTCTGCGCGTCCGTCAACGACGCGATCGTGCACGGCATCCCGGACGGCCGCCGGCTCCGCGACGGCGACCTCGTGAGCATCGACTGCGGAGCGGTCCTGGACGGCTGGGTCGGCGACTCGGCCATCAGCTTCACCGTCGGCCGCCCCCGCCCCGAGGACGTACGCCTGGTCGACACCGCGTACGAGGCCCTGGCGGCGGGCATCGGCGCGGCGGTCGTCGGCAACCGCATCGGGGACATCGCCCACGCCATCGGCCGCGTCTGCCGGGCCGCGGGCTACGGCATCCCGTCCGGCTTCGGCGGCCACGGCGTGGGCCGCACGATGCACGAGGACCCGAGCGTCCCGAACGAGGGCCGCCCGGGCCGCGGAATGCCGCTGCGCCACGGGATGGTGCTCGCGATCGAGCCGATGCTGATCGAGGGCGGTGGCGACGGCCACTACACGGACCGGGACGGCTGGACGCTGCGCACGTCGGACGGATCCCGCGCCTCGCACGCCGAACACACGGTGGCGATCACGGACGACGGCCCGCGGATCCTGACCTCGCTCTGATCCCGCTCAGGCCCGGCCGCTCACGGCCGGATGTCGTCGCAGGCGATGGGCAGATGGCGAGGGCCGCGCAGGACCGCGTTCTGCCGGTACTCGGGCGGATCCTCCAGCAGCCGGGGGTTCACGAGCCTGCGCGCCAGCTCGCTCAGCGCGAGCTGCGCCTCCAGCCGGGCGAGCGGCGCACCGAAGCAGCTGTGGATGCCGCTGCCGAAACCCAGGTGCTCGATGCCCTTGCGGTCCGGGTCGAACCGCTCGGGGTTCTCGAAGCGCTGCGGGTCGCGGTTGCCGGCGGCCACGACCAGCCACAGCGACGCGCCCTTCGGGATGGTGACGCCACCGACGTCGATGTCCGCGACGGTGGTGCGGTTCGGCACCAGCTGCACCGGCGGCTCGAAGCGCAGCAGCTCCTCCACGACGGGCACCGCCAGTTTCGGGTTCTCGCGCAGCCGTTGGAGCACGTCCGGGTTGCGCAGGAGCGTCAGCATCCCGTTGGTGATCAGATTCACCGTGGTCTCGTGGCCGGCGATCAGCAGCAGGGCGGCGGTGCTGAGCAGCTCCATCGTCGTCATCGACCCGTCCGGGCCCTTGGCGGCCGCCAGCTCGGAGAGCATGTCGTCCGCGGGGTTCTTGCGGCGCTCCTCGATCAGCCCGGCAAGATACATGCCGAGCTGGGTCCTGGCCTCGTGGGCGATCCGGTTGCGCTCCGTCGGGTCCTCGCCCGGGGTCGGGTCGAGGCTGGCGGCGAGGGTGTCCGCCCAGGTGTGGAAGCGCGCTTCGTCCTCGCGCGGCACGCCGAGCAGCCGGCAGATCACGGTCACCGGGAACGGGTACGAGAACTGCTCGACCAGGTCGATCCGGTCCGTGTTCCCGATGCCGTCGATGAGCCCGGAGACGATCCCCCCGAGCTCGCCGCGCATCTCGTGGACCCGGCGGGGATTGTGGGGCGGGCCGAAGGACGTGTTCGTCATGCGGCGCAGCCGGTCGTGCTCCGGAGGGTCGAGCCGGATGAAGCTGGGCGGCAGACCCGTCTCCTCCCCCTCCGCCTCCAGATCGGGGCCGGGCTGCGCGGTCCGGTTGCGGGCGTCGGAGCTGACCCGCGGATCGTGCAGGAGACTCAGGATCTCCCAGTAGGTGCTCACGACGTACGCGCCGTCTCCCTCGTCGAGCACCGGCGTCTTGCGCAGCTCCGCGTACAGGGGATACGGGTTCGCGCGGTTGTCGTAGTCGATGATCTGCCGCAGGAGGTTGTCTTGGGTCATGACAGTCCTTGTGTTCGCTCGCGGCCGGTGCCGGCCGGCGCCTGAGGGCGGATGGCGTCGCAGGCGATGGGCAGATGGCGGGGGCCGCGCAGGGTCACGTTCCGCCGGTACGGCGGCGGGTCCTCCAGCAGACGGGGGTTGTCGAGCCGGTGGGCCAGTGCGGTGAGCGCGAGCTGCGTCTCCAGCCGGGCGAGCGGCGCCCCGAAGCAGCTGTGGATGCCGCTGCCGAAGCCGAGGTGCTGGTTGTCCTCGCGGTCCGGGATGAACGTGTCAGGGTCGGGGAAGCGCTCCGGGTCACGGTTGGCGGCGGCCACGGCGAGGTAGACCGTCGCCCCTCTGGGGATGCCGACTCCGCCGATCTCGATGTCCGCGAGGGTCGCGCGGGGTACCACGAAGTGCACCGGCGGCTCGTAGCGCAGCAGCTCCTCCACCATGGGGACGACCAGGTCCGGATCGCTCCGCAGCCGCTGGAGGGCTTCCGGGTGGCGCAGCAGCGTGAGCATCCCGTTGGTGATCAGGTTGACCGTCGTCTCGTGGCCGGCGATGAGCAGCAGGACCGCGGTGCTCATCAGCTCCGGCGTCGTCATGGCCCCGTCCGGTCCATGACTGGTCGCCAGCTGGGAGAGCATGTCGTCGCCGGGGTTGTTGCGGCGCGCCTCGATCAGGTTGTTCAGGAACGTGCCCATCTCCAGCCGCGCTCGGTGAACCCTGCGCATCAGCTCGGCGCGGTCCGCGTCGGGGTTCATGTCCAGGCCCGCGACGATGGCGTCGGCCCACTGGTGGAAGCGTGCCTCGTCCTCCGTCGGCACACCGAGCAGCCGGCAGATCACCGTCACGGGGAGCGGGTAGGCGACCTGGTCGACCAGGTCGATCCGGTCCGTGCTCCCGATGGCGTCGATGATGCCGGAGATCATCTCGCGCATTTCCCCGCGCATGCCGTTGATCCGGTGCGGGCTGTGCGGTGGTCCGAAGGGCCGGTTCGTGATGCGGCGGAACCGGTCGTGCTCGGGAGGGTCGAGATGCAGGAAGTTGGGCGGCAGCGGCGATTCCTCGGCCGGTTCCGCCAGGGCGTCAGCAGTCGGCGAGTCGATGTTGCGTGAGTCGGAGCTGATGCGGGGGTCGTGGAGAAGGTTCCAAACCTCCCAGTACGTACTGACGATGTAGGTGTTGTCTCCCTCGTACGTCACCGGCGTCTTGCGGAGCTCCGCGTACAACGGATACGGGTTCGCGCGGACGGCGTAATCACTGATCTGCCGTAGGAACGCGGTCTGCGTCATGACGGGTCCTTGGGGGCGTGGGTCCGCGGGCCTGGGGTCAGTGCCGGGCGGGCGTGAAGGTGATCCGCCGGTCGGACGGCGAGTAGCCACTGAGGGTGACGGTCGGTCCGTGGGTGGGCACCGACGGGTCGGGGAAGTCGGCCGGCACCGGCCGCATCCCCTCGGGACGGCGGTCCACGGTGGGGAACTGCGGCGGGAACGGCGCCGTGGTCTCGATCAGCCGCTCGTAGAACGGCAGCCACCGCGCCTGGTCGAAGGTGACGGCGCCGATGACGCGGTCCTGGAACCCGTACACACCGACGAATCTGCGCTCGGCGAGCGAGCCCTGCGAGATGAGGATCTCCGTGCCCATGGACGGCACGCCGACCGATTTGATGTTCACGCCGAACTGCGAGGACCAGAAGGCCGGGACCCAGATGTGGGGACGGCGTTCCACGCTCTCGCAGAGCATGTTGTGCGCCGCGGTCTCGGCCTGGCTGACGGCATTGCCCCAGTGCTCCAGGGACAGGAACTGGTACGCGAACAGCGGGTGGGGGGACCGTGCCACGTCACCGGCCACGAAGACGTCGTCGGTGACGATGCCCCGGATGTCGAAGGCCCGGCAGCCGGCGTCGCAGGCGATGCCCCGGGGACCCGCGCCCAGGCCCGAACCGGCGAGCCACTCGGTGTTGCGCGTCGCGCCGAGCGAGACGACCACGACGTCCGTCTCGACGCTGGAGCCGTCCGAGAGGTGGGCGGCGCGCACCCGCCCCGCCGAGTCGCCTTCGAGGCCGGTCACCATCACGCCGGTCCGCAGGTCCACACCGTTCTCGCGCTGCAGCTGTGCGGCGACCTCGCCGACGACCCCGCCGAGCGCGCCCACCAGCGGCGCGGCGCCCCGTTCCGCGACGGTGACGGCGATGCCCTGCTCGCGGCAGGCGGAGGCGATCTCCGAGCCGGTGAAGCCGGCACCGATGACGAAGACTCTGCGGGGGCCGGCCGTCAGCCGCTTGTGCAGCGCACTGGCGTCGTCGCGGGTGCGCAGGACGAAGACCCCGTCGAGTTCGGCCTCGGCCTCCTTCGGCCACGGCCTCGCCCGTACGCCGGTGGCGATCAGCAGCCGGTCGTACGCCACTTCGTCGCCGTCGGCCAGCCGTACCCGCCTGGCGGCCATGTCGAGCCCGGAGGCGGGGACCCCGAGCCGCCATTCCGCGTCCAGGGCCCGGCGCCGCGGCAGGGCGGTACGGTCCGCGGTGGCCTTGCCCAGCAGGACCCCCTTGGACAGCGGGGGCCGGTCGTACGGCTCGCACGGCTCGTCGCCGATCATGGTGAGCGTCCCGCCGAAGCCCTCTTCCCTGAGGGTCTCGGCGGCCCTGAGGCCGGCCAGGGAGGCGCCCACGACGACGATGCGCCCCTCACGCTTGAGCCAGTCGAGGAATCCCTCACCGCGCATGGGACGCCTCCCGGTCGGGCACGGTCTCGTCCGACCGGTCCATGAGGATGGCCTGGACCGGGCAGGCGGCCACGGCCTGGGCGACCTCGTCCCGGTGTGCCTCATCGGCCCGGGGGTTGTACAGCAACGATTCTTCGCCGTGCATTTCGAACACGTCCGGTGCGAGGAACGCGCACTGGGCGTACCCCTGGCATCGGTTGAGATCGACGACAAGTCTCACCACGGATCAACCCTTCCCGTGCCTGGTCACTCCCCGGTGTCAGGATGCGATCGCGCGCACCGTGCCGCATGTCGTGGCGGCCGGGAGAGTGAACGGACGGACGTCACACCACGTCGGCCGGCTGGGGCCGGGACCGGAGACGAAGCCTGATCAGATGGACGCCGACGATCGCGGACCAGACCGGGAAGACCAGTTCGGACCAGGGGAATCCCGGTCCCACGAACAGCAGCACCACACCGGCCACGTACCCGACGACGGCGAGCGGGCGCGGGAACACACCGAGGCGGTGCCCGATGGTGGTCGTCGCGAAGATGAAGACGGCGGCCATCCGCATCGCGTACGTGGTCAGCAGGGTGTACGCGAAGGTGCGGCCGAACTCCGACGGCTGATGGTCGGCCAGAATGCTGCCCGCCGCCGCGGCGGCCCCGAACATGGCGGCCACGAAGATCAGTCCGCTCCCCAGGAACACCGTCGCGACGAACCTGTCCTCCCGCTCCCCGACCTGTGCGCGCAGGGCGCCCATGAACCACAGGAAGAAGATCCCGGCGAACGGCACGAGCTCCAGCGCGGCGCGGACCGCCCTCCGCCGGTTCGGACTGAGGACGTCGTCCCCCGCCGCGGTCGCTCCCTCGGGAATCGCCAGCCGGATCAGCACGATCGCGGCCGCCAGCAGCACCGCGAACACGATCCCTGCCAGGCCGGCGGCGCGCGGCGTCCGCAGTCGCTCCCTGTTCGGTTCCATGGGCTGCTCGCTCTCTCCCCCTGCCCAGCAAGCAGCTCAGGCCCCGCCCCGCGCCACCGGGGCGACCCACGAGAGTGACACGGCACGCGCCGAGCCCGCCGCAGGCCCCCGCCGGCCGGGCTACGGCGCCGCCGGCCGCACCACCATCGCCGAGCCGCCGCCTCGCCGTACCTTCTCCGCCGCTGCCAGCCAGCGCCCGTCCGGCAGCCGCTGGATGCCCGTCGCCGCGCCGATCTCCGGGTTCTGCCGGAAGCCGTGGCCCAGCGCCTCCAGTTCGGCGCGCAGCGGGCTGTTCCACAGGGCGGGTTCGAGTTCGGTCGTCGGCTGGTTGCGCTGGCTGGCGCGCGGGGCGGCGATCGCGTCGACCAGGGGCAGTCGGCGGTCGACGACACCCGTCAGGGTCTGCAGCACCGTGGTGATGATCGTCGCGCCGCCCGGCGAGCCGAGCGCCAGCACCGGCCGCTGCCGGTCGTCGAGGACGATCGTCGGGGAGATCGAGGAGCGGGGGCGCTTGCCCGGGCCGGGGAGGTTCGGGTCGTGGACCGCCGGATCGGCCGGGGCGAAGGAGAAGTCGGTCAGCTCGTTGTTGAGGATGAAGCCCCGCCCCGGGACGGTGATCCCGCTGCCGCCCGTCGACTCGATGGTCAGCGTGTACGCGACGACGTTGCCCCACCTGTCCGCGACCGTCAGGTGTGTCGTGTTCTCGCCCTCGTACGTCGTCGGCGCGGCCCTCCCGCCGCTCGCGCACGCCGCCGGGCTCCGCGGGTCACCCGGAGCGAGCGGGCTCGTCAGCACGGCGTCGTCGCGGATCAGGCACTCCCGCGAGTCGGCGAACCGCTGCGACAGCAGCTCCCGCACCGGCACGTCCTCGAACGCCGGGTCGCCGACCCACCGCCCGCGGTCCGCGAAGGCGATCCGGCTCGCCTCGATGAAGCGATGCAGATACTTCGCCTGCGCAAGTCCCGAGAGATCCGTCCGTTCCAGGATGTTGAGTGCCTCGCCCACGCTCGTACCGCCCGAGGACGCCGGGCCCATGCCGTACACGTCCAGGCCCCGGTACGACACCCTCGTCGGAAGCCGGCGCTCCGTCTCGTACGCCGCCAGGTCGCGCAGCGTCAGGTCACCGGGCCGCACGACCCGTGTCGCGCCCTCCCGCACGGCCGGTTTCCGCACGGTGTTCACGATGTCCTGCGCGATCGCGCCCCGGTACAGGGCTCCGGTGCCCTTGCGCCCCAGTTCCTCGTACGTACGCGCGAGACCGGGGTTCTTGAACACGGACCCGACCACCGGCAGCCGCCCGCCCGGCAGGAACAGCTCGGCCGTCGCCGGGAAGTCCCGGAAGCGCGCCTCGTTCGCCTGGGTCTGGGAGCGGAACGTCGCGTCGACGGTGAATCCGTCCTTCGCCAGCCGCTCGGCCGGCTTCAGCAGCTGTCGCAGCGGCCGGCTCCCCCACGCGTCGAGCGCCGCGTCCCAGGTCGCCGGTGTGCCGGGCGTGCCGACGCCGAGGCCGCTGGTCATGCCCTCGTCGAAGGGGATGGGCTTGCCGTTCTCGAGGAAGAGGGACGCATCGGCCGAGCCGGGTGCGGTCTCGCGGCCGTCGACGGTCCGGACCGTGCGGGACTTCGCGTCGTAGTAGACCAGGAAGCCGCCGCCGCCGATGCCTGCGGAGTACGGCTCGGTCACCCCGAGTGCCGCGGCGGTCGCCACCGCCGCGTCCACCGCGTTGCCGCCGCCGCGCAGCACCTCGATGCCCGCCGCCGAGGCGTCCGCGTCGACGCTCGCGACCGCTCCCCCGTAGCCGACGGCCACCGGCTCCTTGACCGGTACCCGGGCCGGTGCCCCCGTCGGCGCGGCCGCACCTCCCGCCGACAGCACCGCCAGCGCGACGGCGGGAATCGTGACAAGACGTCCGGCAGCACCACGACGCATCCGTACCTCCAGTCGAAAAGCGTCCGCGCAGCGTAACTACACCTCAGCTTTCCCGTCAGGACCGCATCGAACACTGTTCGGCCCGGACCGCTACCATGCGCGCCCATGAATGAAGACCTGCGCAACATCGTGCTCGGCGTCGTGGCCGCCGGTATCAGCGCCTCGCTCGGCTGGTTCGCCCGTAATCACCTCTGGCGCCGCAGGCTCCGCCGGAAGCAGGCCTTCTTCGGTCTGCCGGGGAATTCCGAGTGCCTTCTCGTGGTGAACCGTGAGGCGGGCAGCGAGGGCGCGGTGCACCGCTTCGACGTGTTCGCGCTCCTTGAACTCTCCGCGCTCGTCAAGGACTGCGGGGCGCACGCCCAGATCGTCCAGCACGACGTCGCCCAGCAGGGCTTCGGCGAGCGTACGGAGTTCTGCGTCGGCGGACCGTACTCGAACCGCCGCATGGCGGCGCATCTCGCCTCGCTCCTCCCCGGCGTGGCGGTCAACACGGATGTGGAGCCGGGCCCGGACCGGGGCGCGTTCCAGATCGGCTCCGAGCGGTACCGCCTGGAGGCGGGCACCACCGAGTACGTCCTCCTCGCCCGGCTCACGGCGGGCGAGGGATCGCGGCCGGTCTTCCTCTTCTGCGGCCAGCGGGCGATCACCAATCAGGCCGCCACCCGCTATCTGGCCCGTCACCACGAGAAGCTCGCCCGCAAGCACGGCACGAACTCCTTCGTCCTGCTCCTGAAGGTCGTCAACACGCAGGCGTACGGGCCCGATGTCGTCGAACTCGTCGCGGACGTCACCAAGGCGGCGCAGGAACCGCTGCCCGCTGTCCGGAATTCGCACCGGGCCAAGAGCTAGCCGCCCTGGGCGCGGTGCCGGGAGAACGGCGCGGTGTGCGACGCCCGGCGCCGGCGTACCCGGTCGTCGCGTGCTTGAACGGATGCCGCCCGCACGCCGTACAGGTATCCGCGGCCCCGGGCCCCGGGCCAGGTTCGCCGTGCCATCACCGAGCTCCGCACGGAAGGACCTTCGGGTGTCGCTCTGGACGCACTCTCAACTGCCTGATCAGGACAGCACCGTCACGGAGGAGAGCCCGCCACGGTACGGCTCCCCGCACCAGCTGCCGGACGACGGCGCCGCGGATCGGAACACGGCGGGCCGGACGGCCGCAGCGGACCACGAAGGCGACGCCCCCGGCGGAGGCGTCCGCGGCGGTCGGCGGAAGAGGTCCCCGGGCGCCGCACGGGCCCTGACACGGTGTACCACCATCCTGGCCGCCCTGCTCGTGCACGGCGCCCTCCTCCTGCCGGACGAACTCCCGCGCCTCGTCCCCGCCGCGTTCACCCGTATCCCGGTGGAGGCCGTCTTCGGCACGGCGGTACTGCTCGTCCTGAAGCCGAAACCGAGGCAGGTGGCCGCCGTGGTCGCCGGGGCGGGGCTGGGCCTGCTGACCGTCCTGAAGCTGCTCGACATGGGCTTCCACTCCGCTCTCGACCGCCCGTTCGACCCCCTGCTCGACTGGACGCTGCTCGACGACGCCGAGGCGTTCCTCAGGGACTCCGCGGGGGCGACCGGGGCGATCGTCGCCGCGATCGGGGGCGTGGTCCTGGTCCTCGCCGTGCTCGTCCTCATGACCCTGGCAGTCGTCCGGCTGTCCCACCTCGTCGTCCGGCGCAGTGCGGCAGCGACCCGTGGCACGCTGCTGCTCGGGACCGTCTGGCTCATCTGCGCGTCGCTCGGCGCGCAGATCGCCGCCGTACCCCTCGCCTCCCGCGGCACGGCCGAGTTGGCCCAGGAGCACGTGCGTCAGGTGCGTGCAGGCCTGAAGGACAGGCAGGCGTTCTCGGAGGCGGCCGCCGTCGACGCTTTCCGCGGCACCCGGGCCGACCAGTTGCTGACCGGGCTGCGGGGCAAGGACGTCCTCTTCGTCTTCATAGAGAGCTACGGCCGCAGCGCGGTCCAGGACCCCCGGATCGCGCCGCACATCGGCGCGGTGCTCGCGGACGGAACCCGGCGGCTGCGCGCGGCCGGCTTCTCCTCCCGGAGCGCCTTCCTCACCTCGCCGACGTCGGGCGGCGGCAGCTGGCTCGCGCACTCCACCTTCATGTCCGGCCTGTGGATCAAGAATCAGCAGCGCTACGACAGCCTCACCTCGAGCGACCGCCTGACCCTCACCGGCGCCTTCCGGGACACGGGTGCCTGGCGGACGGTCGGCGTCATGCCGGGCGTCACCCGGTCCTGGCCCGAGGGGGAGTTCTACGGCCTCGACCAGGTCTACGACTCCCGGAATCTCGGCTACCAGGGACCGAAGTTCAGCTGGTCGCCCATACCCGACCAGTACAGCCTGGCCGCCTTCGAACGCCTGGAGCACGGCAAGCCGGACCACAGGCCACTGATGGCGGAGATCGTTCTCGTCTCCAGCCACAGCCCATGGGCACCGATACCCAGGACGCTCGGCTGGGACGAGATGGGAGACGGCTCGGTCTACCACTCCGTCAAGAGGGCCGGCAACGACCCGGAGGACGTGTGGAAGGACCCCGCACAGGTGCGCGCCGAGTACGGGCGGGCCGTCGCGTACTCGCTCGCCAGCCTGATCGACTACGTGGAGAAGTACGGCAACGACGACACCGTGCTCCTCTTCCTCGGTGACCATCAGCCCGTTGCGACGGTGACCGACGGCGAATTCGGCCGGGACGTACCGATCACCGTCGTCGCCCGCGACCGGGCGGCACTGGGGCGGATCTCCGGATGGGGCTGGCAGGAGGGCCTGAAGCCCGGCCCCGGGGCCCCGGTCTGGCGGATGGACACCTTCCGGGACCGCTTCCTGACCGCCTACGGCCCGGGACCCGGCGCAGCTCCGCCCCCGACGTCCCGGTGACCACCCGGCGGCGCAGCTCCGCCCCCGACGTCCCGGTGACCACCCGGCGGCGCAGCTCCGCCCCCGACGTCCCGGTGACCACCCGGCGGCGCAGTTCCGCCCCCGACGTCCCGGTGACCACCCGGCGGCGCAGTTCCGCCCCCGACGTCCCGGTGACCGCCCGGCGGCGCAGGGCCGGTCACGTCACACCCTGACGTGTGTCGCACCCTTGGACACGGTCGCGCCGTCACGGACCCTGACGGCCCACAGCCACCGCATGTCCCGTCCGAAGGACCAGACGAGCGCCGCCAGCGCCGCGAGAACGGCCACGTACGCGGCAGGGCGCGGGACGATCCCGGCGGCGGCCACGAGGAGGACGATCCCCTGCACGGCTGCCACCGTCTTGCGGGCCATGCTCGGAGGGAGCGGTCCCTGCAGCCACGGCAGCACACGGGCCGCCGCGACGAAGGCATAGCGCATGGCTCCGATCACCAGCACCCAGGCGCCCAGCGACAGGGCGACATGGACGCTCAGCACCAGGATGAGGAACGCGTCGACCTCCATGTCGAAGCGTGCCCCGAAGCACGACTCCGTCCCGGTGCGCCGTGCGACGTGGCCGTCGACCGCGTCGAGGACCAGCGCCACCGTGATGAGCGCGGTCAGGAGCACGGTCGGCGGCCGGCTCACGAAGGACTCGGCGACCAGCGCCGTCACGCCCCCCACGAGCGTCGTCCGGGCCAGGGTGACCCTGTTGGCCGGACCGAACGGCCCGACCTGCGAACGGCGCAGGGCACGCGTGAGTACGGCCCACGTGCCGATCGTGAAGGCCAGGCCCGTCACCCATCCGACGGGTCCGAATCCGGTCGCGGTGCCGAGCAGGACCAGCAGGAGGGTCTGCGCACCCGCCCCCTCGACCGTCTCCGGGCGCGCCGGCCTCCTGTTGTTCGTGCCGCTCGGGGCCACCGCGTACCTCCGTGTGACAGGGTCGATGTCTGCCGCGTACCGTGTGCGCGGCCTCATGATTGTCAGAACGTAAATCCCCACACCAGCGTTCAGCGGGAGGACGTCGTTGGAGAGCCGCGCACGCGCCTTCTGGCTCCGGTCCCCCGGCAGCGGCGAGATCCGGGACGTGCCGCTGCCCGAACCGGGCACCGACGACGTCGTGGTGCGCACGCTCTGTTCCGGGGTGAGCCGGGGCACGGAGAGCCTGGTCTTCCGCGGGGGCGTTCCGGAGAGCCAGTACTCCACGATGCGGGCGCCCTTCCAGGACGGCGAGTTCCCCGGGCCCGTGAAGTACGGCTATCTCAGCGTCGGTCTGGTCGAGGAGGGCCCGCGGCACCTCGTCGGGCGCACGGTCTTCTGTCTCTACCCGCACCAGAGCCGCTATGTCGTCCCGGCGAGCGCCGTGACCCCGGTGCCGGACACCGTCCCCGCCGGGCGGGCGGTGCTGGCCGGCACGGTGGAGACGGCGGTGAACGCGCTGTGGGACGCCGCGCCGATGGTCGGCGACCGGATCGCCGTGGTCGGGGCCGGCATGATCGGCTGCTCCGTCGCCGCTCTCGTCGCGCGGTACCCCGGTGTCCGGGTCCAGCTGATCGACTCCGATCCCGCCCGCGGCGCCGTGGCCGAGGCGCTGGGTGTCGACTTCGCGCTCCCCGGGGACGCCCTGGGGGACTGCGACCTCGCCGTCCACGCCAGCGCGACCGAGGCGGGACTCACGCGCGCGCTGGAACTGCTGGCGCCGGAGGGCACGGTCCTGGAGCTGAGCTGGTACGGCGACCGGCGGATCAGCCTGCCGCTCGGGGAGGCGTTCCACTCCGGCCGACTGGTCCTGCGCGGCAGTCAGGTGGGCAGGGTGGCCGAGGCCCGGCGCTCCCGCAGGACCTTCGCCGACCGGCTCGCGCTCTCGCTCGACCTGCTCGCCGACCCGTCCTTCGACGCACTGATCACCGGCGAGTGCGCGTTCGAGGAGCTGCCGTCCGTGATGCCAAGGATCGCCGCAGGGGACCTTCCCGGGTTGTGCCACCGTGTGCGGTACGACGCGGACACGGGCGCGGATCGCGTCTGACCTCCGGCCGTGAACACACGGCACACTGCGGCCGTAGTGAAAGGCAGGGCAGCACCGTCGGCTGCCGGATCCGTCGACCGGGAGGTCACCGCACTTGTTCAGCGTCACCGTCCGCGAGCACCTGATGATCGCGCACAGCTTCCGCGGCGAGGTCTTCGGACCCGCCCAGCGTCTGCACGGAGCCACCTATCTCGTGGACGCCACCTTCCGCCGTCCCGAGCTGGATGCCGACAACATCGTCGTCGACATCGGACTGGCCACCCGTGAGCTGAACGCCGTCGTGGGCGAGCTCAACTACCGGAACCTGGACGACGAATCCGCGTTCGCCGGCATCAACACCTCGACGGAGTACCTGGCCAAGGTCATCACCGACCGCCTGGCCGACCGGGTGCACGCCGGAGCGCTGGGCGAGGGTGCCCGGGGCCTGTCCGGCATCACGGTCACCCTGCACGAGTCGCACATCGCATGGGCGAGTTACGAGCGGGCGCTGTGAACCAGGCGGCGGACCAAGCGGCCGGCGTCGCTGCGCCCGGGCGCTTGGTCCGGGTCGTGATGCCCGCAGGCGTCGACGATCCGACGTCGCCGAGCGGCGGCAACACCTACGACCGCCGGGTATGCCGGGAACTGCCGCAGATCGGCTGGCAGGTCCACGAGCACACCGTCGCGGGCGACTGGCCACGCCCCGGGACCGACGCGCGCGAGGAACTGGCCCGGACGCTCCGTGCCGCGCCGGACGGCTCCCTCGTCCTCCTCGACGGACTCGTCGCCTGTGGTGTCCCGGAGGTCGTCGTCCCGGAGGCCGAACGGCTGCGCCTGGCCGTACTGGTCCACCTGCCGCTGGGCGACGAGACCGGCCTCGCCCCGGACGTGGCCGCCGCTCTGGACGCAGCCGAACGCAGGACGCTGCAGGCCGCGGCGGCGGTCGTGGCGACCAGCAACTGGGCGGCCGGCCGACTCGTGGACCACCACGAACTCGCCCCCGGACGCGTCCATGTCGCCGTCCCGGGGGCCGACATCGCGCCCCTGGCGACCGGTGCCGGAACCGGCCCCGCGGCCGGTGGACCCCCGCGCCTGCTGTGCGTCGCGTCGGTGACCCCGCGCAAGGGGCACCATCTGCTGGTGCGGGCCCTGGCGTCGGTCGCCGACCTGCCGTGGACCTGCGAGTGCGTCGGTGGACTGGGCCAGAGTCCCGGCTACGTCGACCAGGTCCGGAAGCTGATCGGGGAGCTCGGCCTCGGCGACCGGGTGCGCCTCGTCGGCCCCCGGACGGGCCCCGGGCTGAACTCGGATTACGCCGCTGCGGACCTCCTGGTGCTCCCCTCGCGCTCCGAGACCTACGGCATGGTGGTGACCGAGGCGCTCGCGCGCGGTGTTCCCGTGCTGGCGACGGCCGTCGGGGGAATGCCGGAGGCGATGGGGCACGCACCCGACGGCAGTGTGCCGGGCTTCCTCGTCCCGCCCGAGGATCCGGTTGCACTCGCCGCAGCGCTGCGTCGCTGGCTCGCCGACCCCGGCGAACGCCATCGCTCGAAGGCGGCCGCCCGCCGGCGGCGCACCGCGCTGGCCGGCTGGGAGACCACCTCACGGAACCTGGCCAGGGCGCTGGAACAGATCCGGCAGGAAACTCTGGAGGCCGCATGAGCGCGACCCATGTCACGCGCTACCCACCGGAGTGGCTGGCGCTGCGGGAGGCCGCCGACGCCGCGGCCCGGGCACCCGAACTCCTCGAACCGCTGCGCCGTCATCTGCCACGCCCGGCCGGCCCGGGACACCGCACGGGCCGGGACGGGGCGCTGGTGATCCGCGACCTCGGCTGCGGCACCGGCTCCATGGGACGCTGGTTGGCCCCCCGGCTGGAGGGGCCGCAGCACTGGATTCTGCACGACCATGACGCCGGTCTGCTCGAGCTGGCCGCCGAGAGCCTGCCCCGTACGGCGGCGGACGGCAGCCCGGTCACGGTCACGACGGAACGCAGCGACATCGCCCGGCTGACGGCGGACGGTCTGGCCGGCACCTCGCTGGTGACCGCCTCGGCCCTGCTGGACCTGCTCACCCGCGACGAGTTGGACGGGCTGGTCGCGGCCTGCGCCGGCGCCCGCTGCCCGGCGCTGCTGGCTCTTTCCGTGCTGGGGCGGGTCGACCTCGCCCCGGCCGATCCGATGGACGCCGACATCACCGACGCGTTCAACGCCCACCAGCGCCGGTGGGATCGAGGCCGCCGACTGCTCGGGCCCGACGCCGTCGCCGCGGCCTCCGTGGCCTTCGCCCGTCATGGCATGACCGTACGGGTGCAGACCAGCCCGTGGCGGCTCGGTGCCGCTTCGCGGAAGGCCGTCGGCCCGGAGGATGCGGCCACGGGCGCCCGCGACGCGACGTCGATGTCGGCCCTGACCGCGGAGTGGCTGCGGGGCTGGGTCGGCGCCGCGCGGACACAGCGGCCGGAGCTCGCGTCCGGCGCCGACGCCTACTTGCGGCGGCGTCTGGCGGCCTGCGAAGCGGGCGAGTTGCGGGTGGTGGTGCATCACAGTGATGTGCTCGCCCTGCCCCGGCGGACGGGCGTCACCTCGTGACCCGGGCGGTCCGGGCGGTCCGGGCCCGCCTCGGCATGCTCGCCGGAGCGGGCATCCTCGCGGCGGTGCTGTGGTGGCAGGGCACCGGCGCCTTCCTGGACGGGCTGCACGGGATCGACGGCCCCACTCTGCTGGCCGCTCTCGGCCTCGGCCTGTTCACGACCGTGCTCAGCGCGTGGCGCTGGTGGCTCGTGGCCCGTGGTCTGAGCATCCGGCTGCCGCTCGGCCGGGCCGTCGCGGACTACTACCGCGCGGTGTTCCTCAACGCGGCGCTACCCGGCGGCGTCCTCGGCGACGTCCACCGGGCGGTACGGCACGGGCGGAGTGCCGGTGACGTCGGCCGGGGCGTCCGGGCGGTCCTGCTGGAGCGGATCGCGGGGCAGGCCGTCCTCGTCACCGCCGGTGCCGTGCTCCTGATCGCGCACGTCTCCCGCGCCCCGGCCGAGGCGGTGCGGCTCGCCGCGACGCCGGAGGCCGCCGCTGCCCTCGCCGTGGTGTGCGGGCTGACGGTCGTCGGTGTGGCCGGACTCCGGGGGAGGCCGGCCACCTCGCGGCGGCGCCGCGCCGTCCGGACCATGCTCGCCGAGGCGCGCCTCGGGCTGCTCGCCCGAGGCAGCTGGCCGGGCGTGCTGATCGCGTCGGTCGCGGTGCTCGCGGGTCACCTCACCATGTTGCTCCTCGCCGCCCGATCGGCGGGATCGACGGCGCCGGTCACCGAGTTGCTGCCGTTGATGGTGCTCGCGCTGCTCGCCATGGCGCTACCTCTGAACATCGGCGGCTGGGGCCCCCGGGAGGGAGTCACCGCCTGGGCGTTCGGGGCCGCCGGCCTGGGCTCCGCCCAGGGGCTGACCGTCGCCGTGGCGTACGGACTGCTCGCGTTCGCCGCCTGCTTGCCCGGCGCCGTGGTGCTCGCCGTCGACTGGTTCGGCGGAATCCGGCGTGCGCAGGTCGAGTTCGAAGAGGGTGTCCTCGCCGAGGGCGGCCCGGCGCATCGGCGGCCGGAGCGCGTCCCGCATCAGATCGGGTCCGGGGAAGCCGAGCCCAGGAACGCCGTCACCGATCAGGACCGGTGCCACGGTGAGATACAGCCGGTGCAGCGCATCGTCGTGCAGGAAGCGCGACACGGTGACGCCGCCGCCCTCGACCATCACACGGCCCAGGCCGCGGCGTCCGAGCTCGTGCACCAGGCGCCGGGGGGCGAACGCGGCGCTGTCGGGGAGGGTCAGAACGTCGACGCCGTTCATGCCGACGGCGTCCGCAGCGCTACACCCGCGCCCGGCGTCGGCGCTCACCACCCACAGGGTCGGCGCCGCCCCGTCGGTGAACACCTGGCGTCGCGGCGGCACCCGGCGGTTCGGGTCGAGGACGACGCGCACCGGGTCGGTTCCGGCGCAGGCACGGACCGTCAGCCGGGGATCGTCCGCGACGACGGTACCTGCACCGACGACCACCGCGTCGGAGAGTGCGCGCAGGCGGTGCAGATGCTCACGGTCCTCCGCTCCGGTGACGTAGTCGGAGTCGCCCTTCCGGGTGGCGATGAAACCGTCGAGGCTCTGGCCCAGTTGGGCGAAGGTGAATCGGGGGCCGGCCAGGCACAGCGGGAGGTAGCGGTCGGCGAGCACGTCCGCCTCGGGCGAGGCGTCCCGCCAGCGGCGCCGGCCGTCGGTGCCGCGGAGCAGCCCGACCGCGTCGGCCTCCGCTTCGGTCCGCAGCCCGAGCAGCAGTTCCCAGGCTCGCGAAGCGTCGAGTGTGCCGGCGCCCCGGGGTGCGGCGGGCCCGTTCAACAGGTCCCCCGCGGGGCCGGATCCGCGGATTCCGCCGGGACCAGGAGCGAGAAATATCCGGCAAAGGAATCGACGAGGCCGGCCAGCAATTCCTTGCCCTTCTCGGCCGATGCCAACGACGGACGGCCGACGACTCCGGTCGCGGTGTAGGCCCGCATGCCGAGAGTGAGCAAATGCCGTCGGTCGTCGACGACGAAATCGGAGGTCATATGTCCGGGCCGGACGAGTTCCGGATGCTCGTGCAACAGGATGGAGGTCTCCACTTCACCCGCATGCATATCGCTGTGCGACGGCGTCCGCACACCGGCGCGGTCCCTCGCCGCGTTCCAGTCGTCCGGGCCGGGGAAAAGCGCCATGCGCGTGCCGCTGCCGGCGGACTCCTGGACCACGTTGCGCAGGACGTAGTTGCCGCCGTGGCCGTTGACCAGGATCAGGTTGGCGACGCCGGAGCGGCGGAGCGATTCCGCGATGTCCCGGACGACGGCATGGAGGGTCACGGCGGAAATGCTGACGGTTCCCGGCCAGTCGGCGTGCTCGTGGGAGCAGGAGACGGTCAGCGGAGGCAGCCGGAGAACCGGATACGCGGCGGCGACCTCCCTGGCGATGGCGCAGGCGATGACCGTGTCGGTCATCAGGGGGAGGTACGGTCCGTGCTGCTCAAAGCTGCCGATGGGGAGCACGGCGACCTTCGCCCGCGCCGTCCCCGCGTCCTCCGTCGTGTCCAGCGGCAGAAGTCCCCACTCCGGCGGTCGCGCGTACAGGCCGCTCATGTCCCCGAACCCTTCTTTCTTCGCCCCGTTCCTCGCGCCATGAGATGCACTGCTCGAACACCTGGATAAACGGGTGGGTCGAGTTCTCCCCCATCAATCATGTCCCTGCCAGAGGCTACCCGACAGGATACCGCCATGACAGACAAAGATGTCCCGCATCACCAAGACGTTCGTTCCACGGATGCCGAACGCAGGGCAACCGTCCAGTTGTCCACCGATTACGGTGTCTTTCTCGCCGTCGGATATCTGGACCGTCATCGCGGGGACGAACAAATTGCGTTGGTGCACGGCGACGCCGAAGGGGACGATGTACTGGTCCGGGTGCATTCGGAGTGCCTGACCGGGGATGTTTTCGGGTCCCGGCACTGCGAGTGCGGGGACCAGCTGGACGCGGCGTTGCGAGCCATCGTGAGCGAGGGACGCGGCGTGCTCGTCTACCTCCAGGGGCACGAGGGCCGGGGAATCGGCCTGCTGGCCAAGCTCCAGGCGATGCATCTCCAGGCGGAGGGGCTGGACACCGTCGACGCGAATCTCGCGCTCGGATTCCCTGCGGACGCCCGCGACTACCGGGTGGCGGCGGACATGCTCCACGACCTCGGGGTGCGGTCCGTACGACTGCTGTCGAACAACCCGCGCAAACGCGATGCTCTGCTCCAGCACGGCCTCAAGGTCACCGAGCAGGTTCCGCTTCTGACCCCGCCGCGGAAGGAGAACATCTTCTATCTGCGGACCAAGCAGGGGCGCCTCGGCCACCACCTTCCGCACCTGGACGGGGCAACCGTCCGCTCCGCGGCGGAACCTACAGCGCCACCGGCAGTGCCTTGATCCCGTTGATGAAGTTGGACACGAGCCGCCTCGGCGGCTCCGCGACCGTGAGGAACGGCAGCGCCTCCCTCACCTCCTCGTGCAGCACGCGCAGTTGAAGGCGCGCGAAATGCGCGCCCAGGCACACGTGCGGGCCGCCCCCGAAGGAGACATGCGGGTTCGGCGAGCGGGACAGGTCGAGCCGGTGCGGGTCGGCGAAGACGCGTTCGTCGTAGTTGGCGGAGGCGTGGAAGACGACGACCTTGTCGCCGGTGCGTACCGTCCGGCCGGAGAGGCTCACGTCGCGGGCCGCCGTGCGGCGGAACGACAGCACCGGCGGATGCCAGCGCAGCAGTTCGTCGACGGCGGTGTCCACGCCCACCTCCCCCGCCCGTAGCCGCCGCTGCTCGTCCGGGTGCCCGGCGAGCGCCAGGAGCCCGCCCGGCGCGGCGCTGCGGACCGTGTCGTTCCCGGCGACGGTGAGCAGGAAGAAGAACATCTCCAGCTCGGCGTCGGACAGTCCGGGCGCGGCGAGCGAGGTCATGACGTCGTCGCCGGGGCGGCGCCGTTTGTACGCCGCGAGCTCGTGTGCGTAGTCGAACATCTCGCGCAGCATCGCGGGCGAGCGCGGATTGACCGGTCTCCCGTCGCCGTCGAGCACGGCCGGCTCGTCCGGGTCCTGGTACGCGATGACGCGCTCGGTCCACGTGAGCAGCAGTCCCCGGTCGCTCTCCGGTACGCCGAGCAGGTCGGCGAGGTTGAGCAGGGCGTAGTCGTCGGTGACGGCGGCGACGAGGTCGACGACCGGGCCGGACTCGCGTGCGGCGCCGAGCAGTTCCCGTGCCCTGGCCCGCGCGGCAGCCGTGAAGCGGTCGATGCGGCCGGGGGTGAAGGCCCGGCTCACCAGTCGCCGCAGCCGGCCGTGGTCCGATGGGGCCTCCCCCGCGTGGCGAGGGGAAGGGTCCTGGTTGAGCATCATGCGGCGGATGAACGGCAGATCGGCCGGGTCGGGGTCGCGGATCTGAGTCGCTCCGAGCCACGACGAGAAGCTTTCCGCGTCCTTGAGCACGCGGACGACGTCGGCGTGGCGGGTGACCGCCCAGAAGCCGGGCCCGGCGGGCCAGCCCAGCACCTCGTACTCGTCCTGCCAGGCGACCGGGTGACGGTCGCGCAGTTCGCGGAAGGCGTCGTGCGGCGGCCCGTCGGCGTAGATCCGCGGGTCGAACACGTCGGGGACCGTGGCCGTGCTCATGCGTCGGCCCGCAGGAAGTCCTCGACGGTACGGATCAGTTGCAGCGGTGTCTCGTCCATCGCGTAGTGCCCCGCGGCCGCCAGCTCGGTGAGCTCGCCCCGTGCGTACCAGCGCAGCCACGTGTCCCGCATCAGCCCGGCGCCCAGCGCGGGGTCGAGTGCGCCGACGACGGCGAGCGCCGGGACGGTCGAGCCCTCGACGTCGCTGTGGAAGTCCTCGACCGCCCAGGAGTCGAGCCAGGCACGGAAGGCCTTGGGGTCGCTGCGCCGCAGCGACCGCTGCACCATGCGGTCCAGCCAGGCGGCGGGCCGTACCGAGCCGGTGGTGATGTCGATGATGGTGCGCCGGTTGGCCGGACTGTCGGCGGCGTCGGCGAAGAGCCCCCACTGGTCCTGTGGCATCGGCAGTCCGCCGGCCGGCACGGGTGAGATGCCGACCAGCCGCCGCACCCGGTGGGGTACGAGCGCGGACACGCGCTGGACGACGGATCCGCCCATGGAGTGACCGATGAGCGAGAAGCGGTCCCAGCCGAGCCGACCGGCGAGCGCCACCAGGTCGGCGGCGCCCTCGCCGGTGGTGTACGCGCCGGGGGTGCTCATCGCCTCTCCGTATCCGCGCAGGTCGACGAAGGCGTAGGTGAACGAGGCCAGGTCCAGATCGGCGAGCACGGGGGCGTAGGCGCCGCGGTCGGCGAACCAGCCGTGCACGGCGATGACGCGGTGCGGTCCGTCGCCGAGCAGCGTGTGCGGAAGCACGAAGGGTGTCACGACGTCTCCGTTCGCAGGCTGGATGCGTACGGGACAACGGTGGCTTCCCGCGGGCGGATCCGCCAGGGTGCAGAACGGGCGCACTGTCTGACATGTCACATCCGCCAACGAAGGAAATACCCGGCATGTACGCAGCCCCGTCCGCTCCTCCTGACTCTGTACCGGCGGAACAGATCGCCACGGAGGTCTTGAGTTGAGCCGCAGCCACGTCCGCATACGCCCGCGCACCACCGTCCGCGCCGCCGCGACCACGGGCCTCGCAGCGCTCGCGGACGCGAAGGCGGTGTACGACGCGGTCAGGCCGGGCGATCCGTTCGAGATCACGGGCGCGGACGCGAAGGGCACGATCGCCCCCAACAACGGCTACGGCGAGTGGAATCCGAACTGGGCCGAGTGGCAGGCGAAGAGCGCGCTGCGGTGACGTCCCCTGATCCCTCGTTGACACGACGTCCAACAATCGTTACCCCTGCGTAACTTACCGACGGGTTACTTCAGGTGAGCGCGGCCGGTTACCTTCGGGTCACTTTCGGACCGGCACGAGTCAGGAGTGACCGATGGCCCACCCCCACAAGGCCCTGCGCACGACCACGGCCGGCACCGTCTCGGCCGCCCTCCTGGCCGGCGCCGCCTTCGGGCTGGCCCCGGCGGCTCCGGCCGCAGCCGCCGACCGGCCCGGTATACGGTTCGTCGACATCCAGGGCGACGGCGGCACCGTGCTCAAGGCCAATGTCGTCACCCCGGTGGACGCCCACGGCTCGCGCACGTACCCCGTCATCGTGCTGCCCACCAGCTGGGCCACGCCGCAGGTCGAATACCTCGCCCAGGCCACGAAGCTCGCCGACTCCGGCTACGTCGTGGTCACTTACAACGTGCGCGGCTTCTGGCAGTCCGGTGGGCAGATCGAAGTGGCGGGGCCGCCGGACATCGCCGACGCATCCAAGGTCATCGACTGGACGCTCGCGAACACCCTTGCGGACCCGTCCAGGATCGGCATGGCCGGAATGTCGTACGCCGCCGGGATCAGTCTGCTCGCCGCCGCGCATGACGAGCGGATCAAGACGGTCGCGGCCCTCAGCGGCTGGGCCGACCTCACCGACTCCATCTACAGCGGCCGTACCCAGCACCTCCAGGCTGCCGCGCTCCTCGTCGGCGCGGGCTGTCTCACCGGCCGCCCCAGCCCCGAACTCCAGCAGTTCACCAAGGACTTCCTCGGCTCGAACCTGGCCAAGGAGGACGAGATGCTCGCCTGGGGAAAGCAGCGCTCCCCCGCCACCTACCTGGACCGCATCAATCGCAACGGCGCCGCCGTGATGCTCGGCAACGCCTGGGGCGACACCATCTTCCCGCCCAACCAGTACGCCGAGTTCTACGAGCGGCTCACGGTCCCCAAGCGACTGGAGTTCCGCCCCGGCGACCACGCCACGGCCGAGGCCACCGGCCTGCTCGGACTGCCCAACGACACCTGGACCAGCGCCCGGCGCTGGTTCGACCACCACCTCAAGGGCGCCGACAACGGAGTGGACCGCGAGCAGCCCGTCCGTATCAAGTCCCGCTCCTCCGGCGGCTACGAGACGTACCCCGACTGGAAGTCGGTCGGCACGGACGCCCGCAAGATGGCGCTCGGCGGCACGAAGACGATCCACGCGAACGTCGACTCCGGTGCCAACGGCGGGATCGTGATGCTTTCGAGCACCTTGGACCAGTTCCTGAAGCTGCCCCCGATCGCCTCGATTCCCCTGCTGCCGCGGTCGTTCGCCGCGGTCTGGCAGTCCGAGCGGTACGCCACCGAGCAGCGCATCCGGGGGACCGTGAAGCTGCACACCACGGTCACCGGCACCAAGGAGAGCGGCACCCTCGTCGCGTACCTCTACGACGTGGGACCGCTCGGCCTCGGCAAGCTGGTCAGCAACGCCCCGTACACCTTCCACGGCCGGACCCCGGGCCGGCCGTTCGCCGTGGACCTGGAGCTGTTCTCCACCGCCTACGACGTACCGGCCGGCCATCGTCTTGCCCTGGTGGCCGACACCGTCGACCCGCTCTACATCGAGCACAACCCGTCCGGCGCACAGCTGACCTTCTCCTCGCCCACGGCCGACCCGTCGTACCTGTCGGTCCCACTGCACAAGAAGTGATCTCCGGCTGCCGCCGGGACGGGTACGGCCGGGGCGACGTCCACGGCCTTGGGTGTCAGGGACTGCCCATCCCGGTGCGGGTCGGCGAGGCCGCCGTCATCACAGGGATGAACGGCCCATCGTAGTCGAGCCGTCCGGGGTCGCGCGCGCCACCGCAGATCCTGCGATTGATGTTCAGGAGGATGTGCATCTGCCCGTAGTGCTTGTCGACGTCACGCAGCTCGATCAACGGATCGACGCCCATACGCTGCCCTGCCCCATTTCTCAGCGGTGTCGGGTCAGCGCAAACTATCCAGGCCGCCAAGGGACTTCAGGGGCGACACGCATAAGTAGGGCATAAGCCGTATTTACCATCCCGCAGGTGGCCGGGACCGTCAGGCCTCGGCCGCCTCCGCGTACACCTGGGACAGTTCGGGAGAGCCGTGCGCCGCCCAGTCCAGCCCCGCCTCCACCACGTTGATCTCCCGCCCCGACGCGAGCCGCACCACCGGGTGACCACCCGGCCAGACATGCCAGGAGGCACCCCGGACGGTCCGCACGATCACGGTGCCGAGATAGAGGCCCGCGTCGTTGCCCACCCAGGGCAGTTCCTCCGGATCCTCCCGCCAGCGCGGGGGCAGCTGGTCGAGCGCCTCCAACGACGTGGGGGTGTCGTCCAGTTCCAGCCCTTGCTGCCCTGCCCGGACCCGCAGCAGCTCGCACTCGGCGAGGAGCTCGGCCACGCCGTCGGGGTCGCCGCCGACGGCGGAGGCCAGCGATTGCCCGCCCCGCTCACCGCCATGCTTTTTGCGCCAGTTGTCCAAGAAAGGGATGTTCATACCTCAGCCTCGCATTCCCATGGACGGGCGCACCACACGGCGCGCAGGAGGCGCCTCAGAGCTCGAGATCGACCACGACAGGGGCATGGTCCGAGGCACCCTTGCCCTTGCGCTCCTCACGGTCGACATAGCTGTCCTTGACGGCCTCGGCGAACGGTTCGTTGCCGTAGACCAGGTCGATGCGCATGCCCCGGTTCTTGGGGAAGCACAGCTGGCGGTAGTCCCAGTAGGTGAACGGGTGGTCGTACTTGAGCGGCCGGGGCACCACGTCGGAGAGCCCGACCTCGCGCAGCCGCTCCAGCGCGGCCCGCTCCGGCTCGGTCACATGGGTCATACCCTCGAAGAACGACGGATCCCACACGTCGTCGTCCGTCGGCGCGATGTTGTAGTCACCGAGCACGGCGAACGGCCGGTCGCGCGCGGCGTCCTCGGCGACGGCGTCCTTCAGCGCCTCCAGCCAGGCCAGCTTGTACACATAGTGCTCGTGGGCGACCTCCCGCCCGTTCGGCACGTACACCGACCAGACGCGGACCGGGCCGCAGGTGGCGCTCAGTGCGCGCGGCTCCTGCACGCCGCCGTACGCCGGGCCGCCGGGCAGCCCCATGGCGACGTCGTCGAGCCCGACCCGGGAGACCACCGCCACGCCGTTCCACCGGCCGTCGGCGTTGACCGCGGACTCGTAGCCGAGCTCCTTCAGGGCCTCGCTCGGGAACTGCTCCGCGGTGCACTTGGTCTCCTGGATGCACAGCACGTCGGTGCCGCTGCTCTCCAGCCAGGCGAGCAGGCGCGGCAGCCGGGCGGTGATCGAATTGACGTTGAACGTGGCGATGCGCATGCCGCAAGCGTAACCGCGGGGTGTGACAGCAAGAGTGGCAGTACGGTCCGACGGTCGGCGGCGCGCCCGTCAGACGTCGGCGGACTCCCCGGAGCCGAGCCTGCTGTGCTCGGCACCACTGAGGTTGCCCAGGTGGGTGTCGTAGACGGGGCGCGCGCGCTCGGTCAGCAGGGCGTCGTGGATGTCGATCGCACGGCGCGGCCCGACCTCGCGCACGTACTCGATGACCTCGGAGATCTTGTTCCAGGGAGCCATCACCGGAAGCATCAGCGTTTCCACGGACTGCTCGGGGACGGTCAGCGCGTCGCCGGGGTGGAACAGCGAACCGTCCACGAGGAAGCCGACATTGGTGATCCTCGGCAGATCGGGGTGGATCACGGCGTGCAGTTCCCCGTGCACCTGGACGTCGAAACCGGCGGCGGTGAAGGTGTCACCGTTGCCGACGGTGTGCACGCGACCGGGAAAGGCGGCCGAGAGCCGGTCGGCGACGCTCCGCAGGGTCCAGATCTCGGCCCCCGGATCGGCGTCCATGGCCACGCGCAGGCGCTGCTCGTCGAAGTGGTCGGGATGCTCGTGCGTGACGAGAACGGCGTCCGCGCCCTGTGCGGCGTCCTCCTCGCTGAAACCGCCGGGGTCGATGACGAGCGTGCGGCCGTCCTTCTCCAGCCGGATGCAGGCGTGCGACTTCTTTGTGAGCTTCACGTCGGTGGCCTCCCTCGCGCGTACGCCCCTCCTGCGACCCTAGCGGCCCGGACGCGGCGAGGCGCTGTGGGGCGGGGCCCGCTTCCACGGGGCGTGCCGGGTACCCGCCCGGTGGGCCGGTCCGGGGCTTGCCCCCGGTTCGGGAAGGGGCAGGGCGGGGACATTAGCCCTCCGCAGTCGCCCAGGGCGCGGCGAGGGCTAGACAAGCCTCATCATCCCAGCTCAGAAGGCACTTTCGCGTTTCCGCTCAGGATCCGGACCCACCGCAAGTGAAATGCCGGGGCTAGGGGTGACCTCGGTAGAGATGTCCCTCGCGCGACTGAAGGACGCACTCAACCGGGCGGTGACGCGGCGCCTGGTCGCCGTGAACGTTGCCCAATCCCTCGGAAGGCACGCAAGGCGGAGCGGAAGACCAAGACGGTGGTGCCGCCCTGGAGCGTGGCGGAGGTTCATGCCTTTGTGCTCGCGGTGAAGGACGACCGGCTGTACGCCCCCCTCCTTCTCTCCCTGACAGGCCTGCGTCCGGCGGAGGTCTGCGGCACCGCTGGGCCGACGTCGACCTGGGCAAGGCCACCCTGGCCATTGCCAACACGCGAACACTGGTGGGGAACAGGACCGTGGTGGAGAAGGACACGAAGTCTCTCGCCGGTGAGCGGCAGCTTCCCCTGCCCGCTCTGATCAGGGAGGCCCTGAAGCGCTTCAGGGCCACGCAGGTGGCCGAGAAGCTGGCGGCGGGGGAGGCGTACGAGGACAGCGGGTACGTGCTCGTGGACGAACTCGGGAGGGCACTCAACGGGCGGCATCTGCGCGTGCGGGCGTACAAGGTCATGGCCGAGAACGAGCTGCGGCGGGTCCGCTTGTACGATGCCCGCGCGAGTTGCTTCACGTACCTCGCGAACAACGGGGTGCCGGATCACCTCCTTGCCCTGTGGGCGGGGCACACCGATGTCAAGACGACCAAGAAGTGGTACGTCAAGCCGGACGTGGAGGACCTGCGCCCGGCGGCGGAAGCGTGGGGAGGTTTGGCCAGCGTCCCGACCCCCGTCGGTGAGAAATTGTGAGATGTGGGAGCGTGAGTGGGTGAGCACGACGACGACACGCACCCTGCAGTACCGCTCTGACGGGCCAGAAGACGCACCAGTCCTGATCTTGGGACCATCGCTCGGCACTACATGGCACATGTGGGACAGGCAGATACCGGAGCTGTCCCAGCAGTGGCGCGTCCTCCGCTTCGATCTGCCCGGCCACGGCGGTGCCCCCGCGCACCCCGCGAGCTCGGTGACCGAACTCGCCGACCGCCTCGTCACCACCCTCGACGGACTCGGCGTGCAGCGCTTCGGGTACGTCGGCTGCTCGATCGGCGGTGCGGTCGGCATCGATCTCGCGCTGCGGCTCCCGCACCGGGTCGCCTCGCTGGCGCTCGTCGCGGCCTCGCCCCGGTTCGGCACCGCCGACGAGTTCCGCCAGCGGGGCGTGATCGTCCGCACGAACGGAATGGACCCGATGGCCCGCACCGCGCCCGACGCCTGGTTCACGCCGGGCTTCGTGACGGCGCAGCCCGCGATCGTCGAATGGGCCGTCCAGATGGTGCGGACCACCGACCCCGGCTGCTACATCGCCGCCTGCGAGGCGCTCGCCGCCTTCGACGTGCGGGCCGACCTGGGGCGGGTCGGCATCCCCACCCTGGTCCTGGTCGGCTCCGAGGACCAGCTCACCGGACCCGCCGAGGCCCGCACCCTGGTCGCCGGCGTCCCCGACGCCCGCCTCGCGCTGGTCCCCGGCGCGTCCCACCTCGCGCCCGTGGAGCAGCCCGCAGCGGTCACCGACCTGCTGGTACGCCACTTCTCGTCGGCCTGGCAGGACACGCTGGCCGCGATCCCGGCGCCGCCGGTGTTCCCCTCGATCTCCGCGCCGGTCGCCCCGGTCGCCCAGATCGCTCCGGCCCCCGAGCAGCCGCATGCCGTCGGGGCGGTGCGCCCCGACCCTTACGAGGCCGGGATGAAGGTCCGCCGCGAGGTGCTCGGGGACGCGCACGTGGACCGGGCCCTGGCCGCGGCGGACGACTTCACCGGCGACTTCCAGGAGCTGATCACCCGGTACGCATGGGGCGAGGTCTGGACCCGCGACGGGCTGGACCGGCGGACCCGCAGCGCGGTCACGCTCACCGCGCTGATCGCGAGCGGGCACCTCGAGGAGCTGACGTTCCACACGCGAGCCGCGCTGCGGAACGGGCTGACTCCGGCCGAGATCCGCGAGGTCTTCATCCAGGCGGCGGTCTACTGCGGCGTGCCGGCCGCCAACTCGGCGTTCCGGGTCGCCCAGGCGGTGATCCGCGAGGAGACGACCCCGCGGGACTAGGGCGTGCTGCAGCAGCACCACGACGAGATCTCCGCCCGCGGAGCGAAGCTGGTGGCCGTCTCGCCACAGATCCCGACGAGTCGCTGTCTCTGAGCGAGAAGCACGAGCTCACCTTCGACGTCCTCAGCGACGTCGGCTCCGACACCGCCAAGCAGTACGGGCTCGCCTTCGACCTGCCAGGCGACCTGGCGGCCGTCTACGACTCCTTCGGCATCGAACTGCAGCGCGTGAACGGCGGTCACCCCCCGGACCCTTCCGCTGCCTGCGACGTACGTCATCGACCGCGAGGGCACCATCTGCTGGGCTTTTGTCACCACCGACTACACCCAGCGGGCCGAACCGGCCGACATCCTCGCCGCCCTCGACTCGTTGACCTGAAACAGCCGCCTGATTTACCGGTGCGTACGTAAGCACCCCTCACATACCTGCGCCTGCCATGCGGCCTAACGTCAGCGGCGAAAGCTGGAGGTCACCGCAGAGGCATGTGGGGGCGATCATCATGGCCGCGACCGTGCAGGTATCAGAGAGTCTTCGACAAGCTGACCGCGAAGTTCGGCCGCGTGCTGGTCATCGTTGACCAGCCCGCATCCATCGGTGCCCTGCCACTCGCGGTGGCCAAGGACGCCGGCTGCGAGGTCGCCTACCTGCCCGGCCTGGCGATGCGCCGGATCGCCGACCGCTACCCCGGCGAAGCCCAGACCGGCGCCCGCGACGCCCACGTCATCGCAGACGGCGCCCGCACCATGCCCCACACCCAGTTCCACCCCAGCCTGGAACGCGTCCTGGGACCCCGCCTGGACCGCCCGGCCGTCACCCACCTCCTCGAGCGATCCGGATCGCCCGCCGCTCTGCGCAAGGCAGGACCCCGACGGCTGATCAGCCTCATACGTCCCAAGGCCCCGCGCGCGCATGGCCGAACGCCTGGTCAGCGACATCTGCAATGCCCTGGACGAACAGACCGTCGTCGTCCCCGGCACCGGAACACTCGACACGGTGGTGCCTCCGCTGGCCCGCTCGCTCGTCGCCGTCCACGAGCAACGACGGGCCATCGACTTTCCCAGGTCCTGACGTCGATGCCCGGAGTCGGCGTCAGGACCGCCGCCACCCTGCTCGTCACCATCGGCGACGGCAGCAACTTCCCCACCGCCGCCCACCCGGCCTCCTACACCGGCCTCGCCCCAGCCACCAAGTCCTCCGGATCCTCCATCCACGGCGAACACGCCCCACGAACCAACCGGCTCCTGAAACGGGCCATGCTCCTGTCCGCGTTCGCCGCCCTGCACGGCCCGGCATCCCCCACCTACTACGACCGCCAGCGGGCCCGCGGCAAAACCCACACCCAAGCCCTCCTCCGCCTCGCACGCCAACGCATCAGCGTCCTGTTCGCCATGCTCCGCGACGGAACCCTCTACGAGTCACGCACCCCCGAACCGGCCACCGGATGAGCCCTCTCAACCTTGACGAAGGACATGGAGGCACCCCCGAGCCCTGAGCATGAGAGCCTTTCGGGCTGCACGCAACGACCGCGTCCGGGTCGCGCAGATGTGGAGTCGTGCCGGGGCGCCTAGGCTCGGCGATGTGCTGCGCAAGGTTGACGAACTGGCTGGCCGTGGGCCGCTGCGGATCTGTGCCCATGTGCCGCCGCCCGGTGAGCCGGGCGGTCTGACCGGCCTGCGCGTGCTGTTGGTCGCGGATGTGCTGGCGCGCGTCGTCGAGCTCCGTGGCATGCCCGTCTTTGTCAGGTGGATCGGCCCGAAAGTGGCATCGGCTGTTGCCATGGGTATCCGCCCGGCCGACGTACACGGGCCCCCGGACCAGATCGCTGACGTGCACAGCGAGCCACTTGGCGTACATCTCACTGCCCGCGCGTACGAGGGCGGGAGCGGGGCCTCTGTCCAGGTCGCGGAGGCACGCACGGCCGTTTCCCTGGTGGGACTTGAGGGGCAGGATCCGCTCGCCGTACGCCTGCTCCTGCTCTCTTACGCCCACTACGAACCGGTGGTGCTCCGTGCCGATGCCCTCGATGTGGCCCGCCGCAGGCTGGCGCGATGGCGGCGTGCCGTAGCCGATTGGGCAGAGCTGCCGTCGAAGCCAATGCCCGCCGACCGCCTGCGGCCGGTCCGTTACGAGCTGGAGAACAGTCTCGACACCCCCGCCGTACTCGGCCTACTGCGGGATCTGGAGACGGCTATGGACGTGCCAGCCGGGGCGAAGTTCGAGACCTTCGTCCACCTGGACCGTGTCCTCGGCCTGGACCTGGCCCGCGAGATCGGCCGTCCGCACTACGGGGAAGCGTCAGGATGATCCCGCCACGGCTGCGCGTCGTCCTGCGGCACGCCAAGTCCGCCTGACCCGAGGGGGTTTCCGATGCTTCGATCCATCCTGAGGTTCACCGGCGCCGCGCGGCCTGGCCGCATCCCGCCAGAGGGCGCAGGTACTCGGTCCGGCATTCCGGGTGGTCACTTCGGACCGTGCCGCTGACTCGCCGCACAACCCACCCTGCACCGGCTCCAGCGTGGCCGCGGTCAGATCTGCGTGCCCCACGGCCGCGATCATTGTGCCGCTCCTGCCCGCCGCTTCCTAGTCATTGCAATAGGGCCGAACGGCCCCAGCGGAACCGCAGCCAGGTCCCGTCACCCGCGGAGCCGCAATTGTCCATCGCAGCTGATCGGACTGCCCTCGCCCATGCGGTCCAGGACCGGGTCAGGCGGGTGTGACGTTTTCGGCCTGCGGACCCTTGGGGCCCTGAACCACGTCGAACTGGACTTTCTGGCCCTCGTTGAGTTCGCGGTATCCAGTGCTGGCGATGGCCGAGTGGTGGACGAACACGTCCGGGCCACCGCCCGCCTGTTCGATGAAGCCGAAGCCCTTCTCCGCGTTGAACCACTTCACAGTGCCGGTAGCCATTGCGATCTCCTCCATGGAGGCGAAGCGAGTCCCGCGTGCGACGGTTGCGGCGCGATCGTCACTGCTGCCCCTGACCATGGTAAGCAGCCACGCCCATGCCCTGCCCACCGTGGGGCAATCACCGTGAACCAGAGGCCCTGCGCCGCCGGGGCGCTGGGCATGCTCGCCATCGGCGTAGGCGGGATCGACGTCGCGATGGCGATGGCCGGCCGCCCCTTGCACATCCGTATGCCGCAGATCTGGGGCGTACGGATGTCTGGCGAGCTGCCCGCAGGGGTGTCGGCCAAGGACGTGATTCTGGAGATGCCGCGGCGGCACGGCGTGAGCGGCAGCGTGCACCGGATCACCGAGTACCACGGTCCGGGGCTTGCCGGCTTGTCGGCCATGGACCGCCATGTCATCGCCAACATGGGTGCCCGAGCTGGGCGCCACCACCACCGTGTTCCCCGCGGACGGCGCGGCACGGGCGTTCCTGGCCGCTGAGGGCAGGGAGGAGGACTTCACCGAGATCCTGCCCGACCTCGACGCCACGTATGACATGGAGGAGGAGATCGACTTGTCGGCGCTGGAGCCGCTGATCGCCAAAGCCGTCCTCGCCGGGGAATGTGGTCCCGGTGCGGGAGGTGGCAGGTGAGGAGGTGAGTCAGGTCGTGGCCGGCTCGTCCGCCGATCCCGGGCTGCGCGACTACGCGATCACGGCCGCCGTGGTCAAGGGCCCTCAGACGAGTGCGCAGGTCAGCTTCGGCATCAACCCGACCTCGCGGGAGATCCTGGCAGACCTCACAACAATGGGGGCCACTCTGGACAATGGGGGCCACTCTGGATCTGGTCACCGCCGGCGCGCGTATCCACCAGGCCGGCTGTCTGGGTTGCATCGGCATCGGCCAGGCGCCCGCGCGTGGCCGGACTCGTTGCGGGACGTTCCCGCGGAACTTCCCCGGCCGCTCCGGCACGGCGGAGGACGCGGTCTGGCTCTGTTCACCGGACCGGACACCGCGGCAGCCTCCGTCCTGGCCGGAGCCGTCACGGATCCCGGTCGTCCCACTGGAATTCCCTGACAGGGACGACTTCGACCGCACCGACCAAGGCGACGTTCTGATGCTGGACGAGCTCCACTCAGTCCTGCAGGGCGAAGCCGACGAGGTACGAGCACGCAATGTCACCAAGGGCGAGGAGTACCGCCTCTGGCACCGTCTGTCACCGCGACAGGCGCGGATAGTGCTGGCCGGAGGGCTGATCCCGGAACTCGAGAAGTAGCGCCGTTCTTGCCCGCCGCAGCGCAGCTGCCCCGCCTCACGGTAGTAGAAGACTTCTGCCGCACCGAATGCCAGCCACCGCTGACCGAACACAACCCGGTGTCGGCGGTTTCGGAATTCAGAGACCACCGACACCGACCTGCTCGCCCGCCCAGCGCTGGCACAAGGCCGCTGACATCCATCAGCGCGCCTTCTCCGCGCGCGCCGGGCGGGCAGGTCGGTGATGCGTGACAACCGCCGCTCCGGTGGCGAGATTCGTCCCCTGGGAGCCGGTCAGCGCCTGGGCGGGCGCTCGCTCCTGCACGGCTGAGCATGATCGCCAAGTCCACCATCGCGGCCAGGACCAAGGCCGCGCACACGTCGAGTTCCTCGGAAAGTTCCGAGGAATCAGGGTGCTGTGTGACCTGAACGCGCTGAGCACACGGCGAACAGCACCGTCCGGCCAGGAAGAGCGACGTGACCTCACCCCGACCGCGGTCCACTCAGCTCTCGACGAGGCGTGGTGTCAGTCGCCGACCACCGGTAGGCATCGACGACGAACGGAGTCATGTCGTCGAGGGTGACGAAGCGGCGCACCGCGCCGGCCCACACCTGTATGCCGGGATCAAATCGGCAGATCAGGGCCGATGCCGGGCCCGGTTCATGGCGCTGCGGATCATTGACGCCATCCGCTCGGGGTGCGGCGAGCTGACGGCAATGCGCACGAAGGGCGACGGCGCGCGCAGGTCGACGCAGACGACCGCCGGGTGCCGCGGGCGGATCGCGAGGAAGTCCTCGCCGCGATGCTCCCATGTCCCCAGACAGACCGCGCCGGGCACCACCAGGCGCCGGCCCGGAATCCCCCGCAGGAGCCTCCACCACTCCGGCAGTACGGTGACGCTCTCGACCGCGGCCAACGGGACACTCACTTTCCAGCGTCGAACGACAGCCTTCTCCCACCACGCCAGGCGGACCACCAGTTCCTCACCGACCACTCCGAACCGCGCCATGGCTCACTCCCTCAGGGCGCCATCGGGCCGGCGCCATGCGGTGCCGAGCGGCACGACCGGGTCGTCGTCGGGAGTCCGGCCCTACCGGCCGAATGTGAGCGGTGGCGCCGAGCACATGCCCATCATGCCGCTCGGGACCGGTACCCCGCAGCGTTGGTGATCTTCTTGCCGCGGAACGGCACTCGCCCAGCTCGTCGGGGGCGCGCGGCGGGCCACCGATGCCGGCGTCGACGACGCCCAGCCGCAGCTGGTGATGCGCTGCCAGGGGTACATGTACCGCCCAAAGACCAGCAGAAGATCATGCAGCAGTGCCGGGCGTGGCGACTGGGACCAGCTCCTGGACCACGCCGCCTACCGCGCCCTCGTCGAGCGCGAGCAGCAGCGCGAGGAACGGGTCGCGGCTGGCCGCTGCTCCGCGGCGCTGCGGTCGACGTCGTGCGCCCGCCGGTCGGCCGATCAGGGGCCGATCCCGCGCTGCTGCGTAATCTCGTCGGGCAATGGGTTACCCATATTCCGAGCAGGGGATCGACGGGAGTGTGATGCATGCCCCCTCGGAAGCGCAGGGCGGAGCTCAGGGCCCGGGCAGGGCAGGCGGCGAAAGGCGGGTACACGGCGGTGGACGGGCGACTGCCCGTCAGTGAGCTCGCCACGCAGTTGTTGCGCAAGGCCTTTCCCGATCACTGGTCGTTCCTCCTTGGTGAGATCGCGCTCTACTCCTTTGTGGTGCTGCTGCTCACGGGCGTGTATCTCACCTTGTTCTTCGACCCGAGCATGATGGAGAGCGTCTATACCGGCGCGTATGCGCCCCTTCAGGGTGAGAGAATGACCCAGGCCTACACCACGACCCTCAACATCAGCTTTGAGGTGCGGGGAGGCCTGCTGATCCGTCAGATCCATCACTGGGCGGCGCTGGTGTTCGTGGCCGCGATCGCGGTCCATATGCTGCGGATCTTCTTCACCGGCGCCTTCCGTAAGCCGCGGGAGGCCAACTGGATCGTGGGCGTGACGCTGTTCATGCTCGCGCTCGTCGAAGGTTTCGCGGGCTACTCGCTGCCCGACGATCTCCTGTCCGGGACCGGCCTGAGGACGGCGGCCACCATCGTGGGATCGATCCCACTCGTCGGCACGTATCTGGAGCTGTTCGTCTTTGGCGGGCAGTTTCCGGGAAATATCGTCATCCCACGCTTGTACGTCCTGCACATCCTGCTCTTGCCCGGCTTGATCCTGGCGCTGATCACCGCCCATCTCGTTCTGATCGTCTATTTGAAGCACACTCATTGGGCGGCGCAGGGGAAGACCAACAAGAACGTCGTCGGTTCGCCGGCGTTCCCTCAGTTCTCCGCGAAGACCACCGGCTTCTTCCTCTTGATCTTCGGTGTGCTGGCCTTGATGGGCGGGCTCGCCCAGGTCAACCCCGTATGGAAGTACGGCCCTTACCGCGCCGATCAGGTGTCCGTCGGCGCTCAGCCGGACTGGTATGTCGGATTCCTGGAAGGCGCGCTGCGGCTGATGCCGCCGTGGGAGACCAATGTGGCGGGCCACACCATCATGTGGAATGTGTTCATTCCGGCGGTCGTGCTGCCCGGAGTCGTCTTCATGGTGCTGTTCCTCTATCCCTTCTTCGAGAAGTGGGTGACGGGCGACCGCAAGGAACACCATCTGTGCGACCGGCCGCGCAACCGCCCGACCCGTACGGGGTTGGGCGTGGCGGCCGTCGTCTTCTACGCCGTTCTTCTGGTCGCTGGCGGCAACGACGTCGTCGCGTTCTCGTTCCGGATCTCGATCGAGGCCACTACCTGGATCCTCAGGATCGCGTTGATCGTCGCTCCGGTCCTGGCCTTCGCGGTCACCAAGCGGCTCTGCCTCGCCCTTCAGATGCGGGACGGCCAACGGCTGACCGAGGGCGAGGAGACCGGGCAGGTGACCCAGTCGGCATACGGAAGTCTCTCGGAAGGCCACCGTGCCCTGACTCCGGGCGCCCGCTACCGCATCCTGATGCGCGATGTGCCCGAGCCGCTGGAGCTCCCCGCTGAGGGTCCGGTCTCGCGTCGGCGGCGGCTGCGGACTGTGCTGAGCGGCTGGTATTACGAGGACGTCGTGGAGCTGCCCGCCACGGACGGGCAGAGGTCCGTGATCGCGGAACGGACGGCGCCGCCCGAGCCGGTCGTCGAGCGCCAGGAGTGATGCATCCTCGGGCTGTTGGCGGCTCAGTCGTGCGGGCGGGCGTACTGGAAGACCATTCCGAACACCCCGCCGAGCAGCACGCCCAGCCCGATGAGGAAGAGCCACAGACCGAACACGATCCCAAGGGCGGCCAAGGTCATTCCCGCAGCGGTGAACAGCGGCCAGACGCTGTTGGGAGCGAAGAAGTCCACCGGACCGGACCGGTCACTGATGTTCCCGTCCTTGCGGTCCTCGGGGCGGAGCCCCTTTCGCCGATAGTTGGTGGCGAAGAAGAACGTGATCAGCAACGCCATGAGGTGGGAGACGGTGAGCGCCGCCGTACCGGCCGGATCCCGGGACCACACGGCGTAGAGAACATCGGTCACGAGAAAGAATCCCGCGACCCCGGCGAAGACGATGGCCTCGGTCTTCATTCGCTGATCTCCCCTGGAGTGTCCGGAGTGGATGTGGCGCCTCGGCCCAGGCGCGGCTTCTCAAGCGCCTCCGGGTGGTTGAGGTCGAAGGCCGGCGAGTCGGAGCGCACGCGCGGCAGAGCCCGGAAGTTGTGCCTCGGGGGTGGACAGGAGGTTGCCCACTCCAATGAGCGGCCGTACCCCCAGGGGTCGTCCACCCTGACCTTCGGCGCATAACGGCTGGTGCGCCACACGTTGTACAGGAACGGCAGTGTCGACAGGCCCAGCAGAAAGGAGCCGATGGACGAGATCGTGTTGAGGAGGGTGAAGCCGTCCGCGGCGAGATAGTCGGCGTAACGCCGGGGCATGCCGGACTCCCCAAGCCAGTGATGGACCAGGAAGGTCATCTGAAAGCCGAAGAACAAGGTCCAGAAGTGGATACGCCCCAGGCGCTCGTCGAGCATACGTCCCGTCCACTTCGGCCACCAGAAATAGAATCCGCCGAACATCGCGAAGACCACCGTCCCGAAGAGGACGTAATGGAGATGGGCGACGATGAAGTACGAGTCTGTGAGGTGGAAGTCCATCGGGGGCGAGGCGATCAGTACACCGCTGAGGCCGCCGAGAAGAAATGTGACGAGGAAGCCCACCGCCCAGAGCATGGGTGTCTCGAAGGACAGGCTGCCGTTTCGCATGGTGCCGATCCAGTTGAAGAACTTGACACCGGTGGGCACGGCGATGATGAACGACATGGCGGAGAAAAACGGCAGGAGGACTGCTCCTGTCGCGAACATGTGATGGGCCCAGACGACCGCCGAGAGCATGGTGATGGCGATCGTGGCCATGACCATGCCGAAATATCCGAACATCGGCTTCCGGCTGAACGCGGGAATGATCTCACTCACCACCCCGAAAAAGGGCAACGCGACGATATAGACCTCGGGATGGCCGAAGAACCAGAACATGTGCTGCCACAGCAAGGCACCGCCGTTGGCGGAGTCGTAGATATGGGCCCCGAACTTCCGGTCGGCTTCGAGGGCGAGCAGCGCGGCGGCGAGCACCGGGAACGCGAGCAGCGCGAGGATCGAGGTGAAGAGGATGTTCCAGGTGAAGATCGGCATCCGGAACATCGTCATTCCCGGCGCCCGCAGACAGACGATCGTGGTGATGAAGTTGACGGATCCGAGCGTCGTGCTGATCCCGGACAGCACCAAGCCCATGGTCCAGAGGTCTCCCCCGGCGCCGGGTGAGAAGACGGAGCCGTTCAGCGGGGCGTAGGCGAACCAGCCGAAGTCGGCCGCGCCGCCCGGGACGACAAACCCGGACACCACGATGATCCCGCCGAAGAGAAAGAGCCAGTAGGTAAGCGCATTGAGGCGGGGGAAGGCGACGTCGGGCGAGCCGATCTGCAGCGGCATGATGGCGTTCGCGAAGCCGGCAAACATCGGAGTGGCGAACAGCAGCATCATGACCGTGCCGTGGATCGTGAAGAGCTGGTTGTACTGCTCGGCACTGACGACCTGCATGCCAGGCCGGGCCAGCTCCGCTCGCATGACCATGGCCATCAGCCCGGCCAGCAGGAAGAACCCAAACGCAGTGACCATGTAGAGGTTGCCGATGACCTTGTGATCCGTGGTCGTCAGCCACCCCATGATCCTGACGCCGGCGCTGATGCGCTTGTTGGTCACCGGCTCGGCCGGCACGGCTTCCTGCTGGTCCTGCGCCATCGGTACTCCGTCCGTCCCTGGTGAATCGATGGTGGAGCCCTCAACCACGGGCGGGCCGCACGCCTGGCGGTGAGGCCGCGAATTTCACCAGGTCACCGGCCCAAGGAAACAGGAGCTCGATTGCCCTGCTGTGTCTGGGAGCCCCGCTCGGTAGAGACTGCGGGGATACGGCCTTCTTCTTCGTCGTCCCCGCACGCGCTGCAGACTGCGGCGAACACTGCGGCGGCTCCTGGGACGAGTTGCGCATCCACGCAGCAGCTGCCGGACGAAGCCGCGGGAGGGTCATCGGTCGGCCCCACCCGCACCAACCCGGCGATGCGGTCCGGATGTCGCACGGCGGCATCGACGGACACCTGACACCCGATAGTCCCGCCGAGGAGGACCACCCGTTCCAGCTCGACGGCGGCCAACCACTCGGTAATCACATCGGCAAGCGCCGATGCCGCCGAATCCGTTGCATGGCCCATCTCTTGGATCAGGTCCTCGAGTGAGAAGCGTTGATTTCAGCCGGCCCAGGTGGCACCCTCAGGCGTGATCCACGAGTTGCGCGACGCCACTCTGGCGAGCGCAGTGCGCGCAGCAGAAGAACTGCCCGTCCGCTTGAAGCCCATGGCCGAGGATGCGGCACTGGCAGTTGAAGCAGATCGGTGCAATCTTCTGCGCTGCACACTCGATGCTGTCGAAGACGTGGACGGCTCCCGCGGCACGCACCTCGAACGCCATCTCGTAGTCGTTGTGGCAGACCTCGCACACGGCCATGACTGATCAGCTCCTCGTTACTGCATGGACAACCGGGCGGGTCGGCGGCCGCCGCTCTTGGACATTACCGAGCTGGCGCATCGAACCTCCGGCGGCACGTTGGGCAGGTCCCCGCCGGCATACCGGAATCACTCAGGTGGGCCCGGAGGTGCACGACAACGCCGCCTTGGGCCTGCCCGCTCGCGCCGGTCGGCCTTCGCGGGTCAGCGCCTTCGTGCGCGGCCCGGAAACGCTGCTGATGGCGTTTGGTTGGACCAGGTCGCGGGCAGCCAGGGAATCCAGACGCCCGGCGTCGACTGGCTGACGGCCACCGGCGCCGATGGGTGTCGTCCGGCCACGTCGCTGTCGGTGCCGATGACGTCGGCGATGGCATCGACGGTTGCCTGGTCGGCGTCATGGGCGAGCAGACTGTCCCGCAGGCTCCGCCAGCGCAGCTCGATGGGCCGGTCCGGTTCGGCGATGTCACGGGAGGTGTCGAGGCATACAGCGCGCCGCCATCCCGGGTGACAGGTTCCGGGCCGACCTCGGCGGCCGGACACCCCTGGACAGCCGCTATGACCTGTGCCAGGTGGTGCCGAGCGAGGGCCCGAGGACGAGAACGGGAGCGTCGTCCGGGCCGTCGATCCGGTACTGCAGGGTCTTCGAGGGCGTAGGCATCTGCGTGTCACTCACCCGCTCCACAGTAGTGAGCGGAGGCATGCGCTCCGGAATCAGGGGGTCGCCGTGGAGACGACGAACACCTTGGGCGCGGACGGATCGGTCAGATCGACCGTGATGTGCTGGGTCGGCCTGGGGCCCTTCTGCCGGTGCGTGGTGCCCGCCCAGAGCGGCTCGGCGCCGAAGGACCATCCGGCGGTGGACGCGTCGCGCTCGCCGATGGTGACCTCGCCCGTCTTCAGTGCGGAGCGGCTGGTGCCTGCCTTCTCGAGGAAGAGGTCCAGGCCCGCGGCTGTGGTCCGGAAGGTGACGTAGAGGCGGCTGGACTTCCAGTTGGAGGTCTCGTAGTAGGCGACCTCGGTCGACTTCGCCGGGATGGGCACCTCGAAGACGCGGCGCTTCATCTTCGACGGCCAGTTCTCCCGCAGACCGGTGGCCGACGACTCCCGCTCCTTGTCCCGGCCGCTGTCGCGGCTCTGCTCCGCGGAGATCACCAGATAGCCGGCCGGGATGCCGATGAGCAGCACGATGACGGTCGCGGTCAGCCAGCGGCGCCAGATCATGTGGCGCCGGTCCTCCGGCGGACGCACGGTCTCGTCCGGACGGACGGCCACCGCGGTCCGGGTGGTCCCGTCGGTGCGGGGAGTGCCTTCCGGGCGGGTGGTCTGTCGGGGCAGGGTCATGAGGAGGGTTCCTGAGGGCTGGTGCGGGCGGAGTCTCCGGTGTCGCCGTGGCTGCCGCTGCTGCCGTTGCTGGTACTGCCGTTGCTGCTGATACTGCCGATGCCGCCCGAGTTGCGGAGGGCCTGGGCAACCCGCTCGAATCTCTCGTGCCGCTCGAGGCGGCGCCGGTTGGCGCGCCGGAAGCGCCGGGCGACCAGCCGCGCGAGGTCGGCGGCGCCGACCATACCGGCCTCCGGCCCGAGCTGGGCCTTGGCGATACGGGCCTCGGGCCGGTAGCCGCGGCCGGTCAGATGGCGGCGGAAGGAGTCCCTGGCGGGTCCGATCAGCAGATCGTCGGCGGCGCTGACGCCGCCGCCGATGACGAAGCAGGAGGGGTCGAGGGCCGCGGCGAGGTTGGCGATGCCCACACCGAGCCACTGGCCGATGTCCTCGAGCAGCTCGACGCACATCGCGTCGCCCTCGCGGGCCAGCTCGGTGATCAGCGGGCCGGTGATGTCCGGGACGTTGCCCTTGACCCGCTCGATGATGTTGTACGCGACCGGGGAGTCCGCGGCCGCCAGCTCACGGGCCTCACGGACCAGGGCGTTGCCGGAGCTGTACTGCTCCCAGCAGCCGCGGTTGCCGCAGGGGCAGCGGTGCCCGCCGGGCACCACCTGCATATGGCCGAACTCTCCGGCGACGCCGTACTTGCCCCGCTTGACCTGCCCGCCCTCCAGGATCGCGCCGCCGATGCCGGTCCCGAGCGTGATCATGACGAGATGGTCCTCGCCGCGGCCCGCACCGAAGCGCCACTCGGCCCAAGCGGCGGTGTTCGCGTCGTTGTCGACCATGACGGGGACGGCGAGACGGTTCTGCAGCGAGTCGCGCAGCGGTTCGTTGCGCCAGGCGAGGTGGGGCGCGAAGAGCACCTTGGAGCGGTCCGCGTCGACCCAGCCGGCCGCGCCGATGCCGACGGCGTGCACATCGTGCCGGTCGGAGAGGTCCAGGACCAGTTCGACGATGGTGTCCTCGACGACCTTGGGGCTCTTGGACTTGTCAGGGGTCTCGGTGCGGACCTTCTCCAGGATGATCCCGTCGGCGTCGACGACGCCGGCCATCACCTTCGTACCGCCGATGTCGATGCCGACGGTCGGCACACGGGGCGCGGTGAGGTGGGAGCGCCGCTCTCGGGTCCCGATGGTCCGCAGGACGGTGCCGCGGGCGGAGCCTCGGTGTGCGAAGTCACGGTACGTGCTCACGGTGTCCCTGCGGGTGGTGGTCGGCGATCCGGATCAGCGGAGGCGGACGGCGCCCGCCGTGCCCGATTGTGCCATCCGGGCACACCGGCGGGTCCGTGCGAGGGAGGGACGTGCAGGAAGGGCGCCCGGACCCGATGGCCGTCGAGCTCACACGAGGGAGTCGCCGGCCCCGCCTCCGATGCCCTGGCTGTCGGGAGTCAGGGCGATCGCCAGCCGGGCGGGGTCGGTGAACGAGCGCGCCACCGACTGGTCCAGGAGCTTCAGCTCCTCCCGCACGGCAGGCAGGCGCGGCTCGGGCAGGGCGGCGAGGAGGCCCTCCAGCAGGGCCCGGAGCCGTCGGCAGATCTGGAGGGAGGTCGCGCCGCACTCGCGGATCTCGGTCACGGCCAGCTGCAGGAAATCCTCCCAGGACCTGCCGGGCACCACGAGCCGGGGCCGGCCATGGCTGTCCTGGAGGGCGTAGCGGCGGTGGAGCTCGGCCTTGCCGAGGGCGTGCAGGAACGCGTCGATGTGGTTGAGGAGCTGTACGGCGGTCGTGGGGTCGTTCACGGCCGGTGAGAGCGCCCTGATCGCGACGTCGACGAGGATGCGCAGGGCGAAGGCGGGGTCCTGCTCGATGGTCCGCTCGACACCCAGCGCCACGAGCCCGGTCAGGGCCCGTGGGTCGGGCGGCGCCGCTCCGTGGACCTCGAGCAGCGCGCCGCCGGGTGGTACGGAGTCGCCCACCCGGTGGGTGAGCACCACGACGCAGTCGTGATGCTCGGCGACGGCCGCCAGCCGCACGGCGTTGACGCCCTGAAGCGCACCGCCCCGCTCGGTGCGGACCAGGGTCACCGGTCCGCCGCTCAGGGGTGCGACCGGGCTCCCGGCACGGACCGTCCCGCTGCCGACCAGCGTCGCCCCACGCTCGATCAGCCGCTGCCCCGCGCGTGACACGAGGTCGGCGATGGCCACCGGTCTGAGGTTGTGGATGAAACGGTTGAGATAGATCAGGAGGAGCAACAGACTCGCGGCGACGGCCACTCCCGCCAGCGTGACACCGAGATCGGGCACGAAGTCCGTCTCGATGCGGCGCAGCAGCGAGAAGGCGAAGGCGAACGTTCCGGTGAAGGTGGCGAGCACGGCCTTCTGCAGCCGGTCCCGGTACCAGAGCCGCATGTAGCGCGGTGACAGCGTTCCCGTGGCCTGCTGGACGACGAGGACGCCGATGGTCACGACGAAGCCGAGAAGGGCGACCATCGCTCCGACGATCGAACTGAGAACGCTGCTCGCGGTCGACGCGGAGTACTGCCAGTCCGTGGGCATCCGCACCCTGTCGTCGAGCCACACCACGGCATCCGCGAGGAACGTGCCGAGGATGATCCCGAACAGCGGGACGATCCAGAGGCTCGCTTTCGCGTACTGCCGCATCCGGAAGGCCGTCGCCCAGGACATCATCGTGTGCGCCCCCGGGTTCTCACCTGGTGTGCAGGGTCGTCTCCACGGTAGGCCCGTTCTCCGCGGTGCACGAATTTTCCCGAAAAGCCCTAAATGCCGCGAATGCCTAAGCTAATGGAGCGGCATCTGCCCGCAGACCCAGGCGAAAGGGGTTCGGGATGGGCGACTACCCCCTCATCGAGGACCACGGACTGATCGGTGATCTGCAGAGCGCGGCGCTGGTCACCACCCAAGGAACGATCGACTGGTACTGCTCGCCGCGCTTCGACTCGCCGAGCATCTTCGGGTCCCTGCTGGACAGCGAGAAGGGCGGGCACTTCAAGGTCGCCCCGGTGGACAAGACGTACGCCACCAAGCAGTTGTACCTTCCCGACACCGCGGTCCTGGTCACCCGCTTCATGACCGAGGCAGGTGCCGGTGAGGTCATCGACTTCATGCCGGTGACCGGGGCGACGGCCACACGGCGCCACCGTCTGGTCCGTCTGCTGCGCTGCGTACGCGGCAGCCTCACCTTCCAGGTGGACATCGCTCCGCGGTTCAACTACGGCCGCACCCCGCACGAGCTGCGCTACACCGAGCGGGGGGCGGTGTTCGTCACGGACGAGCTGGAGCTGACCGTCCACGCGGTCCGCGAGCCCGAGGACGTGCGTCTGGTCCCCCAGGACCTGGGCGACCACGACATGCACTTCACCCTGACCCTGCAGGCCGGCCAGGAGCGGGGCGTCGTCCTGGAGTCGTTCGCCGACGGCCCGCCGCGGCACATCCCGCACGCCGAGTTCATGGAACTCTTCGACGGAACCGTGCAGTTCTGGCGCAACTGGCTGGGTCAGTCCCACTACTCCGGCCGCTGGCGCGAGGCCGTCGAACGCTCGGCGGTGACACTGAAGCTGATGACCTACGCGCCGAGCGGCGCACTGGTGGCGGCGCCGACCACAGGGCTGCCCGAGCAGCTGGGCGGCGAGCGCAACTGGGACTACCGCTTCACCTGGATCCGCGACGCCTCCTTCTCCATCTACGCCCTGCTGGGGCTCGGCTTCACCGAGGAGGCGGTGGCGTTCATCGGCTGGCTGCGCGACCGGGTCCACGAGAAGGCGGGCTGCGACGGCGACTCGGGGCCGCTCAACATCATGTACCGGGTCGACGGCTCCTCCGACCTGGTCGAGGAGACCCTCGACCACTGGGAGGGCTATGCGGGTTCCAGTCCCGTGCGCATCGGCAACGGGGCAGCCAATCAGCTTCAGCTCGACATCTACGGCGAGGCGCTGGACAGCATCTTCTTCGCCCATCAGCGAGGCATCCAGCTGGACCACCGCGGCTGGACATCCCTGCGCACGCTCCTCGACTGGCTCAGCGACCACTGGGACCAGCCCGAGGAAGGCCTGTGGGAGACCCGGGGCGGGCGCCAGGACTTCACGTACGGCCGCGTCATGTCGTGGGTCGCCTTCGACCGGGCGCTGCGGCTCGCCGCGGCGAGCGGCCGCCCTTCCAGGCTCGCCCGCTGGAGCACCGAGCGCGACAAGATCTACGAGCAGGTGCTGACTCGGGGCTGGGACCCGGAACGGCAGTCGTTCGTCCAGCACTACGGCAGCCAGGTGCTCGACTCGTCACTGCTGCGGATGTCCACCGTCGGCTTCATCACCCCGGACGATCCGATGTGGGTCTCCACTCTGAAGGCCATGGACGAGCGGCTGGTGAACGACAGTCTGGTCTACCGCTACAACCCCGAGGCGTCGCCCGACGGCCTGCGCGGCTCCGAAGGCACGTTCTCCCTGTGCACGTTCATCTATGTCGACGCACTCGCACGGGCGGGCAGACTGAACGAGGCGAGGCTCGTCCTGGAGAAGATGCTCACCTACGCCAACCATCTGGGTCTGTACTCGGAGGAGATCGACCTGACCGGACGCCAGCTCGGCAATTTCCCCCAGGCCTTCACCCATCTCGCGTTCATCGACACGGCCCTCACCCTGGACGGGGAGCTGAACCGGGCCCGGGCGAACGGGACGGCGGTGCCCCGGGGCTCTGCCGAGTCCAATCTCTGAACCGTCATCTCCCCGGACCGTCATCGCGCCCGGCCTCCGGGCGTCCCGGCGACCGGTTTCACAGCCCGGCCTTGACCGTCCCCGTCCGCTCGGCGGGAGCCGGGCCCAGCAGGACGACCATGTCACCCGGGCCCGGCACGGCCGCCTCGGCCTCGGTCACCGGGTCGAGGCGGCCGTCGGCCCGCACCACGAACAGCAGGTCGTACCCCGCCGACGGGGCCTGGTCCGCGGGCATCACCACGAAGCGCGCACCCTGCGTGTACCGGGCCGCCAGCCGGTGCCGGACCAGGGCCCGGCCGAACAGGATGTCGCCGCCCGTGTAGGGGGCGACGACGCCGTAGCTGTCGTGCGGGGGCCCGACCCGGTAGACCGGGCCCTCGACGTTGTCCTGGACCATCACCGAGGCGAGCGCGTTGAAGTCGTCGTCGTCGGTGCAGAGGAACACGGCCGAGACGCCCTCCAGCCGCGCCCTGGGGTTGGTGGCCGTCGCCAGCATGTCGCCCTTCGCGAGCTCCAGACCGGCGTCTCTGACCCGGTCCCGCTGCTCGTCGAGCCCCGCCCACATGAGCACATCGAGACCCGCGGACTTCAGTGCCAGACCGAGGCCGATCACCCACGTGTCGCCTCCCACCAGCAGGGGCCTCGTACGCGCCGGTCTGGCGACCCCCAGCCGCCGGGCCACGGGCGCCGCGGTGAGCGCGTAGAGCAGGACCGTTCCCACGATCACCAGGAAGGTGACCGGAAGGATCTTTGAGGCGCCCTTCAGCCCTTCGTCGACAAGGGACGCGGCGAAGACCGATGCCGTGGAGGCCGCCACGATGCCGCGCGGAGCCATCCATCCGATGAAGGCCCGTTCCCCGCCGGTCAGGCCCGAGCCGTGGGTGGCGGCAAGGACCACGAGCGGCCGGACCACCAGGACGAGGACCGCGATGAGGACGAGCGCGGGAATGAGCACGGGCACCACGGACGCCGGGGTGACGGTGGACGAGATGGAGATGAAGAGCAGCCCGATGATCAGCTGGACCAGCGTTTCGAAGAACGGGCGGCGGGCGGGCATGTCGAAGCCGCGGATGTTGGTGACGGCCAGCCCCGTGACGATCGCTGCGATGAGTCCCGTGTCGTCACGGACGATGTCGCAGCCCGCCGACACGGCGATCACCGTGGCGAGCTGCGCCAGTGTGCCGAGCGTTTCGCCGAGCCGGAGGGTGCGCAGCGTCAGCCACAGCAACGCGACTCCCACGACCCCGCCCACCAGGCCGATGGCCAGGCTGATCAAGAACTGGCCCAGCTGGTATCCCTTGCCGACGTCGACGCGGCCCGTCTGGGAGACGGCGTGAAAGACGATGGCGCCGAGAATGCCGCCGATCGGGTCGATCAGCGTCCCCTCCCAGATCAGGATGCGCCGCACCCTGTCCGTCGGTCGTACGTACTCGAGCAGCGGCCCCACGACCGTCGGGCCCGACACGACGAGGATCACACCGAGCATCGCCGCCATCTTGAGCGACGCGTCGAACAGCGCAGGGCCGACGGCGCAGATGACCAGGAAGGTGAGGAGCACGCCGAGCAGCAGCAGCCTGCCCACGATCCCGCGGGTTCGGCCGGTGAGACGGCGCAGGTCGAGCCCGAGGCCGGCGTCGTAGAGAATCACCGCGACGGACAGCGACACCAAGGCGGAGAAGTTCTGACCCGCCAGCTCGTGGGGGTTGATGACGTCGGTCAGGGCACCTGCGGTGAAGCCGACCGGCAGCAGCAGGATCAGCGCGGGGACGCGCAGCTTGCTCGCCACGATCTGCGAACCGGTGGCCAGCACCACCGTCAGGGCGATGCCCAGGAGGACCTCTTCGGCGGTCAGCACGGTCCGTCCCGTCAGTCGCCGTCGGCCCGGCTACCCGTTCCACCCTGCTGCAGGTCGGCGTCGGAGAGCGACTCCAGCTCGCCGTGGGTGTCCAGCCAGTAGAGGAAGAACACGGCCGGGAAGACGAAAATCGCGGCGACAAGCGTGACGAACCCCAGCCACTTCAGTGTCGTGGGATCCCCCGCGGCGTCCTGCACGGTCAGGGACGTCGGGATCAGGTAAGGACGCTGGGCGAGCCCCCAGGCGAGGACGGCCGCGGCGACCATGGCGACGGCCGTGATACGCGACCACCGCCCGCCGGCCCGCAGCAGCAGCCAGCCCGTGCCGAGGGCGCCCACGACGGCCACGATCACGAACACGAGGCCCGCGCCATGGGTGAGCCCGTGCCAGATATGGGGCGCGTCGCCGCGGGTGACGATGAACGCGGCCACACCGAGCAGGACGACGACGACCAGACTCCCGAGAGCCCGGCGCCGGAAGTAGCCGACGAGGTCGGGCGCGTCGAAGCGGGCGGCGTCCGAGGAGAGGAACACCGCCCCCAGGAAGGCGGTCGCGGCGATGGTCAGCAGCCCGAAGAAGAGTGAGGTCGGATTGGCCCAGGCGTGCGCCGAGGCCTCGGTGCCGGGTGCCGCCCGGCCGGAGGCGATCCCGCCGACAGCGGCGCCGAGGAAGTACGGGGTGATGAGCGAGGCGATGGCGAAGACCGCCCCGTAGACGCGCCGTCGGGCCAGTCGCCGCGCGGGTTTGCGCAGAGCGAACCCGGCGCCGCGCAGGACCATGCCGACGGCGGCGAGCGCCAGCGGCAGCCACATCGCGGAGAAGACCGTCTGGAACAGCACGGGGAACCCGGTCCACATGATGACGAAGACGAAGATCAGCCAGACGTTGTTGACCTCCCAGACGGGCGCCATGGCGTGGTCGATCAGCCACCGGGGCCGCTTGCCGCGCTCCGCTCCCCCGGCGAACAGGTCCCAGAATCCGGCCCCGTAGTCCGTGCCGCCGGCGCAGGCGTAGGCGGCCACCCCGAGCAGCAGGACGAAGGCGATGACGTCCGCGGCGGTCACGACCGACCGTCCTCACCCGGTACGGACCCGCTGCCGCCGGCGGCGAGAGCGCCGCCGTCCGGGGGCCGTGAGCGGGGGCCGTAGGGCGTGTCGGTCTCAGGAACACCCTCCACCGGGTGCCCCTTGGCCCGCTCGGCGTCGGCGAGCCGCCAGCGGGTGCGCATCTTCATCAGCACGGCGAGGAACGAGCCGAAGAGGAGGACGTACACGACGATCACCAGACCGAACATGATCCAGAGGCTGGAGGCACGGGTCGCCGTCACCGCCTCCGCGACCCGCATGTTCTGGTAGACGATCCAGGGCTGCCGCCCCACCTCGGTCGCGATCCAGCCGCATTCGACGGCGACGACCGAGGCGACGCCGGCGCATGCCGCACCGCGGTAGAACCAGCGGGAGCCGGGCATCCGGCGCCCCCTCAGCCGGTACCAGCCGTACCAGAGGGCGAGGAGCAGGAGCAGCGAGCCGATCACGACCATGATGTCGAAGGCCCAGTGGACGATGGTGGCCTGGGTCGCCGTCGGACGGTCGGACGCGGGGACGGACGTGAGTCCGGTCACCTTCGTGTCCGGCCTGAAACCGGCGAGGATGGAGTCGAGTTGGGGGATCTTGATGCCGCCGGAGACGGTTCCGTCCGGGTGGAGCCTGCCGAAGATGTACTCCGGGACATGGGTGTCGGTCTCCCAGACGATCTCCATCGCGGCGAATTTCACGGGCTGCTTGTGGAAGACCGAGCGGGCGATGGAGTCGCCGAGCACGAACTGGACCGGGGTGAAGACCGCGGCCAGCGTGAAGGGGACGGTGAACCCGAGCCGGTGATAGTGGTCCCTCCGGCCCCTGAGCCAGCCGACCGCGTAGACACCGGCGACGACGTATCCGGCCGTCACCAGCATCGCCACGACGAAGTGCCAGTACTGCGGCCCGAACATCGGGGTGAAGATCGCTTTCCAGATGTCGACGTCGACGGGGTTGCCGTCGGAGTCGAGCGTGAAGCCCTGGGGCGTGTTCATCCACGAGTTGGCCGCGAGGATGCCGAACGCACCGAGCAGTGCCGCGACGGGCAGCGGAAGCCCGAGCAGGAAGTGGGTCCTCGGCTTGAGCCTGCGCCAGCCGTACAGGTAGATGGCGATGAGGACGGCCTCCAGGAAGAACGCCCAGGCCTCGATGCCGAATCCGATGCCGAAGACATCACCCCACCGGCCCATGAGGCCCGGCCAGAGCAGTCCGAACTCGAAGGAGAGGACGGTGCCGGTCACGACACCGACGGCGAACTGGATCGCCATGACGGCCGACCAGCGGCGGGCGAGCAACAGCGCGACGGGATCGTGCATGCGCAGCCCGCGGTAGTGCATGATCAGGGTGATCAGCGGCAGCGCCACCCCCATCGGCACCAGGATGATGTGGGAGGCCAGAGTGAACGCCATGAGCTCCCTGGCCGGGAGCAGCTGGGCGGGTGCGTCCGCCAGCAGGTGGACCGCATTGTGCATGGATGCCTTCGGTGGTCGGACCGTTCGGTGGAGGCGCGCGCCTCAACCGCCTGTGGCGAATCCGGGGAAGAGGGTCATGCCCCCGTCCACGAACAGGGTGACGCCGACCACGTAGTCCATGAGGTCCGACGCGAGGGCGACGGCGGCCCGGGCGATGTCCTCGGGCTCTCCGACCCTGCCGTAAGGAATGAGCTGCAGCAGTGCTTTCTCGGCTTCGGGCGTCGACCAGGCGCTCGTGTTGATCGGGGTCTTGATGGCGCCGGGGCCGATCGCGTTCACGCGGATCCCCTTCGGCGCCAGTTCCTGGGCCAGCGTCTCCATCATCATCTGTACGCCACCCTTGGAGGAGGCGTAGTTGACGTGGCCCGCCCACGGGATGAGCTGGTGCACCGAACTCATGCAGATGATCTTCCCGGCGGAGCGGGACACCTCGGGAACGACACCGCGCCGCAGGAACTCCTTGGTCGCCTCCCTGGCACACAGGAACTGGCCGGTGAGGTTGACGTCGATGACCTTCTGCCACTGGGCGAGCGTCATCTCGGTGACCGGGGCGTCGCGCTGGAGGCCCGCGTTGGCGACCATGATGTCGATGGTCCCGAACTCCCGGACCATGCGGTCGACCATGCCGACGACCTGTTCCTCCTGGGACACGTCCGCCTCGTAGGCGGCGGCGCGCACCCCGAAGGACTGGATCTCCTCGACGACCTGCTCGGCCGCTTCCTGGCCTGCCACGTAGTTCACGACCACATCGGCGCCCGCCCGGCCCAGGCCGATCGCCGTCGCTTTGCCGATACCTGAGTTGGCGCCGGTGACCAGCGCCTTCTGTCCCTTCAGCAGCGGCGGGATCGCGTACGGTGCCGCACCGGCCTGGGTGTTCACGATGCCTCCTGGGTACGTACGTGGCGGGGATCCCACGGGGACGTGGTGGTGTCGCCGTCGGGGACCCGCGGGCTACCGAACCATCAGGAGGCCCGCGAAGGCGGCACGGCACAGTGCGCCTTGGGCCGTTGGCGCGCGATGTTCCCCCGGTCGGGTCAGCCGCGCAGCCGCTCCACGATGTGGTCGCCGACGCGCAGGGCGTTCGCGATGGCGGTCAGGGACGGATTGACCGCGCCGATGCCCGGGAAGAAGCTCGTGTCCACGACGTAGAGGTTGTCGAGGTCATGGGCCTTGCAGTTGACGTCCAGGGCAGAGCTGCGCGGATCGTCGCCGAAGCGCACGGTGCCGGCCTGGTGGGCGGTCGCGCCGATGGGCATGCCCTTGTGTAGATAGATGCTGTGCGACAGCAGATGGTGCTCGTGCATGCCCAGATGGCCCAGCATGCCCTGCAGCTTGTGGCGCAGCCGGTTCAGCCCCTCGATGTTGTTCTTCTCGTCGAGGGCGAGATGGATACCGCCGTCGCGGTCCAGGGTGACGCGGTTGTCCGGGTCCGGGAGGTCCTCGCCGCACAGCCAGAAGTCGACGGCGTGGTGGGCCAGCACCTCGAAGGGCATGTCCGGGGTCACGGCCCCGGCCCAGCGCGGGGCCTCGCCGTGGATCTGGTCGGCGTCCGACTTGCCGAGCATCTGGATGCCGCCGAGCGGATAGTCCCAGTCGTCGGCGCCGAAGTACCAGTCGTTCAGGGCGAGGGTCTTCTGGAACTGGGTGTCGTTGGGTTCCTTGGACACCGCCATGAGCGCCAGGTTGTTGTGGCGCATGTAGTGGCGGCCCACCACGTCCGAGCTGTTGGCCAGGCCGCCCGGGTGCCGGTCGTTGGCCGATGCCAGCAGCAGGACCGCGGAGTTGACGGCGCCGCACGCGACGACGACGACGTCGGCGGAGAATCGGGCCGGTGATCTGTCGCCACCGCCGGCGCCGTCGCCGAGCCGGGCGACGACGGTACTGACGCTGCGTCCACCAGGGTCGGTCTCCAGGCGGACCACATGGGCGTTGGTGATCATTTCGACGTTGGGGTGCTCCAGGGCGGGTTCGACGCAGATCACCTGTGCGTCGGACTTGCCCCGCACCAGACAGGGGAAGCCGTCGACCCGGTTGCAGCGGATGCACACGCTGGAGTGGGTGGCCCGGCCGTTCTCGTCCTGGCGCAGATTGACGCCGATGGGCAGATGGAAGGGGTGCAGCCCGCGCTTCTCGAGGTCGTCGCTCAACTGCTGGATGCGCGGCTCGTGCTCGACGGGCGGGTACGCGTACTGCTCGCTCGCCGGGCCCTCACCGGGGTCCTCGCCGTGTCTGCCGTGCACGAGGTAGAGGTGTTCGGCCTGGGTGTAGTACGGCTCCAGGTCCTCGTAGCGGATCGGCCAGGCGGGGGAGATGCCGCCGTGGTGGCGCAGCTCGCCGAAGTCCTCCGGGCGGAGCCGGAAGAGGGCGGCCCCGTAGAACTTGGTGTTGCCGCCGACGTAGTAGTTGACCTCCGGCGGGAAGGTGTTGCCGTGCTTGTCGTACCAGAACTCGGGGGCACGGTACTTGCCCTTGACGAAGACGGCCGTGGACTCCCAGTTGTCCCGCTCCCGGGGGAGATAGTCGCCGCGTTCGAGAATGAGTACGCGTTTTCCCGACGGGGCGATGCGGTGGGCGAGGGTGCCTCCGCCCGCGCCCGTGCCGATGATGATGACGTCGTAGTGCGGGAAGTCGTTCACGGCGGTCACCGTCCTCGCGGTTCTGGCCTACGGATCGAACGTATCGGTGGATCGGGTGGGCGGCGACCGGACCGTCCGGGCGGAGCCGTGCGCCACTGTCACAGCACCGCGATCGGGTTGACCGGGGAGCCGGTGGCCGCGGGAAGGCGCAGCGGCGCGACCACGCAGAGGAAGCTCCAGCGGCCCTCCTGCTCGCAGACCGGCGCCAGCTCCTCGAACTGCAGATAGTCCATCAGGTGCATCCCCATGGCTTGGATCGTCAGTACATGGACAGGGAAGGCGACTCCGTCCACGACGCTCGGGGCGGTGTCGTTGTTGCCGTCGCTGCCGAGCATCGCGACCTGCCGGTCGGCCAGGAATCCGACCGCTTCCGGATGCAGACCGGCCCGCGCCTCCGCGGCGTTCCAGGCCCCGGACTCCCGGCGCCTGCGCCGATGGCCCACGCGCACGAGCAGCAGATCCCCGGCACCGACGCGGACGCCCTGGGCGGTCTCGGCCGCGGCCAGGTCGTCCACCGTCACATGGTCGCCCGGCTCCAGCCAGGGCACGCCCCGCAGCCGGGGGATGTCCAGCAGCACCCCGCGGCCCACGATGCCGTCACGGACGACGTCGACGGTGAGGGCGGTGGCACCGTCCGGCGTGACGCTGCTCGCCGGTATGCCGTTGTAGAGCGCACCGTCATACATGACATGGCACAGTGCATCGAGATGGCTGTCCACATCGCCGTGCACGTTCATGGCAAAGCGGTCGAGGGCGAAGTCCAGCCCTTCCGGGCCGCCGTCGTGCGGCTCGGCCCCTGTCATCCGGTGCGCCGCGGGGTCGGGGTTGTCCGGCCCCGGCGAGGTGTCCACCTGAGCGGCGAGGGAAATCGTGCGCCCGTTCGTGACCTCCCGGACCGCTGCCACGACGCGTGCGGGCGTGAGGTGGTTCAGCGTGCCTCGTCTGTCCTGCGGGCTCTGCCGTGCCTGCTCGCGCAGCCGCTCGTACAGGGTCCGGAACGCCTCCGGAGTCATCCGGGCCGTCACGACGGTCCCCGCGCACCGGCCCGGGCCGTCGGTTCCGGCTCGTGCGGCGCCGGCACTCCGGGGCGGGCCGGCAGAAGTTCCGCCGTGATGAACGCGATCACCGCCGCCAGGATCACCACGGGAATCATGGCGATACTGCCGAGCAGCAGCACCACGAGCACCACGCTGCTGACCGGCAGCCGGAGCGCGGCAGCGGCCGAGGCGGCCATGCCCGCCGCCATGCCGGGAATCACTCCGAAGCCCGGCAGGGGTGCCAGCAGGACGCCCGCCGCGGCTCCGAGGAAAAGTGCGGGAAAGATCGGGCCACCGCGCAGACTGCCCAGGCACAGGGCGTAGCCGACGCTCTTGAACACGAGAACGGCCACCAGCGCCCCGACGCCCCACGTGTGCGGATCGGCGGCCAGCTGCACCATCGTTCCCTGGCCCGACGAGGCGACGTCGGCGGGTGACCGGTCGGTGAGCACGGCGTACAGGGCCGCGCAGAGACCGGCGCCGAGCGCGCACAGCACCGACGCCGTGAGGGTCCGCCTGGCGACGGCGGCGGCCGCCAGCCGCCCTCCGGAGAAGATCATGTGGACGAGAACGCCGATGACGACCGCCATCGGCAGGGTCCAGACCACGTCCCCGACGTCCAGGTGCGGGAACGACCCCGAGAGTTTCAGGCTGAGGCTGCCCTCCTCCAGGCCGGTCCAGCGGCCGAACCCGGTGAACACGAGGGCACCCACGCCGCTGGAGAGCAGGGCCGGAAGCATGACCGCGAACAGCTGCGGGCCGCCCACCCCTGCCACCTCCATCAGGAGCACGGCGCCGATCAGCGGATTGCCGAGGATCACCGAAATGGCCGCGGCTGCCCCGGCCGCGCCCAGGAGCGCCGTGCTCTGCGGCGTCGCTTCCTTGCGCACGAGGTCCCTGAACAGCAGGGCCAGACCGCCACCCACGGCGATCAACGGCGCTTCCGGGCCCAGCACCGCACCGAGCGGCAGGCTCGCCAGCGCCGCGACGGCGACTCCCGGCAGTGCCTTCGAGGAGGCGCCGCCGGCGTGCAGCCCGTACGCGGGGACATGGCCACCCGCTCCGGCCATACGGGTGACGACCAGGCCGACCACCAGACCCGCGACCGGAAGCAGTACCAGCGGCCACCACCAGGGCGGCAGGGACCAGCCCAGCACCTCCGGGAGGTGCACCCACAGCAGGTGCTCCAGCTGGTGGAGCGCCACGAGGAACCAGAACGCGGCCAGCGACACCGGGATGCCGATGACGGCGCAGAACACGAGCGTCCTGAGATAGCCGGGGCTGCGCAGCAAAGCGCGCAACCGGTCCGCCTCCTCCGGCTGGGCGCCGTCACCGGGCGTGTCTGCCCGCGGAGGCCCAGTCGGCGGATGCGGCTGCGGTTGCGGCTGGGTCATCGAGGGCGGCCCTCAGCCGAGGACCTTCTGCTTCTCGGCCGCGAACTCCTGCTCGGTCAGAATCCCCTGGGCCTTCAGCTCACCGAGCTCCTTGAGCCTGTCGATCTTCCTGCCCATGGCGTCGTCGGGCGGCATCGGCGGGGGAACCGTCTCCTGCGACGGTGCCGGAGCCGCGCTCTGTTGCGGCTGCTGCTGCGTCTGTGTCTGCTGCTGTGTCTGCTCCTGCTGCTGTGACCACCGGCCCGACTGTCGCCGCGACACACGATTGGACACCGCGGTGGCGGTCCCGGCGACGACGGCGGTACGGGCGACTCGACGGATGAGGCGTGGCATGTTCGACTCCCTGTGCCTTCCCTGTGCCTTCCCTGTGCCCTTGTGAGGGCGGACGCGGACGGGCCGTGGGGCCCGGGGCTCAGGCCGCCGGGGATCCCTCTTCCGGCATGCCTTCGACCGCGTCCAGCGAGGCGAGCAGGGCCTGGACCGGGATCCGCCCTCCCGCCACGAACTGTGCGCCGCTGCGCCGCAGGGCCCGGGCGAGCGGGGCGGCCCAGGTGTTCTCGTACAGCATGATCGCCGCGGAGTTGCCGGGTTCGACGGCCGCGCCGGCCTCGTCGATGTCGTCCTGGCCGAGCAGGCCGGAGGAGACGCCTTCGAAAACGGTCAGGTCCAGTTCGTCGTCACCGACCTCGGACAGCTCCAGGACCGTGACGGAGCCGTCGGTGTCCTTGCGGACGAACAGCAGGTCGAGAATGCGGATGATCCGGCGGTCGACCAGGTCGATGAGCAGGGGGAACCCTTCGCCTGTCATGCGATCGCCGGGAAATTCCAGGACCAGGTAGTCGACAGGTCCCATGTCCTCGAAGTCTTCGCTCATGACCACTCCTTGCGAGCGCATCAGCGGTCCGGGCCCGGCTCGCCTGCCGATGGCTCGGCGCGCCCTCCGGCACGCGGCGTCCTGTATGCCATTGCAGCACTCGTCGCAGGGCTTCGCACCTTCGGCTCCGTGCCGCCACCGGGGCGCGGGGGCCGCGCCGCGCAAGGGCGGCACGGCTGCTCGGCGGTCAACTCGTCAGCTGGTAGATGCTGTTGCCGGTCAGCCACAGACCCACCACCAGGCAGCCGAGGACGATGGCCGGCTCCTCGTGCTCCTCCAGCCAGGTGCGCAGACGCTGCAGGCGGACTCCCGCGGCCTCCGGCGCGAGCACCGTGTACAGCTCGGCGGCGAGCAGGCTGGCGCTGGCGAGGATGCAGAAGCCGAACAGGGCCACGTACGAGCCGAGATGGGACAGATCGGCCTTGACGACGATGGTGGCCGCCGCAGCGACCAGACCCCAGGGCTGCAGAAAGACGGCCAGCCCGGCGGCGGACCAGGGGGACATCCGGCTCGACCCGGAGTGCGTCGGGCGCGCGTGCTTGGCGCGCCCGGCCGGCGCGGCCTTGCCGGGCGCGTCGTGACGGCGCCGCCGCCGGTACTCGCCGTAGGCGACCAGGCCGACGCCGATGGCGAGCTTGGCCGCGAGCGCGGCCGTGGAGGGCGGTGACCTGGGTGGTGGCGGGGTACCGCCGGTGAACAGCAGGACCAAGGCGATCACCGCGACGAGGCACGCCAGCCAGGCGAGGATGAAGACCAGTCCCCGCCGGACGCCCTTGTGCGACGACAGCACCAGCACAAAGGCCATGATCGGCAAGGGGTCGAGGGTGATGGCGACGGCGATGAGCAGCAAGTCGAGGACCATGACACTCCCCTCCGCAGGGTGTCGTCCGCGCCGCTCCCTCGGCCGGGCCGGCGCACCGGCCGCCCGCACGCGTGCCGGTGGCCGGCCGCTCACCCGTCCATCGTCACCTCCGATGACGGACTCACGCAAACAGAGCACAAGGGCCCGCTCCGGAACACCTGTGGCCGCAGATTCGGCGACGCCTGCGTGATTCCCGAGATGCCGGTGCGGCCCGACTCCCGCACTCTTGGTCGCAGGGAAGGAGCAACGCCATGACCACGCGGCCGCGGGCTGCCTTCCTCCGCCCGTCATGGTGGACGGCACAGTTCGAGGCCCAGCGGGCGTTCGTGCGGTCGATGGCCGCGCGCACCGAGGCCCGCTTTCCCGTCGTCACGCAACTGACGGCCCGTATGGTCGCGGTGAACATCTTCGACTCCGCGACCCGGTTGGCCGCGCAGTGCTTTGTGACGGCCGTCCCGCTGCTGTTCGTCGTCGGCTCCTTCGCACCCGAGGGGGTACGCAATCAGCTGATCAGTTCCGTGTCGTCGGTGTTCGGGCTCACCGGCGCCTCCAGGGACCAACTGGAGCAGGTGTACCGGTCCACCGACGACAATCTGCGCGACGCCACCGGTGTGATCGGCGCGCTGATGGTGCTGCTGTCCGCCACGGCCTGCAGCCGGGCGATGCAGCGGCTGTGCAAACGGGCCTGGCTGATCCCGAGGACCGGCACCAAGATCGCCGCATGGCGCTGGCTGGCCTGGATCGGCGTGTGGCTGTCCGTCCTGACCGTGCAGGCGCCGGTGCGCGACGGATTCGGCGCCGGTCTGTGGCTGGCCATCCCGGTGACGATGCTGTCCCAGACGCTCCTGTGGTGGTGGAGCCAGCATCTGCTGCTCGGCGGGCTCATCGGCTGGCGTCCGCTGTTGCCCGGCGCACTCCTGACCGGCTTCGCCGTCACCGCGCTGTCGATCGGCAGCCGGTACTACATGCCCCGCGCGATCAACCGGAGTCTCGCCGAGTACGGACCCGTCGGCACGGTCCTCACGCTCCTGTCCTGGCTGATCGTGCTCTGCGTCGCGATCGCGGTCGGTGTCACGGCAGGGGCAGTGCTGGCACGGGAGCCCTGGCTCGCCCGCCGTCTCGGCACCGGCACCGGCGCCGGCACGTGAACGTGTCCAGGCCGGGCGCTCGCCCGCGTCAGCCGTACGTGCCCCGGCGGTCCGCGCCTCGGCCGTGCCCCAGGTCGTGCCCTCCGAGATGGCGCGGAACCGGGGCCCGTTCCAGTTCGTGGCGCAGGTCGTCGAGTTCGCTGCCGCCCGCCATCTGACGCGTGAGCTCGTCCAGGGTGATCTCGGACTTGCTGTGTCTGCCGAACATCGTGCCGCGCTTGAGCAGGACGAAGCGGTCGCCCACGAGATAGGCGTGATGGGGGTTGTGGGTGATGAGCACCACGCCGAGCCCCGCGTCACGTGCCGCGGCCACGTACTTCAGAACGACGCCGGACTGCTTGACCCCGAGCGCCGCCGTGGGCTCGTCCAGGACCAGCACCTTGGCGCCGAAGTAGACGGCCCTGGCGATGGCCACGCACTGCCGTTCGCCGCCCGACAGGGTGCCGATGGGCTGGTCGACGTCGCGCAGGTCGATGCCCATGCGCAGCAGCTCGGCGCGCGTGGTCTCACGCATCAGCCTGACGTCGAGCCGTTTGAACGGGCCTTCGCCCTTGGTCGGCTCGGAGCCGAGGAAGAAGTTCCGCCAGACCGGCATGAGCGGTACGACGGCGAGGTCCTGGTAGACCGTGGCGATGCCCCGGTCGAGGGCCTCGCGGGGCGAGGAGAGGGTGACCGGCTCGCCCTCGATCGAGAAGGTTCCCGCGTCGTGCCGGTGGAGCCCCGCGACGATCTTGATGAGGGTGGACTTCCCCGCGCCGTTGTCCCCGAGGACACAACTGATCCCGCCGGCGTGGACCTCGAGGGAGACCCCTTCGAGCGCGCGGACGTTGCCGTAGTACTTGCTGACGTCGTCGAGCTCCACGAGGGGCGTGGTGTCGGTCATCTACTTGCTCGCCTCCGCGCGCTTGCGGACCCATGCGTTGAGCAGGGTGGCCAGAAGGAGCATCGCTCCGAGGAAGAACTTGAACCAGTCAGGGTTCCATTCCGCGTACACGATGCCCTTGCTCGTCATGCCGAAGATGAAGGCACCGACCGCGGAGCCGATCGCCGAGCCGTAGCCGCCGGTGATCAGGCAGCCGCCGATGACGGCCGCGATGATGTAGATCAGCTCGTTCCCGACGCCCTCGCCGGACTGGACGACGTCGAACGAGAACAGCAGATGCTGTCCGGATATCCAGGCGCAGAACCCCACGCCCATGTAGAGGCCGATCTTGGTCCTGGCCACCGGGACGCCGACCGCGCGGGCCGCGTCGGCGCCGCCGCCGGCCGCGAAGATCCAGTTGCCGAAGCGGGTCCGCAGCAGGATCCAGGTGGCGAGGGCGACCAGCCCGATCCACCAGAGGATCGTCACCTTGAGGTCGACGTCGCCGATCGTGAGCTGCGAGGCGAAGAGGGCCTTCGCGGACGCGAAGCCCTGCATGTCGGCGATGGTCTTGGTCGACACCGTGCCGCTGATCAGCTTGGTGAAGCCCAGATTGAGGCCGGTGAGCATCAGGAACGTGCCGAGCGTGATGATGAAGCTCGGCAGCTTCGTCCGGGTCAGCATGACGCCGTTGAAGACGCCGATCGCGAGCGTGACCAGCAGGGACACCAGGACGCCGACCCAGACGTTCGCCGTCATCTGGTAGCTGAACATCGAGGAGATCAGAGCGGAGCTGGTCACCAGCACACCGGCGGAGAGGTCGAACTCACCGCCGATCATCAGCAGCGCGACGGGGACGGCCATGATGCCGATCGTGGACGCCGCGTACAGCACCGTGCCGAGGCTGGACGCCTGAAGGAAGCTGTCGGCGACGATCGAGAAGAAGATGAAGACGGCGGCGGCGCCGACGACGGATCCGAGCTCGGGCCGGCCGAGGAGCTTCTTCAGCGGCGAGGTGCGCAGGAGCCGCTCGTCCGCCCCGTCCGCCCCGTCCGTCCTGTCGTGTGCGGGTGGTGCGGTCGCGGTCATCGGGTCCCCCGCTCCGTGTGGTCCTGCAGTTCGGCGGCGTCCTTGTCGGTGATGATCTGCGGTCCGGTGAGCACGGGCCGCCCGCCGCCGAGCACATCGGCGTTGTAGCGGTGCAGCCACAGCAGATCGACGGCCTCGTAGCCCTGGAGGTAGGGCTGCTGGTCGACGGCGAAGCCGAGCTTCCCGGCCTGGAGCGCGGTGGCGACCTTGGCGTTCAGGTCGAAGGTGTCGATCTCGGCCTTGCTCCCCGCGGTGTCCCTGGCCTGGACGGCCGCGTCCGCGAAGGGGGCCCCGAGGGTGACGACCGCGTCGACGGACCGGTCGGACTGGAGCTTCGCCTCGATGGCCGCCTGGACGTCGGGCATGTTGGTGCCGTCGACGTACAGGTTCTCGAGCGCCCCGTCGAAGGTCTTCTTCGCCCCGGCGCAGCGCTGCTCATGGCCGACGTTGCCCTGCTCGTGCAGAACGCACACGGCCTTCTTGCGGCCGCGCTTGACGAGTTCGTCGCCGACGGCCTCACCGGCGATCGACTCGTCCTGGCCGATGTGGGTCAGCGCGCCGAAGGCCTTGGACTGCTCGGAGCCGGAGTTCACGGTGATCACCGGGATCCCGGCCCTGGTGGCCTTGGCGACGGCGTCCTTCATGGCGTCGGGCTTGGCGAGCGTGACGATCAGCCCGTCGACCTTCTTGTCGATGTACGTGTCGACGAGCTGGGCCTGCTGCTGGGCCTCGTCGCTGTGGGCGTAGAGGAAGTCGATGTTGTCCTTGGCCGCCGCCTCCTTGGCACCGCGCTGGACGATGTCCCAGAAGGTGTCGCCGTCCCCGGAGTGGGTGACCATGGCGAAGGTCCAGCGCGGGGTGCTGACCGCGGGCCGGCCCTCGGCCGCGGCGGCCATGCGCGCGTCCTCGGCCCGCTTGCCTCCGGTGGCACTGCACCCCGCGAGGGAGACTCCCAGCACCGCCGCCAGCACCGCGCCGACCGCGCGTACCCCTGTCCGAACCCTTGCCACGACGCCGTGCCCCTCTTGCTCCGCTTGGTGAAATCTGCGGTAAGTATCCCTCGGCACCTTTGCGGGGGTGACCGGCGGGTAGGTGAGGGCGCAGCTCATCGGGTGCCGGACGGACGTCCGCAGCCGGGCGGAGGTCATCGGATGCCGGGCGCAGCTCATCGGGTGCCGGGCGGACGTCCTCGGATGCCGGACGGGCGTCATCGGGTGCCGTCGGCCGTGAGCTTCTCGAGGGCGGGCACGTCCTTCTCGGTCACGAGCGCGGGTCCGGTGAGGACCGGCTTGCCGCCGCCGATGACGTTGCCGTTGGTCTTGTTGAGCCACAGCTCGTCGACGGCGAGATAACCCTGGAGGTACGGCTGCTGGTCGACGGCGAAGCCGACTTCCTTGGCCTTGAGGCGCTTGACGACCTCGGCGTTGAGGTCGAAGGTGTCGATCTCCGCCGTGCTCCCGGCGCTCTGCCTGGCCTGGACGGCGGCGGCGGCGAACGGCGCGCCGAGCGTGACGACCGCGTCGATGTCCTTCCCGCTCTGCAGCTTCGCCTCGATGGAGGAGGTGGTGGCGGGCATGTTGGTGCCGTCGACGTTGAGGTTCTCGACGGTCCCCTCGAAGGTCTTCTTCACTCCCGCACAGCGGTCCTCGAGCGAGACGTTGCCCTGCTCGTGGATGACGCAGACCGCCTTCTTCTTCCCGCGCTTGTTGAGCTCTTCACCGACGGCCTCGCCGGCCACGGACTCGTCCTGGCCGATGTGGCTGAGCGCGCCGACCTCGGCCGAGAACTGCCCGCCGGAGTTGATGGTGACGACGGGTATCCCGGCGGCGACCGCCTTCTTGACGACGTCCCTGACCGCCTCGGGCTTGGCGAGGGTGACGACGATGCCGTCGACCTTCTGGTCGATGTACGTCTGGACGAGCTGGGCCTGCTCCTTGCCCTCCTTGTTCGCCGCGTAGAGGAACTCGACGTTGTCCTTCGCCGCCGCGTCCTTGGCGCCGCGCTGGACGATGTCCCAGAAGGTGTCGCCCTCGCCGGAGTGGGTCACCATCGCGATCTTCAGCCGCTCGGTCGTGGCGGGCTTGCCGCCGCCTCCCCCGCCCTCGGGCTTCTCCTCGGAGTCCTTGCCGCCGGAGCTGCTGCATCCGGCCACGGCGAGTGCGAGTGCGGCGAGCAGGACTGCTGCCGTGCGGGGTGTACGCATGGGGTGTCCGCCTTCTCTCCCGGCCGCCCGATTGCGGCTGGGTGAGTTTTTACGTCGGCGGCGCCGACCCGTCAATACTTTGTCCGAACATACTTACGCAGACCGGTGAACGGGAGACGGACCCTACGGCCTGACGAGGAGCTGGAACTCGAAGGCGTACCGAGAGGCCCGGTAGACGTGCGAGCCGAACTCGACTGCGCGCCCGGTGTCGTCGAAGGTGGTCCGCTGCATGGTCAGCAGCGGCGCGCCCGTCTCTTCGCCCAGCCGCTCGGCCTCGTCGGCGGTCGCGGCGCGGGCCCCGACCGACTGGCGGGCGCTGTGCAGCGTGATGCCCGCGGCCCGCATCATGCGGTAGAGCCCGGTGGACTCCAGCTGCTCGTTGTCCAGGGGCAGCAGCCCTGCGGGCAGATGGTTGCGCAGATGGGCCATCGGCTCCGCGTGCGCGTACCGCAGCCGCTCGATCATGTGGACGTCGCTGCCCTCCGGCACCCCGAGCGCGGCGGCGACCTCCGCGGTCGCCGGCTCGACGGTGTTCTGCAGCACGCGGGTCGCCGGGCGCTGGCCGGCCGCCTCGAGGTCGTCGTAGAGGCTGCTCAGCTCCAGCGGCCGCTTGACCTTGCTGTGCACGACCTGGGTGCCCACGCCCCGGCGGCGCACCAGCAGCCCCTTGTCGACGAGTGACTGGATGGCCTGCCGCACGGTGGGCCGGGACAGGCCGAGCCGGCCGGCCAGCTCGATCTCGTTGCCGAGCAGGCTGCCCGGGGTGAGCGTGCCGTGCTCGATGGCCGCCTCCAGCTGCTGGGAGAGCTGGAAGTACAGCGGGACGGGGCTGGTGCGGTCCACGCCGAGCTGGAGCGAAACGGTGGCTTCCGTCGTGTCTCTCGTCGTGTCTCTGGGCTGTTTGGGCACGTTGCGAGCGTAGTCGCAGGGTTTGATGACCGGAAGTTGTGCAGTCCGATTGTCAGGACAAATGCTTGACAGGGTCGCGGGGCGGACTCCACCTTGGGGCCATGCGCATCGGACTCATCGGAACCGGACGTATCGGCGCCTTCCACGCGGGCGTCCTCAGCCGTCACCGCGAGGTCGGCTCCCTGGTGGTCGCCGACACCGACGCCAAGCGGGCGCGTGAGGTCGCGGACCGTATCGGCGCCACCGCGGCCCCCTCCGTCGACGAGGTCTTCACCTGGGGCGTCGACGCCGTCGTCATCGCCTCCGCCACCGCCGCCCACGCCGATCTGATCGGCCGGGCGGCTCGCACCGGACTGCCCGCCTTCTGCGAGAAACCGATCGCCCTCGACCTGCCGGGGACCCTGGGCGCGCTGCGCGAGGTGGACAGCGCGGGCACCGTGCTCCAGCTCGGCTTCATGCGCCGATTCGACGTGGGGTACGGCACGGCCCGGAAGCTGGTGCGCTCGGGAAGCCTCGGCCGGCTCCACACCGTACGGGCCATCACGGCGGACCCGGCTCCGCCGCCCGCCGCGTATCTGCCGCTGTCCGGCGGTCTCTACCGCGACTGTCTGGTCCATGACTTCGACATCCTGCGCTGGATCACGGGCCGCGAGATCGTCGACGTGTACGCCACCGGCTCGGACGCGGGGCCCGCGATGTTCCGTGAAGCGGGCGACGTCGACACCGCGGCGGCGGTGCTGACGCTGGACGACGGAGTGCTGGTCTCCGCCACGGCGACGCGCTGCAACGGCGCGGGCTACGACGTCCGCATGGAGCTCTGCGGCGAGCTGGACACGGTCGCCGTGGGCCTCGACGACCGTACGCCGATCACCTCCACCGAACCGCAGGGCCCGCCCCCCGCCGACAAGCCCTGGCCCGGCTTCCTGGAGCGCTTCGCCGCGGCGTACGAAGCCGAGCTGGACGCCTTCATCCAGGTCGCCGCCGGTGAACTGGCCAACCCGTGCGACGGCCGTGAGGCGCTGGAGGCGCTGCGCGTGGCCGAGGCCTGCGAAGTGTCGCGGCGGGAGCACAGACCGGTGCGGATCGAGGAGATCCCGGGGCTGGACGGCTGAGGTCACCGGCCTCGCAGGGACGTCACCATCTGACGGGCAGGCGGCGGACACCGCGTATGAGCATGCCCGGCAGCCAGTCGAACGGCCCGCCCTCGGGATCGAGGGCGAGGCCGGGGCAGCGCTCCAGCAGGGTCCGGATCGCGATGCCCGTCTCCAGCCGCGCCAGTGGCGCCCCCAGGCAGTAGTGGATGCCGTGCCCGAAGGCGAGATGCCCTCGGTTCTCGCCGCGGATGTCGAAGCGGTCCGGCTCGGTGAAGCGCTCCGGGTCGCGGTCGGCGGCGGCGAGGGCGACAAGCACCGCCTCGCCCGCCGGGATGACCGAGCCTCCGCAGGGGACCGGCTCGCGGGTGAAGCGCTCGGTCGCGGTCTCGACGGGTCCGTCGTAGCGCAGCATCTCCTCGACGGCGCCGTCGAGGAGTCCGACGTCCGCGCGGAGCGCCGCCAGTTGGGTGGGATGGGCGAGCAGGGCCCGGACACCGTTGGAGATCAGATTGACGGTCGTCTCATGGCCGGCGATGAGCAGCAGATACGCCATGGCGCGCAGCTCGGCCGCGGAGAGCCGGTCCCCGTCCTCGATGGGGGTCCCTCCCATGCCCGCAGGGCTATGGGGGAGTGTGCGCAGGAGGGCCGACAGCAGATCGTCGGCGGGGCGGGTGCACCGCTTGTCCTCGATGAGTTCGTCGAGATACGCGGAGAGTTCGTGCACGGCGGCGCGCTCGGCCTCCGCGCCGGTCGGCGCGACGACCTCGGTGGACCAGGCGCGGAAGCGGTCGTGGTCGCCGGCCGGGACGCCGAGGAGTTCGCAGATGACGGTGATGGGCAGCGGAAAGGCGAACGCGTCGACGAGGTCGGCCCGTCCGGCCGGGAGCATCGCGTCGATCAGATCGTCGGCGATCCGCTGGACGCGGGGGCGCAGCGCCTCGACCCGGCGCATGGTGAACTCGCGGGCGACGAGCTTGCGCAGCCTCGTGTGGTCCGGCGGGTCCAGCACCAGCAGATGCGGCCCGATCACCTGCTCGTCGAGCATCATCAGCCCCAGGGTGCCGGGGGACTTCGACAACCGCGGATCGGCGAGCGCGGCGCGGGCTTCGTCGTGCCCGACGATGAGCCACATGCGGTCGCCGTAAGGGGTGACGATCTCGTGGACGGGTCCGGCGGCTCGGAGCCTGGCGTAGTACGGATACGGGTCGGCGGTGAACTCCGGCCCGAACTCCCGCAGATCGATGACGGCCATCGTCCCAGCCTAGGCCGGACGCGCGGGGGACGCGCCCGCGGCGGGCGATCCCCCTGAGCCGGGGCACGCTCCCGGACCCCCCGCCGTGCCCGAGGCGTGCCCGGTGCCGCCCGGTGAGCCCGCGTGTCCGTCATCGAACGCCGGACGGACCGGATCGTGGTGGGTGCCCACTGGGCGAAGACGTCGTCTCTCCGTCAGGCGCCGTGGCCGCGGTCCTCCAGATAGCGCGTGTGGGTCTGCTGGCGTCGCGCCTCCTGCTCGCGCAGGGCGGACGCGATGGCCTCGGCCTCCGTGTGCAGGAGGCCGAGCTGGCGCTCCAGGTGCCGCTCCGGTGGCTCGCTCCCCGGATTGAGCCGGGTCCACCACCGAGTACGGGTGTACGTGTCGACCGACTCGGGGATGTCCTGCCGGATCGCACGGGACAGCGCGTGCACCGCCTCCGGATCGGTGGCGAGCGCGTCGGCGACCCACCCGGGCTCCAGGAGCGCGGCGAGCAGCGCGTCCAGCTCGGTGAGCCGGCCGGCCGCGGCGGGCGGCAGGTCCACCTCCGCGAGATAGCCCTGCAGTCGCCCGAAGTCGCCGCGCAGGTCGACGAGTTGCTCGGCCGGCTCGGGGAAGCCGGGCGCCTTCGGCCGCTCCGGTGGCGCGATCAGCGCGCCCGCCCCGTACAGTCCGGCGATGACCACGGGCCAGTACGCGCCCGCGACCCCCGCGAAGGTCAGCCCGAGCCCGAGCAGCCCGCACGCGCTCCCTGCGAGGTTCTTCCTGGACTCGAGATAACCGAGCACCCGGCTGCTACTGGTAGCCACGGATCTCCTCGAAGGCGCCTTCCAGCGAGTCCTTCTCCGCGTCGAAGAGCCGCCCGCCGGTGAGCTCGGCGATCCGGTTCAGCTCTCCGCGGTCGGAGTCGCCGAAGAAGACGGGAAAGACGGGCGTGTGCTGCTGCTCGGCCGGCAGCCCCCCGTAGTACGCCTCGAAGTCCTCGGCCGAGGCCCCGGTCGTGTTCTCCCCGTCCGTCATCAGGACCACGGAGGTGAACGCGTCCTCGGAAAACCCCCGGCCCAGGTAGGCGTACGCGTCCCGCAGGCTGCCGAAGATCGCCGTGCCGCCCTGCGCCGAGAGCTGCTCCGCGTCCTTGCGGATCGCGTCCCGCCCCGCGTCCGGGTCGGCCGGGTCGAGCGTGTGCGTGAGCTGCCGCTTCACCTGCGAGCCGAAGGGCATCAGCGTCACCTCCTCGCGGTCCCGGAACTCTCCGGTCAGCTCCACCAGCGCCGCCTTCAGCCCTTCGAGCCGCTCGCCCTCCATCGACCCGGAGGTGTCGAGGACGTACACCGTGCGGGACGGTCGGCGCAGCTTGTTCTCGTACGAGTCCAGGAGCCCGTCCGCGACGGACCGGCTGCCGGGGAAGGGCAGTTCGCGCCGCTGGTCCAGGGCCAGACCGGCCGCCGGCCGTACGGACGTGACGACCGGGCGGCGGAAGGTCTTCTCCGTGATCGCCTTCTGCGCCTCGGGCCCGCGCAGGTAGTCGGTGAGCGTCCTGCCGGACTCGCGGGCCTCCTGGGGCGCCGAGGTGAGGAGCGTGAACGGGTAGTCGGCCGTCACGACACCGTCCTGAGGGCGGATCACGGTCAGCTCCGTGGACATGAGCACGGACTCGTAGTTGACGAGCGCGTCCACCGTCCCCCGCCGCTTGTACGCGGAGGCGAGCCAGCCGGAGGAGCCGGAGGTCAGCTTCTGCCCGGCGAAGAACTCCTTCAGCTGCGGGGTCGCCTTGGCCACGTCGGCCTCGGTGAGTGCGGACTGCGCGCCCGAGAGGCCGGAAGCCACCGAGATCAGCGCCGAGAAGCCGGAGTTGGACCGCTCGGGGTCGGTCATTCCGTACGTCAGCCGTCCGTCGGCGACGGCCTTGTGCAGCTGCGACCAGGTGACGGACTCCGGCTTCCACCCGAGCTGCCGTACCTTCTCGGGCTTCACCCCGATCGCGACCGGCGAGGTCATGACGGGCGTCTCGCTGCTGATCCGGCCCGCGCTCTCGGGACGCAGCCGCAGATAGTCGTTGGACGACAGCCAGATGGCGTCGTACTTCCCGTCCGCCTGCCCCGACGCGACCTGCTCGACGGCATCGAGCGTCCCGGCCCACGTGGGCCGCACGGTGACCCCGGTCGCCTTCGCGGCCGCGTCCAGTACGGGCTTCATGTCGGCGAGCTCGCTGCTGGCGAGGACCCTCAGGGTGCCGGGCCGGTAGGTGGTGTCGGGCTGCTTGTCGGGCGCGTCGCTCCCGCAGCCCGCCGTGACCGTGACGGCCAGGGCGGCCACGGCGGCCCACACCCCCGTACGCGTACTCATCCGGATCGTCATGCGAGACCGCCGCCTTCCAGCGCGCCCGTCCGGCGCGTGCGCTCCAGATGTGTGCTCGCCGCCTGGAGTTCCGCCGTCAGGGACTCGACCGTCGCCGCCATCGACTCCGTCGCCTGGACCTTGTACGTGTCGATCGCGTCGAGGGTCCGGTAGATCTGCTGGAACGCCGTGCGCAGGGTCTCCGCGCCGACCGCCGGGTCGGCGGCGATCCGCTGGATCTCGCCGCTCTGGGTGGCGAGCATCTCCGCGTTGCCCCGGATCAGGTCCTCGGTGGTCGCGCGCAGCGTGTTGACCTGCTCGGTCACCTTGCGCTGGTTCTCCAGCGCGGAGGACAGCATCACCGCGATGCGCAGCGCCGAGACCGTGGTGGTCGCCGCGCGGTCGACGCCCTTGATGAGCTCCTCGTTGTTGCGGCGCACGACGTCCATGGCCAGGTACCCCTGTGCGCACACCGCGAGCTGGGTGAGCAGGTCCTGGTGCTTCTGCCGGACCGGAAAGAGCACGTCGGCGCGCAGGGCGTCCGCCTGGACCGGGTCGGGGGTGGCGGCGATGCTCTGCTCGACGGCGGCGTCGAGGGCGTCGGTGAGGACGGTGTACTCCTGGAGCTTGCCCATCGTCTCCCAGAGCCTGGCCCGCTCGGTGTGCAGGGCGGCGTTGTCGCGGCGCAGTTCGTCCTGGCCGCCGCGCAGGGCGCCCACGATCCTGTTCAGCGTGGTCTGCGACGAGGCGTACGTGGCGACGTGGTCGCGGAACCTGTTCCCGCCCGGCAGCCTGGACAGGAACTTCCGCGCGCCCTTGCCCGGCGTGTCCCGCGGGTCCAGGTCCTCGACCGTGCGCCGCAGTTCGACGAGCGACGAGGCGACCCGTGACGAGGCGTCCTCACCGCCGCCCGCGAGCGAGCGGACCGTACGGTCCAGCATCCGGTTGGACTGCTGCGCGGCGCTGCGGATCTCGCCCGCGCCGAGCCCCGCGATCTCCCCGATCCGGCCGGCGAACTCGGGGGAACGGGCGTCCAGCCCGGCCAGCGAGCCGACGTACTCCTCGGCGCGCCGCGTCATCTCGTCCCGCACGGAGTCGTCCAGCGGCACGAGTCCGGTGGCCTGTTCGGCACGGACCGGGGCGACGGGCTCCGGCGGAGTGAGAACGAGTGCGTCGCTGTTCCCGATGCTCATCTCAGTGCTGTTCCCGGTGCTGTTCCCGGTGCTTTTCTCGGTCATGTCGGCCCCCCTACGACCGTGCCCGCTGCGCCATCGCGTGCAGCACCTTGGAGGTGGGCACGGGCGCCTGGCGGACTCCGGTCAGCTTCTGGTTGAGATAGTCGGTGTGCGCCGCGGTCGCGGCGGTGAACTCGGCGGCCGCCCCCTGCGGCCGGAATCCGTGCCGTACCGCGAGCTCCCGCAGCCGCTTGTCCGTCGCGAGCAGCTCGCCCAGCTCCCGCCCGCTCTCCGTGAGCGGAACGAGGGTGTGGTCGCTGGAGACGGTGGTGTCCGGGTAGAGCACCACCAGGTCCCCGACGTCCTGCCTCTGCAGCAGCAACGAGGCGACCTGCGACTCGTACACGAGCACCAGCGGATTGCCGACCCCGCTGATGAAGTCCCGGAACGGCGCGTCGGAGCTGGTCTGCTGCGCTCCCTGCACCGAGGTCAGCTTCTTCAGCAGCGGCGCGGTGCGCGCGACCGCGGCGTCGTCCGCCGCGACCTTTCCGCCGTCGGCGACGTACGAGGCCGCGGCCAGATACAGCGCCCCGGAGCTGGAGGCGAGCGGATCGGTACTGCTGATGAACAGCGTGCCGCTCAGCTCGGCATGTCCGGCGGATCCCTTGAGCTGCTGCCAGGTCCGGTCGGCCTTCGCCGCGTCGAGGTACGGGCCCATGCGCAGGGTCCCGGTGGCCTTGCCGCTCAGCGTGGCGAGCCCGTTGCCGGCGAGAATCTCGGCGGCCTTGCGGTGGGCGACCACGACGAGGGGCGAGTAGAAGGGCCGCAGCGGCGCGCCCTGGATCTTCGACTTCCCGCGCAGCTCGTCGGCCGGCGCCTTGGAGGCGGGGAAGGCGAAGTCGTAACCGCCCAGGGGAAGTTGCTCCATGTCCCAGGAGCCGGACGTCTCCGTCTTCACGGTGAAGCCCTTGGCAGCCAGGCTCTTCACCACCTCGGGATCGGCGAAGAACTCCGCCTTCTCCGACCCGATCACTCCGCGCACGGTCTTCGTTGCCGTGCCCGTGCCCTGGCTTTCCCGGCCTGCCACGACGGCTACTGCCACACCGCCGATCAGCAGCACCGCCAGGACGATTCCCACGATGCGTCTCACGGATTCAGCATGCTCACGGAACCGAACATTCCAGGCGGGCCGGGGTGTCGTGGAGGTGAACGACTCATCCCAGTAAGAAACGGGCCACGTCGGCCGGTCCCGGGGGAGCACCGTCCCCACGGTGGTGCGGACGACGAGCCGGAAGCGGAGCTCGGGGGGATCCGCCCTCCGCGCTTCCAGGACCGCGCGTACGCGGGGATCGGGTCTCGATGGGCTTGCCGGTCCCGCCACGCGAAGTCCTCGGCCCCCAGCGCCGCCTGATGGCGCAGCCGCTCCTCGAGCACGCCTTGCGCGCGACGTCGTCGGCGCCGGGCAGTTCATGGCCGGCTCGGGCGGCGAGCCGGGAGCGCTGAGGGCGGCGGCCCATCACGTTGCCGCAGGTCGGGCGATTGCCGCCTGCAGCAGCGCGACCCCCACGCCCGAAGGGCGTAGGGGCCGGGCCCGGGGCGGAGCCTCGGGCCGAGGCTCCAGCGGGGCCTACTGCGCCGCGTCCTCGTCCAGCAGGCCGGCGTCGTGCACCAGCAGCGCGATCTGGACACGGTTGTTCAGACCGAGCTTGGCCAGGATGCGGGAGACGTGCGTCTTCACGGTCGGCACGCTCATGTACAGCGCGGCCGCGATCTCCGCATTCGAGTGGCCCCGGCCGACCGCCACGGCGACCTCGCGTTCCCGCTCGGCCAGTGCGTCGAGCCGCACCCGGGCCCGCCCGGCGCGGTCGTCGGGCGCGGTGGCCGCGACCCGGGTCATCAGCCGGCGGGTGACAGCCGGCGACAGCACCGGGTCCCCCGCCGCGACGCGGCGCACGGCCGCGACGATATCGGCGGGCGGGGTGTCCTTCAGCACGAACCCCGCCGCCCCGGCACGCAGCGCCCGCAGGACCTGCTCGTCGGCGTGGAAGGTGGTGAGGACGACGACTTCGGGCGCCTCGGGGCGGGCCCGGAGCCGTTCGGTTGCGGTGAGTCCGTCCACCACGGGCATCCGGATGTCCATCAGGACCACATCGGGCCGCAACCGGTCGGCGAGCGCGGTGACTTCGGAGCCGTCGGCGGCCTCCCCGACGATCTCGATGTCCTCGGCCCCGCCGAGCATGAAGGTGAGTCCCGCGCGGACGAGGGGATCGTCGTCGACGATGAGCAGCCGGATGGTCATGAGGGCCACGGTAGCCAGGATCGGACCATGAACCCTCCGTCGGCCGTCTTCCCGTGCTCCAGGCTGCCGCCCGCGAGCGTGGCGCGTTCGGTCAGCCCGATCAGGCCCTGGCCGGAGCCCGGCACCTCGGTCACCGGACCTGCCGGGGCCGGGTTGCGCACCTCGACGGTGAGACCGTCCCCGGGGCCCCCGCCCAGTGAGACCGTCACCTCGGCCCCGGGGGCGTGCTTGCGGGCGTTGGTGAGGCCTTCCTGGGCGATGCGGTAGACGGTACGTCCGGTGGCGGCCGGGGCGGCGGCGGGGTCGGCGACGCGGTCGTCGAGGGTGATCCTCATGCCCGCGCGCCGGGACTCGTCGACGAGTGCGCCGAGGGTCGCGAGCGTGGGCTGCGGCCGGTCCCCATCGTCTCCGTCCCCCTCGCCGTCGTCCGGCGCGCGCAGTACGCCGATGATCTCGCGCAGGTCCTGGAGCGCCTCGTGGGCGCTGTCGCGGATGACGCCGGCGGCGCGGGCTATCTCGGCCGCCGGCGCGTCGGGGCGGAACTCCAGCCCGCCGGCGTGCACGGAGAGCAGGGTCAGCCGGTGTGCGAGGACGTCGTGCATCTCGCGGGCGATGGCCTCGCGCGCGAGGCGCTGCGCCTGCTGGGCGCGCAGTTCGGCCTCGGCCTCGGCCCGGTGGGCGCGATCGCGGAGGGCCACGACGAGCTGGCGGCGGGAGCGTACGAGCATGCCCCAGCCGATCGCCAGCAGCACAAGGACGATCCCGGCCACGATGTTGACCAGTGCGGTGACGCTCGGATCGGGCCGCAGGAACGCCGTGGCCACCGCGCACACCACCGCGAGGGAACCCAGCACGGCGACCGGGCGGAACGGCCGGTGCACGGCCAGGCTGAACAGGCTCACCAGCATCGCGCCGCCCGCGACGGGAACGACGAGGCCGACGGCGATGAGCACGGCGGCGAGCCCCACGGGCCAGCGCCGCCGCAGCCACACCGCACAGCAGGCCGCCGCGCCGATCAGCTGGTCGGCGATGACGACGACCTCGGCGTTGCCGGCCTGCTTGCTCGCCTCCGCCGCGAGGAGCCCGATGACGGCGGCGAACAGGAACGCGACGGTGTCCACGACCCAGTCGCGCACGGTCCGGCGGGGACGCTCACGGCCCCGGTCGCCCGGAAGCTCCGGGTCCGGGGGGCCGGCGATGGCCGACGGCAGCAGCCAGGAGTACTCCGTACGCGTCATATCGACAAATTTACGCAGGCGAGGGGCCCGGAATCGCCGCGCGAGGGCCGACAGCTACCAAAGTCACGCGGTCTCAGACTTTGGACGCAGCGGTGCATGCCGTCGGCGGAGGCGGCACGTCGCCCGGCCGGGCGACGATCACGGCATGAAGAAGCTTCTGGAGTTCATCGGGATGGCACTGCTCGTCGTGGGCATCTGCGGGGTGCTGCGCGAGCTGACCGGGGGCTGGTTCGCACTGATGGGCTTCACCCGGTGGCTCATCGAGCCGATCGGCTTCCTGGAGGGCAGGGAGCTTTACGCGCACATCGTGGTCACGGTGCTCGGCTTCGCGTTCCTGATGACCGCGGACCGGAGCCGTCGCGCCTGACGTGTGCGGTCACAGCGCCGCGAGCCGGGCCGCGGCGCTGGCGATGAGCATGTCGAGCGCTCCCGGATAGGCGCTGGTGTTCATCTCCGCGATCAGATGCGGGGCCGCGGGCGCGATATGGGGGTGCGTGTCCGCCGGCAGCCGGGCGTACGTGGCCTGCCATACGGTCTCGTCGGCCCGGCGGGCCGCCTCGGGCAGCGCCAGCGCGGCGGCGTCCAGCGCCGCGAAGGCCAGCGTCTGGTCGATGAAGCAGTGGTAGATACGCACTGCGGCGGGCGTCGGGAAGCCTGCGCGGTGCAGTACTCCCAGGATGATCTCGTCCGAGGCGATCTCATGGGCGCGTCCGGAGACCCGGCTCGCCGTCAGCACCGCCGCCTGGGGATGCGCCAGATAGGCGGCGTGAATGCGCAGCCCCAGTTCCCGCAGGTCCGCCTGCCAGTCCGCCGTGGCCGACCAGCCCCGCAGCGCACGGCCGATCAGCTCGTCGCCGACCGCCAGCGTCAACTCGTCCATGCCGCGGAAGTAGCGGTAGAGGGTGCTCGGATCCGCCCCCAGCGCCGCCCCGAGCCGGCGTGCGGTCAGTCCATCGCTGCCGTGCTCGCGCAGCATGCGCAGCGCCGTCGTCACGATCAGCTGCTCCGAAAGAACCACACCCGTCTTCGTCGGGCGACGCCGCCGCCGCTCGGAGTCCGGGACCACCTTCTTGGGCACCGGCCTGCCCCTTCGCACGTCGCCGACCCTTATGCCAACGCCATTGACGCTACCAGTCGCCGGTGAGTTTCATCGGGGCCCGGGAGAGCCCCCGGGAAGAGGGAAGGACCTCGTTATGCGCATCTTGCTGGTCGGCGCCGGTGGAGTGGGGACAGCCGTCACCCGGATCGCCGCTCGCCGTGGATTCTTCGAGCACATGGTCGTCGCGGACTACGACGAGTCACGCGCCGAGGCGGCCGTGGCGGCCCTCGCCGCTCCCGGCACGGCGGGCGCGGGCGCCCCCCGGCAGGAAGGCCGCTTCGCCGCCGTCCGCGTCGACGCCTCGGACGAGTCGGCGGTCACGGAACTGCTCGTACGGGAACGCTGTGACGTGCTGCTCAACGCGACCGATCCGCGCTTCGTCATGCCACTGTTCCGCGCGGCCCTCGCCGCCGGTGCCCACTACCTGGACATGGCGATGTCGCTGTCGCGGCCGCATGCGGAGCGCCCGTACGAGGAGTGCGGGGTCAAGCTCGGGGACGAGCAGTTCCTGCTGGCGGACGACTGGGAGAAGAGCGGCAGGCTCGCGCTCGTCGGCATGGGCGTGGAGCCCGGGCTCTCCGATGTGTTCGCCCGGTACGCCGCCGACGAACTGTTCGACACCATCGAGGAGATCGGTGTGCGTGACGGTGCCGATCTGACCGTGGACGGCTATGACTTCGCCCCCTCGTTCAACATCTGGACCACGATCGAGGAATGCCTCAATCCGCCGGTGGTCTACGAGAAGGACCGCGGCTGGTTCACGACAGCCCCCTTCACCGAGCCGGAGGTCTTCGACTTCCCGGAGGGCATCGGACCGGTCGAGTGCGTCAACGTCGAGCACGAGGAGGTCCTGCTGATCCCCCGCTGGGTCGACGCCGGTCGCGTCACCTTCAAGTACGGGCTCGGTGGCGACTTCATCAACACCCTGCGGGTGCTGCACCAGGTGGGCCTGGACCGGACGGAACCCGTCACGGTGCCCGGGCCCGAGGGGCCGGTGCAGGTGTCGCCCCGAGACGTCGTCGCGGCGTGTCTGCCGGACCCGGCCACGCTCGGGGACCGGATGCGCGGCAAGACCTGCGCGGGCACCTGGGTCAAGGGGCGCAAGAACGGCCGGCCGCGGGAGGTGTACCTGTACCACGTGGTCGACAACGAGTGGTCCATGAAGGAGTACGGATCCCAGGCCGTGGTCTGGCAGACCGCCGTCAATCCCGTCGTCGCCCTGGAGCTCGTGGCGACCGGCGCATGGTCAGGGGCGGGGGTGCTGGGACCGGAGGCCTTCGCGCCCGGGCCGTTCCTCGACCTGCTCACGGACTACGGCTCCCCGTGGGGCATGCGGGAGCATTAGCGGCACCTCGCGGCCGGCAGGAGCGGTCACCGTGTCCGGTGACTCCTCATTCGGGGAGTTCGAACGTGCCGTACTCGGGCCGGCCGGCGGTCCGGTAGGTGTGGATGGCGACGCCCGCGCCGGTGGTCGAGGACGAGGCGAGCGTGAGGCGCGTGGGCGTGGTGCCATCGGCGAAGAGCCTCAGACCCGAGCCCAGCACCACGGGGAAGACCAGCAGATGGAACTCGTCGATGAGGTCATGGGCCATCAGGGAGCGGGCGAGCGCACCGCTGCCGTGGATCTGGAGTTCGCCGTCGCCGAGCTCCTCCTTGAGCCGGGCCACCTCGTCGGCGACATTGCCGGAGATGATCGTGGAGTTGTTCCATTCGGCCTTCTCCAGGGTCGTGGAAACCACGTACTTGGGGAGGGAGTTGAGGCGCGAGGCGACCGGATCGTTCTCGTCGGTCACCTTCGGCCAGTGGCCGGAGAAGATGTCGTACGTCCGGCGGCCGAGGAGGAAGGCCCCGGCACGGTCGAAGACTCCGTCGATGAAGGCGCCGAAGTCCTCGTCCGCGAACGGAAAGCTCCAGCCACCGTGCTCGAAACCGCCGCGGGTGTCCTCGATCCGGCCGCCAGGTGCCTGCTGGACGCCGTCGAGCGACAGGAACTGGGTCAGGGTGAGCTTGGCCATGGGGGATTCCTTTCCTCGGTCTCACAAGCTCTGACTCCACCCTCGGCCGGAACTCATCGCCGTGCGCGACCGCCGTGCGCGATCCCGTGTCCGATGGCCCTGTCCGATCGCCGCCGGTGTCAAGGGCTGCGGCCCGATGTCATGGAAGTCATCACCATTCGCCGACGGACGAGGAGACTTCTATGAACGGCAAGGTGGCCCTGGTGACCGGCGGCAGCCGCGGGATCGGCGCGGCGACCGCGCTCCGGCTGGCCCTGGAGGGGGCGGACGTGGCCATCACCTACGTCCAGGACAGGGAGGCCGCCGACGAGGTCGTGCGCAGGATCGGGGCGACCGGCCGGCGCGGGGTGGCGCTGCGCGCCGACGCGGCGGACGCCATCGAGGCGGTGGGCGCGGTGGAGCGTGCCGTGGCGGAGCTCGGCCGGCTCGACGTGCTGGTCAACAACGTGGGCGTGGGCCTGCTCGGCCCACTGGAGAGCCTGTCACCCGCGGACGTCGACCATGTGCTCGGCATCAACGTACGCGGCGTCTTCCTCGCCTCGCAGGCGGCGGCCGCGCGTATGGAGAAGGGCGGGCGGATCATCACCATCGGCACCTGCATGACCCAGCGTGTGCCCGGCCCGGGCGGGACTCTCTACGCCATGAGCAAGTCCGCGCTGATCGGCCTGACCAAGGCCCTGGCACGGGAACTGGGCGAGCGCGGCATCACCGCGAACATCGTCCACCCCGGCCCCGTCGACACCTCCATGAACCCGGCCGACGGCCCGTTCGCCCAGGCCCAGAGCGCGCTCACCGCGCTCGGCCGCTTCGGCGACCCCGACGAGGTGGCGTCGCTGGTCGCCTACCTCGCGGGCGGCGAGGCGGCGTACATCACGGGTGCCGAGCTATCGGTCGACGGCGGCCACGCGGCCTGAACTCGGACCTGTGCGTGGGGCCACGCGGCCTGAACTCGGACCTGTGCGTGGGGCCACGCGGCCTGAACTCGGACCTGTGCGTGGGGACACGCGGCCTGACACACGTGCGGGGGGCGCACCGGTGCTGTCGTTCCCGTGCGCCCCACGTACGGGAGATGTCGTCAGCCACCCAGCTCGCGGTGGCGGGCCGCCAACCGGGCCGCGCCCTGCTCCGTGAGGGAGCCGAAGAGACGGAGGCGGGAGAACCCTCCGTCCGGGAAGATGTCGATGCGCACGTGCGTACCGACCGCCGGGGTGTCCAGCACGAAGCGGTGGTCGGTGTCGGGCTGCAGACGGGTCCGCGGCAGGAACTCGGTCCACTCGCCGTCCTCGCCCTGTTTGACGGACAGGGAAGCCCAGCCCGCCGAGTTGCCCTTGAGGCAGGCGGTGTCGATCTCGACGGCGCGGATCTCGGACTCGGCGACGAGCTGGTAGCGGATCCAGTCGTTGCCCTGGTCGCGGCGGCGGGCGGTCTCCCAGCCGTCGTCCATCTTGCGGGAGCGGCCCGGGTTGATGGTGTTGGTGGGCGGCGAGTAGAAGCGGTTGGACGCGTCCTGGACGGAGCCGCCGTTCTCCAGGGCCACCACGTCGAAGGTGCCGAGCGTGGCGAGCCACTTCGGGTCCGGTACGACCTCGCCGTACACGCGCAGCCGGGCGATGCCGCCGTCGGGGTGCTGGTTGACGCGCAGGTGTGTGAAGCGCTGCTCGGCGGTGACCTCGAAGCCGTTGGCCGCGTGGCCGCCGACGGGGGTGCGCGGGACGACGGTCGTCCACTTCACGCCGTCGGAGAGGAGCTCCTCCGGCGTGGGGGCGCCCTCGACGGACGTGCCCTCGATGGACACGGCCTGCGGCATGTTGCCTCGGAAATGGGCGGTGTCGACGACGATGCCGCGGATCACACCGGGGGCGCCCAGGCGGACGAGCGCCCAGTCGTGGTCGTCGGCGGTCGGCCACGGGTGCTCGGCCGAGACACCGCGGCGGCGGCGGGTCTCCCAGCCGTCCATGATCTTGCCCTTGTGGCCGAAGTGCTCGGGGTCGAACTCGGCGGCCTCGGGGACGAGGAGGTTCTCCCGCTGGGCGAAGAACTCGTCGTTGGCGGCGATCACACCGGCGCCGAGCCGACGGTCGGCGAGGTTGGCGTAGCCGGTGAACGGGAAGTCCGCGGTGCGGTAGTCGGCGTACGGGTCGCCGCCCGCGTACGGGCTCGCGTTGCCGGTGAAGGACGGTGTCGCCACGGTTTCAGGTGTTCCTTTCGAGCAGCCGGCCGGTCGGCTCGGCGAGGGTGCCGTTCTCCACGATCCGCGTGCCGCGCAGCCATGTCGACCTCACGACGCCGTGCAGGGTCTTTCCGGCGTAGGCCGTGACCTGGTTGCGGTGGTGGAGCTCGGCCGGGTCCACGGTGAAGGTCTCGTCGGGGGCGAGGACGGCGAAGTCGGCGTCGCGGCCGGCCTCGATGGCGCCCTTCTGCGTCAGACCCGCGAGCTCCGCCGGGGCTGACGACATCCAGCGGACGACGTCCTCCAGGGGGTGACCGCGCCGGCGCGCCTCGGTCCAGATGGCCGGGAGGCCCAGTTGGAGCGAGGAGATTCCGCCCCAGGCGGTGGCGAAGTCTGGGGTCTTGAGGTCGGTGGTGCAGGGCGAGTGGTCGGAGACGATGCAGTCGATCGTGCCGTCGGCCAGGCCGGCCCACAGGGCGTCCTGGTTCTCCGCCTCACGGATCGGCGGGCAGCACTTGAACTCGGTGGCCCCGTCCGGGACTTCCTCGGCGGTGAGGGTGAGGAAGTGCGGACAGGACTCGACGGAGATCTTCACGCCCTCCGCCTTCGCCGCCGCGATCAGCGGCAGTGCGTCACCGGACGACAGATGCAGGACGTGCACGCGGGCGTCCAGCCGCCTGGCCTGGGCGATCAGGTTCCCGATCGCGGTGTTCTCGGCATCGCGCGGACGGGACGCGAGGAAGTCGGCGTACCTCGGGCCCGGCTGCTGCGGCGCGGCCGCCAGGTGGTGCGGGTCCTCGGCGTGCACGATCAGCAGGCCGCCGAAGCCGGCGATCTCGGCCAGGGAGCGGGCGAGCTGCTCCTGGTCGAGCTCGGGGAACTCCTCGACGCCCGACGGGGACAGGAAGCACTTGAAGCCGAAGACGCCGGCGTCGTGCAGGGGCCGCAGATCCTTGACGTTGTCCGGGATCGCGCCGCCCCAGAAGCCGGTGTCCACGTGCGCCTTGGGCCCGGCCACCTCCTGCTTGGTGCGGAGGTTGCCGACGGTGGTGGTGGGCGGGAGGGAGTTCAGCGGCATGTCGAGCAGCGTGGTGATGCCGCCGGCCGCGGCCGCGCGGGTGGCGGTCCAGAAGCCCTCCCACGCGGTGCGGCCGGGGTCGTTCACATGAACATGGGTGTCGACGAGGCCGGGGAGCACGACGTCGTCACCGACGTCCTCGAGCCGGGCCCCGGCCGGCACCTCGGCGTCGTACGGCAGCACGGCCGCGATCCTTCCGGCGGCGACGGCGACGGATGCGGCGCGCGTCCCCTCTGGGGTGATGACGCGTGTCGAGCGCAGTACCAGGTTGACGTCGTTCACATCACTCACGTCCGGACCGGACACCCGTGCCCCCTCACTTCCATTCCACAGGGCGAAATTCAACGAACTGTTGAAGGAATCTTCACTCCGGGCCCTGCGTCCGTCAAGACCCTCCCCTGGCGCAGCGCGCACTCGGATGTTTCCATAGAGTGGAAAGAAGATTTCTTGAAGCGGAACCCAGCTATCCACAGGGCGGGGCTCAAAAGGTCGCAGGCGGCGGCCGTCAACCATGGACAAACGCCTCCTGACCGGCAAAGACTCCTTGACATGGGCAGCGCCCAGCCCGCCACCGCCCGGTAGGCTGGCACCTTGCCCGCCCGCCTGAAAGGACCGTTGACGTGCCGACGTCCAGCGCCAGCAGCGCCCCGGTGTCCACCGAGGCCGCCAAGCCCGCCGCGAACAGCGGTGGCGTGCAGTCCCTCGAGCGCGCCTTCGATCTGCTCGAGCGGATGGCCGATGCCGGGGGCGAGGTCGGGCTGAGCGAGCTCTCCGCGAGCAGCGGGCTCCCGCTGCCGACCATCCACCGCCTGATGCGCACGCTGGTCGCCTGCGGCTACGTACGCCAGCAGGCGAACCGGCGCTACGCCCTGGGCCCCCGCCTGATCCGCCTCGGCGAGTCCGCGTCCCGGCTGCTCGGCACCTGGGCGCGCCCGTATCTGGCTCGTCTGGTCGAGGAGACCGGCGAGACGGCGAACATGGCGCTGCTCGACGGCGACGAGATCGTGTACGTGGCGCAGGTGCCGTCGAAGCACTCGATGCGCATGTTCACCGAGGTCGGCCGCCGGGTCCTGCCGCACTCCACGGGCGTGGGCAAGGCGCTCCTCGCGCACACCCCGGCGGAGGAGGTACGGGCCCTGCTCGCCCGCACCGGCATGCCGGCCGCCACCGAGAAGACGATCACCACTCCCGAAGGCTTCCTCGAGGCCCTGGAGCAGGTCCGGCGCGCCGGGTACGCGGTGGACGACAACGAGCAGGAGATCGGCGTCCGCTGCCTCGCGGTCTCGGTGCCCAACTCCCCGACGGCCGCGGCGATCTCGATCTCGGGCCCGGCGGGCCGGGTGACCGAGGCGGCGACGGAGAGGATCGTCCCGATCCTCCAGACGGTCGCCAAGGAGCTCTCCGAGGCGTTGGCCAACACCTCCGCCCCGCCGCAGGGCTGAGCGACCCCATCGACCGGGCGGCACCCGAGCGCCGGTCCGCTCGATGCCGCGCCCGTCCGCTTCAGGCTTCCTTGCGCGCCACGACGAGCGCGGCGCGCGGACGCCCGTCCCGCCTGCGACGCCCCAGCCCTTCGAGCGGAAGCAGCTCCACCGCGAATCCGGCGCGCTCCAGGTCGGGGCGCACTTCGGTGAGCGGGAAGGTGCGGTAGTACATGACGAAGCGCGGCCACCACACGGTGTTGCGGACCCTCATGGCCACGTCGAAGCCGAGCATCGCCCAGTACGGCCACGAGCCGGGGCGCGGCGGTGCTCCGACCGGGAACGCGAAGACGCCGCCGGGCCGGAGCACCGAGTGCACCTGAGCGAAGAGCCCGGGCCGCTCCTTCGGCAGGAAGTGCCCGAACGCCCCGAAACTCACGGCGAGATCGAAGGCGGCCGCGAAGGGCAGGGCCCGCGCGTCGGCCCGTACCCAGTGGGCCTTCGCCTGCACACCCCGTGCCACGTCGAGCATGCCCGCGCTGAAGTCCACGCCGACGACACGGTCCTGGCAGACCTCTCCCAGGGCGCGGGTGCCCGCACCGGTGCCGCAGCAGATGTCGAGCCCGGCGCCGAACGGCCCGAGCGGCCGGAGCGTGCGGACGACCTCGTCGAGGATCCGCTCGGGCGTGCGGAAAGGGGTCGCGTCGAACTTCGGCGCGAGCAGGTCGTAGCCGTGCTCGACCGAGGAGAGCGCCTGGACGGTGAGCTCGCGGAGAGTGGGGCCCTGGTTGGTGGACATCACTGCTCAGCGTAGCCACAGGGGGCCGGGCGTGGGCGTGGACTCCGCTCTCCGGTCCGCGTCAGAGGCGCGGCTCTCCGTTCGGGCCGCCGGTCGGCTCGCCGCTGGGCTCACCGCTCGGCTCGCCGAAGAGCTCCACGGCGTTCCGTACGTTCGTCAGCCCGGGGGCGAGCGCGCTCACCGAGCCGATCGACCCGGCGATCAGCAGCAGCGAGCGGCGCAGCCGGCGGATCTCCGGCACCCCGCTGACCGCCATCGCGTCCATCGCCGCCAGTTCGTCCTCCGCGATCCCGCGGTCGGTGAACTCGGCCGGGTACCCGGCCAGTTCGCGGCGGAGCCGGGAGACGGCGGAGCGCAGCTCCGCCACCCTCGGGTCCTCACCGCTCCGTGTCACCCGCGTCTGCCCCACGCTCCGCAACAAAGCTCTCCCCCTCGCACGTCCTCGTGCCCGGCCTTTTGTCCGACCCGCCGGACGGTGGTCAGACGCCTGGGGTCGCGGGCAAGTTAACGCCATTCCGTGCGGAGTCCGCCACTCCGCGGTACGAAATTCAGCTCGACGTGTCGGCTTCCGGCACCCTGCGCCACCGTCGGGTCGGGGGTGGAGCGGTACTCGGGTCCCCCACGGTGAACTCCGGTACCGGAACGGCACCCTGTCCAAGGTCGTCGAGGCATCTCGCCACTCGATGAGGTAAGCAGGGTGCATGGCTCACACTTCAGACAAACCGCTGGTCGTCGGTCTCGTGCTGGCGGCGGGCGGCGGCCGTCGGCTGGGCGGCCGGCCCAAGGCCCTGCTGGAGCACCACGGACGCCCCCTGGTGGAGCACGCGGTGCGGGTGCTGCGGGCGGGCGGCTGCCGTTCCGTGCACGTCGTGCTGGGCGCTTCGGCGGACGAGGTGCTGCGGAGGGCCGAGCTGGGGGGGTGTGTCGTGACGGTCAACGAGGACTGGGAGGAGGGCATGGGCTCCTCGCTCCGTACCGGCCTCGCGTCGCTGGGAACCGCGGGCGGGCCGGACGCGGTCGTGGTCTCGCTGGTGGACCAGCCCGGCATCGGCGCGGCGGCCGTCGCCCGGGTGGTGGCGGCGTGCGATGCGCCGTCCGCGCTGGTGTCGGCGTCGTACGACGGGCGGCGCGGCCATCCGGTGCTGTTCGGCTCCACCCGCTGGGAGGCGGTGGCGGAGCGCGCGGCGGGCGACCGCGGAGCCCGGGACTACCTGCGGGAGCACGAGAAGGAGATCACGCTGGTCGAGTGCGGGGACGTGGCCGAGGCGTACGACATCGACACGCCGGAGGATCTGGAGCACCTTGGGTGAAGGGCGTGGCACTGAGCGCCACGATATGTCGAACCGCAGAATCTCGATATCAACAAATCATTGAACTTCCACCATGCGGTAACTACTATCCACTGTTCAGAAGCGCCCGATCCCCCGGACGGCGCTGACGACCGCACTTCGGAGCTCTGGCACTGAGTGCCACAATCACGCCCCCGCGGCCGCCAGGCACTGCCCGTGAAGCTCGCTGAAGGAAGTGACAGCTCATGTCCGCACCAGCGCCGTCGCCGCTGGCCATCGTCGATGCCCAGCCACTGCCCCGGCAGGAGGAGGTGCTGACCGACGCGGCACTCGCCTTCGTCGCCGAGCTGCACCGGCGGTTCACGCCCCGGCGCGACGAGCTCCTCGCCCGCCGCGCGGAGCGCCGCGCCGAGATCGCCCGCACCAGCACCCTCGACTTCCTCCCGGAGACCGCACAGATCCGTCAGGACGAGAGCTGGAAGGTCGCGCCGGCCCCGGCCGCGCTGAACGACCGCCGCGTCGAGATCACCGGCCCGACCGATCGCAAGATGACCATCAACGCCCTGAACTCGGGCGCGAAGGTCTGGCTCGCCGACTTCGAGGACGCGTCCGCCCCCACATGGGAGAACGTGGTCATCGGCCAGCTCAATCTGATCGACGCCTACGAGCGCCGTATCGACTACACCGACGACCGCACGGGCAGGTCGTACGCGCTGCGGCCGGCGGAGGAACTCGCCACGGTCGTCATGCGCCCCCGCGGCTGGCACCTCGAGGAGCGCCACCTCCGCCTCGACGGCCGCCCCGTCCCCGGTGCCCTGGTCGACTTCGGCCTGTACTTCTTCCACAACGCGAAGCGCCTGATCGACCTGGGCAAGGGCCCGTACTTCTACCTCCCGAAGACCGAGTCGCACCTGGAGGCCCGCCTCTGGAACGACATCTTCGTCTTCGCCCAGGACTACGTCGGCATCCCGCAGGGCACCGTCCGCGCGACCGTCCTGATCGAGACGATCACTGCGGCGTACGAGATGGAGGAGATCCTCTACGAGCTCCGCGACCACGCCGCAGGGCTGAACGCCGGACGCTGGGACTACCTCTTCTCGATCGTCAAGAACTTCCGTGACGGCGGCACCAGGTTCGTCCTCCCGGACCGCAACGCGGTGACGATGACGGCCCCGTTCATGCGCGCCTACACCGAACTCCTGGTCCGCACCTGCCACAGGCGCGGCGCGCACGCCATCGGCGGCATGGCGGCGTTCATCCCGTCCCGGCGGGACGCGGAGGTCAACAAGGTCGCCTTCGAGAAGGTCAAGGCCGACAAGGACCGCGAGGCGGCGGACGGCTTCGACGGCTCCTGGGTCGCCCACCCCGACCTGGTCCCGATCGCCATGGCTTCGTTCGACGCGGTGCTGGGCGACAAGCCCAACCAGAAGGACCGCCTCCGCGAGGACGTCACGGTGGCTGCGGGCGACCTGATCGCCATCGACTCCCTCGATGCCAAGCCGACGTACGAGGGCCTGCGCAACGCCGTCCAGGTCGGTATCCGCTACATCGAGGCGTGGCTGCGCGGCCTCGGCGCCGTCGCCATCTTCAACCTGATGGAGGACGCGGCCACCGCCGAGATCTCCCGCTCCCAGATCTGGCAGTGGATCAACGCGGGCGTGGAATTCGAGCACGCCGGAAAGACCGTGACGGCCACCCCGGAGCTGGCCCGCAAGGTCGCCGCCGAGGAACTCACCGCGATCCGCGAGGAGATCGGCGAGGAGGCCTTCACGGCCGGCAAGTGGCAGCAGGCCCACGACCTGCTGCTGCACGTCTCGCTGGACGAGGACTACGCGGACTTCCTGACGCTGCCCGCGTACGAGCAGCTGGTCGGCTGACCCTTCCTGCTCGCCGCTTCGTCTCCGCCGCCGCCCCCGGTACCGCACAGCATCGGGGGCGGCCGCCTTACGAGGTGCCGGCGATCCAGATCGCCAGGTTCAGGGCCGCGGCGAAGGCGACCCAGCAAAGGTAGGGGACGAGCAGCAGCGCCGCCGGACGGTGCAGGCGGCCGAAGGCGACCACGGTCGCCGCCAGGGCCACGAGGAGCAGGCAGATGTCGGCGAAACCGAGTCCGTACTGACGCGCCCCGAAGAACAGCGGGCTCCAGACCAGGTTGAACGCGAGCTGCAGCGACCACCACACCATCGCCCCCCGGTTCTCCGGCCGGGGCCTGCGCAGCACCAGCCACGCGGAGACGGCAATCGTGGCGTGGAGCACGGCACACCGGGGCGAACAGCCAGACGGGCGGCGCCCGGTCCGGCCGGTCGAGCGAGGCGTACAAGCCTCCGGCGCCGGCCGACGCGACGGCCCCGAGGCCCGCCACCGCGTAGCAGACGGCGAGCAGGGCGACGAGCAGGAGCGGCCCGCACGCCACCGGCCGGGCCGGAGGACGGTCGGATGTGGTTCGGGACACGGCCTTGCTCCTGTGGGGAGCTTTCACCTGTACAGGTGCCCGGCCCACGCAGTCGGACACCCACATGCGGCACGTCACGCCGGGGCCTGGGCAGCCCGGGAACAACCCGAGCTGGTTGACGGTTCACCCATACGTGGCCGCGGAGGGGACAGTGTCCCCGGGCCTCACCTATTGCCCATGGGGACGATCGTTCGGCTGAAGCCCCATGGAGCCTTTCGCCGAGAGGCGACCACCCTCCGCGGTCCCACATACGACCCCGGCCGGTCCCCCCCACCGGTCGGGGTCCCTCCTGCCCGCGTACGGTCACCGCTGCTGTGGCGAGATGCTGCCGTTGACCGGCTTGTGCGCGCCGTGGAAATCTCGGACCCGGCTGGTGGGCGGGAATCCGCACCAGGTCACGGCCCGAGCCGGCGTCGGGTCAGCGCACCGCTCCGACCCGCCCAGGACCGCCCTCCAGCTTGCGCTGCCGGTACAGCTCCGCGATGTCCGCAGCCAGGCAGTCGCGGATGTCCTTGCCCGTGCGCCGCCAGCCGAAGAACTCACACGCCTGCTTGATCAGCTCTTCCTCGGACATGCCCGGGCACTCCGCTGCGAGCTCACAGAGGGCCAGATACCGCTCCTCCGGCGCGATGTACGTGACCTTGCGCGGGGCCTCCCCCTCGTCGGGACACCGGGCCTTCAGCCCTTCCGCCCGCTCCGCCACATCGAAGAAGGAACCCTTTGAGGTGACGAGACCCGCGCGGACCAGAGCCTGCGCCACTTCCCTCACGTTGTCGCGGATGCGGTTCCCGGCTCGGCCCAGGCCCCAGATTTCACGGGCGCGCTGGACCAGCAGGTCCTCGTGGATGGGGCCCTCAGCCTCGATGATCTGCGCCAGGGCCTTGCGCAGCGCGGGGCGGGCCTCCGGCGTGTGGAGCTCGTGCCGCACAGCAACCCAGACCGAGGCGGTCCGGTATCGGGCGCTCCACTCTCGCTCCACCTCGGTGTCGACCGGCACCCGCTGGAACTCGGCCTCGCCCCGTCCTCCCTCCGCTCGCGGGGCCGGAACCGCCAGCGCGTGCCCGCCCGGGCCGGCGGTCGATCCAGCCGCCGAAGCCGGGCCGCCCCCGGCCGAACCGCCCGACACCACCGCCGCCTGTGCCCCCGGCGCCGATGCCGCCAACGGTCCCTGGGCGATCGCCTGCTCGACCGCCTCCCTCAGCCGCAGCGCCGCAGCCGCACGGCCCCGGTACCAGTCGGTGCCCCAGATCCGGTACAGCCTCCAGCCCAGGCCCACGAGCACCTGCTCGCGCAGTCTGTCGCGGTCACGGGCGGCCTTCGAGGAGTGGTACATGGCGCCATCGCATTCGATGCCGAGGGCGTAGGCACCGGGGAGCTCGGGGTGGCGGAGGCCCAAGTCGATGCGGTAACCGGCGACGCCGACCTGCGGCTGGACCCGGTAGCCCCAGCCGCGCAGGACCGCAAGGACGGACTCCTCGAACGGGCTTTCCGGCTCCGCGTCGGACTGGACGACGTCGCGCGCGAGGACGGACGGCCCGTTCTCGGCGTACTCGAGATAGCGCTTGAGGTACTGGACGCTCTCGTTCGGGCTGTCGGCCAGTCCCGAGCCGCGGAAGGAGGCCACGACCTCCATGCGGTATCGGGAACGGGTAACCGCCACGTTGAGCCGGCGCCAGCCACCACCCTTGTTGATCGGACCGAAGTTCAGTCCGAGCTTGCCGTTCTCGTCAGGGCCGTAGCCGACGGACATGATCATCACGTCGCGCTCGTCGCCCTGCACCGATTCGAGGTTCTTGACGAAGAAGCCGTCGAGCCGGTCCTCGGTGAAACAGTGGTCGAGGTCGGGGCGGGACAGCCGTGCCTGCTGCACGGCTTCGTCGATGGCGGAAGCCTGCGCCTGGGAAAGGGCGACGACGCCGAGGGTCTTGGCGGGCCGGGTGTCGAAGTGGTGGATGACCCGTTCGGCGACGAAGGCCGCCTCGGCCCGGTTGTCGCGGCGGCCTCCCCTGTCGTAGACACCGCCGGCCTTGAGGAACGCGACACCGACGTCGTTGCCCTCGTCCAGGGCGCCGGGGAAGGTCACCATCGAGTTCTCGTAGAACTCTCGGTTGCTGAAGGTGATCAGGTTCTCGTGGCGGCTGCGGTAGTGCCAGCGCAGGGGCAGCTCGCGCATCGCGCCGGCCTTGCAGGCGTGCAGCAGAGACTCGAACGAGTCGGGGACGTCCTCCGCGTACTCGTCCGCGTCGTCGTCGACGGAGGAGTCGAAGAACGAAGTGGGCGGCAGCTGCTTGTCGTCCCCGGCGACGATGAGAGTGCGCCCACGGTAGATGCAGTTGATGGCATCGCTGGGCCGTACCTGGGATGCCTCGTCGAACACGACCACGTCGAAGTGGTAGTCGGCAGGGAGGAATTGACTGACGGTCAGCGGGCTCATCATGAAACACGGTTTGATCGACTGCACGACCTCGCGGGTCTTGCCGAGCAGTTCGCGAACCGGCAGGTGTCGGGTCTTCTTCTCCGCCTCCCGGGTGATCACGGCTCCGCTACCGCTGCCGAAGCGGCGCGGCCGCCGCTGGTTGCAGGCCTCGATCACCGCGCCGCCCGCCGCGGCGACGAGGCGGCGGGTCGGCCGCCCTGAAGTCGGAGACGCGCGCGTCGAGGTCGTCGGAGCGTGTGTGGCGCAGTCGTGCATCGGTGGCGAGGATCCCGTCGGCCCAGGAGCGGAGCATCGCCTGCTCGACGACGTCCGGCAGTTGCCGCGGGTCGATCGCCCGCTCGGCCGCGCCGGCGACGAGGTCGTCGGCGCCGTGGCGGGCGAGTACGGCGAGGCCGTCGCGGTACGCGCGCCATTCCTCGGGTCCGTGCGGGTCTGCGAGCAGCAGGTCGACCACCTGCTGTGCCTGGTCGAACGTACCGAGCAGGGAGGGGGAGAGACGGGTGCGGCGGTCGTCGTCGAATAGTTCGAGCAGCGCGGTCACGGAGCGGGACCAGCGCTCGGCACGGCCTACCGCGATCGCGCACCAGATGCTGAGGGAACGCCTTACGTTCTCGGCCAGCAGGCGCGGCAGCGGATCGGTGTCGGTGCCGTCGGCCAGCTGAGCGGCGAGGAGGTCGCGGAGCTCCGCCTCGCCGCCCAGTTCGGCGACACGGTCGGCGTTGGCCAGGGCTCGGTCGAGCGCTTCGACGGCCTCCTGTGTGCGTGGGGTCCAGCGGCCCAGAACAGCGGAGTGCAGGTCGGCGAGACGAGCCACGTCGGCCGAGGCACGCTGCCAGCCGAGCGCCTGCTCCAGCCGCCCCACGAGGGACTTGTCCCACGTCCCGCCGCGGGTGAGTGCCACGACGGCCGCGCGGTCGGCCTTGTACTGGGCGGAGAAACGGGCCATCAGGCCGCGGTGTTGCTCGGCGAAGCGGCCCACCAGTTCGGGAAGATCGTCGGCGCGCAGCACCTGCTCGCCGAAGACGTCCTCGGCTGCGGTGCGGGCCCGTGTCTCCTCGGCCAGGGCCTGTCGAAGCTCCTCCGCGGCGTCATGGGCGCGGCGCAGGGTGGCGGGCTCGAACCATCCGCCGGGCGGCCGGTGCTCGGCCGTCGTCAGGTCGGCGAGCCCGCAGAGGGCGAAGGCCGCCTCGGCCCGGTCCGGTTTGGGCATCCCGAACAGGTCGGCCAGCTGCCCGAGTTGGCCGGACACATCGTCGGGCAATGCAGTATCGGGCGGGACCTGCAGGTCGTTCTGCAGTCCCGCCCGCAGGGTACGGACGGCCTGCTGGAGCTCGCGAACCGAGCGAGCCTCGTCCTGCGCGGCGGCGAAGGGGCGGCGTCCGACTACGGCCGTGAGTGCCTCCAGAGCGCCCGAGGCTTCCGCGACAATCTGGTGCGCAGAGGTGCCGACCAGTCCACGCCAGGGGAAGGACTCCCCCTCGGCCGCGGGCCGCCATGCTCTGCTGATGGCTTGCGCCGCGGCTGAGAGCTCCTGCATGGCACCGGCGCTCAGGGTGCGCACGGTCTGCGCATTCTTGGCGGACAGCGGAAGCTGCCGCGTGCCGGCCTGCTCCAGCAGGACAAGGCGTCCGAGGACGTCGTGCAACGTACGCTGCAGCGGCTCGCGGGTCTGGTTCATGGCGGCGGCGTAGGAGGACAGTTCCTCACGCAGCTTCCGCGCCCGCTCCAGTTCGTGTTCGGCGGCTCCGGTGACTCGGGCCTCTGTGGTGAGCACCCGCGCAAGTTCCGTGGCAACCGCCTTCTTGCTCGTGTCGCCGCTGTGCAGTGCCATGACGAAGTCGCCGAGTCCCACGCTGCGCAGGCGGTTGCGCACGACGTCGAGTGCCGCGGCCTTCTCACTGACGAACAGCACGCTGCGGCCCGCGTGCATCAGGGCGGCGATCATGTTGGTGATGGTCTGGCTCTTGCCGGTACCGGGCGGGCCGCTCATGACGAACGACCGGTTGTCGAGGGCGGCCGCGATGCACTGTCGTTGCGAGGCGTCGGCGTCCAGGACCAGCGGTGTCTTCTCCGGCAGCTGGACGTCGTCGATGCGGTCCAGCTCCGGAGGCTCGAAGCCGATCACGTCGTCGGGAAGGCCCGCGTCGGGGCCCAGCGCGACGGCCCGTACGAGGGGGTGGCCGAGGATCTGCGCCTCGTTCTGCTGGAGGTCCTGGTACATGGCCTCCCGATGCGAGGCGAACAGGCCCAGTACGACGCGTTCGTCGACCGACCAGCCCTTCAGACCTGCCGCGACGCCGCGGGCGGCCGAGAGCACGGCAGGCAGGTCCGTGACGTCGGTGGCTGTGACCGGGCTCCAGTCCACTCCGAGCCTGTCCAGCTTGACCGCGAGCGCAGGGTTGTGGACGCGGTCCTGGTCGTCGGCCAGGTGCAGGCGGTAGCGGCGGTGGCTGTCCCGGCGCAGCTCGACCGGGACCAGGAGCAGCGGGGCGGAGCTGCTTTCCTGGGCGCCTTCCTCACGCCAGTCGAGCATGCCGACACCCAGCCACAGCACCCACAGGCCGTAGTCGTTGAACATCTGGCCGGACTTCGAACGCAGTTGATAGAGGGCGCTGTTCAGGCTTGCCTGCGTGGCCTTCTGCGTGATCAGACCGGGACCGATCCGCCCCACGGCGACATCCTCGCGGTCGCCCGCCTCCTCCGCCACGGGTGCGAAATCCCAGCCCTTGGCGAGGCCCGACAGGAGTACGCCGGCGCCGGGCGAGGTGATCTCCAGCGTGGCGGTCCTGGTGTGGCGGAAGTTGAGGAGGCGGTTCCGGCCGCTCAGGTCGAGGAGCGAGCTGCGCCAGCCGTCGAGGACCGCTTTCAGCCGCTCAAGACCGGGGTCGCTGACGGAGGCGGACGCGGGCCGGGGCGGGCGGGTCATGCGGGAGGTACCTCCTGAGCAGGGCGCACAGGGGTAGCCGCTCTCACAGGTCCCCCCTGGAGGTATCTACTTATCAGCCGCCATAGGCCGACACACCGGAGTCCGCCAACACGATATGGAGTTGTTGTGAAGGCGCCTACACATATCACGCCTGGAGGCGAGCGGCCTCGCCTGCATGGCCCACGCGGCTGTCGGTGCGTCTCCTGCCCCGTACCGGCTTCATGACCGTACGCAGTCGTCTAACGTGTTACCGGCGCTTTCACCCGATCAGCCCCGAACGAGGAACCACGTGCAGACGACCCCGCTCAGCCCCGAGGACCCGGTCGACCTCGGCGGCTTCGAGCTGCTCGGCAGGATCGGGCACGGCGGCATGGGGCAGGTCTACCTCGGCGAGTCGCCCGGCGGTGAACCGGCGGCCGTGAAGGTGATCAAGGCATCCGTCGTGGACTCCGAGGCGCGTCTGCGCTTCGCGCAGGAGATCGAGGTTCTCAAGACCGTGTGGGGCCCGCGCATCGCCGCGTTCCTGGATGCCGACCCGGAGGCCGAGCGCCCTTGGCTCGCGACGGAGTACGTCGACGGCCCCGATCTGCGCAAGCACATCACCACCCACGGCCCACTCCCCTCCGTCCTCGTCGCTTCGCTCGGCGCGACGCTCGCCGAAGCGCTGGCGGCCGTGCACAAACAGGGCCTCGTCCACCGGGACCTCAAGCCCGCGAACGTTCTCCTCGGACCGAACGGCCCCAAGATCATCGACTTCGGGCTCGCAGCCTTCACCGAGACCGGCGTCACCCTCACGGCGCCCAACACGGTGATGGGCACGCCTGCCTGCATGTCCCCGGAGCAGGCGAACGGCATCAAGCCCCACCAGCCACCCGTCGACGTGTACGCGCTCGGCGCGGTGCTGCTCTACGCGGCGACCGGCCATTACCCGTACCAGGCCGACAACGTCCACGTCATGTTCCACATGATCACCGAGCGGTCGAAGGAGCCGGACCTGACCGGCACACCGCAGGAGCTGGTCCCGCTGCTGACGGCAATGCTGTCGTACGCCCCCGCCGACCGGCCCACGCTGCCCAAGGTGGTGCAGCAGTGCCGGGCGGTCATCGAGGCCCAGGGCATGAAGGTGGCGCAGGCGCGCCGCCGGCTGACGGCGTTCACCGCCCCGGGGGCCACGCCGCCCGCCGCCGAGAGCGCCGCTGCCGCCGAGGCTTCAACCCTGCCGGTCACGCAGGAGCCGCCTGCGCCCACGCTCCCCCTGGACACCCCCGCGGCCACCGCATATACACCGACCGTGAAGATCCCGGACCCTGCGCCCTCGCCCACACCGCTGAAGCCGAAGCGGCCCGCGGCCCCGGCGCCCCTGCGCCACTCGGTCCAGGCCCGCAAGGTGGCCCAGCAGCTGCGCGAGACGTACGCGCAGAGCGCCTCGTTCTGACGCGCGGGACCTCGCCCCGCACCACCCCGTACAGCAGCAGCAACACCAGCACAGGAGGCAGCGCCCGTGACCGTCGAGCAGGAGCGCACGGACCGGCACACCGGGGCGGCCGGCGAGGCGTCCGCCCAGTACCCGCCGGGCGCACAGATCGTCGTACGCGACGAGGAGTGGCTCGTACGGAACGTCACGCGCACCGCCCACGACGGGGACCGGATCGAGGCCGTCGGCGTCTCGGAGTTCGTCCGCGACCAGGAGGCCGTGTTCTTCACGGCCCTGGACGACGTGGAGCTGATGGACCCGCGCCGCACCAAGCTGATCAATGACGACTCGGCCAACTTCCGGCGCAGCCGGCTCTTTCTGGAGGCCGTGCTCCGCAAGACCCCGCTCCCCCAGTCCGAGCGCGGTCTCGCCCTCGCCGACAGCTTCCTGCTCGACTCGCTCCCCTACCAGCACCGCCCGGCGCAGCTCGCGCTCTCCGGCCGTAATCTGCGTCCCCGCCTGCTCATCGCCGACGTCGTCGGCCTCGGCAAGACGCTGGAGATCGGTCTCACGTTGGCCGAGCTGATCCGCCGGGGCCGGGGCGAGCGCATCCTCGTCGTCACCCCGCAGCACGTCCTGGAGCAGTTCCAGCACGAGCTGTGGACGCGGTTCGCGATCCCGCTGATCCGGCTCGACTCGGCCGGCATCGAGAAGGTGCAGCGGGAGATCCCGGCGGGCCGCAACCCGTTCACGTACTTCAAGCGGGTCATCGTCTCCATCGACACCCTCAAGAACACCGACCAGTACAAGCACCACCTGGAGCAGATCCGCTGGGACGCGGTCGTCATCGACGAGTCCCACAACCTGATCAACCGCGGCTCGCTGCGCAACCAGCTCGCCCAGCTCCTCGCCCCGCGCACCGACGCCCTGATCCTCGCCTCCGCCACCCCGCACAACGGCGACGCCCGCTCCTTCGCCGAGCTGATCTCCCTGCTCGACCCGGCCGCTATCCGCGACCCCGAGCGGTACGAGGCGAAGGACATCGAGCACCTGTTCATCCGCCGTACCAAGGTCAGCCCCGAGGTACGCGACCAGATGAAGGGCCAGTGGGCGGACCGCGGCCCGTCGGAGTCGGTGCGCTGCGTGGCCACCCCGGCCGAGGAGAAGGTTTTCGAGGAGCTGGCGCAGGTGTGGCTGCCTGAGGACGGCAAGTCCGTCAGCGATGTGCCGCTGTTCCCTTACACGCTGCTGAAGTCCTTCCTGTCGTCGCACGTCGCGTTCCGGGCGACGGTCGCGGCCCGTATCAAGACCTTGAGCAGCAAGGAGTTCGCCGACCCCCAGGCGCCGGAGCGCATCGCGCTGAACCGGCTGCGCGAGCTGACTTCGGGAATGCAGGAGTCGGACTCGGCGAAGTTCGGCGCGCTGGTCGAGCAGCTGCGGGCGATCGGCGTCGGCCCGAAGAACGACACCCGGGTGGTGGTCTTCTCCGAGCGCGTCCAGACGCTGGAGTGGCTGCGCGAGACCGTACCGGCAGCGCTCGGCTTCAAGGGCAAGGCGCTGACGGAAGCCGCGCGCGTGATGCACGGCGGGCTCTCCGACGAGCAGCAGATGCAGTGCGTGGAGGACTTCGGCCTCGCCGACACCCCCGTACGCATCCTGTTCACGGGAGACGTGGCCTCCGAGGGTGTCAACCTGCACCGTCAGTGCCACCAGCTCATCCACTACGACGTGCCGTGGTCGCTGATCCGCATCGAACAGCGCAACGGCCGTATCGACCGCTACGGTCAGGCCCACCAGCCGCAGTTCCGCGCGCTGATCCTCATGAGCGAGGTCGACGGCGCGAAGGACGACCGCACGGTCGCGGAACGCCTGCTGGAGCGCGAGGACGAGGCGCACCGTTCGCTGGGTACGGCAGAGGGGGTGAGCGGGCTCTACCGGGCGGAAGCCGAGGAGAAGTCCCTCATCCAGGACCTGCTCAAGGGCCGTACGGTCGACGAGTCGTTGCAGCACACGGCCGCGGAGGCGGCGGAAGCGGACGACGACTTCCTCGCCGACTTCTTCGGCTCGGTCGACGCGGTCGGTGACGAGGGAGCCGATGAGGACGGGTCGGATACGGCTCCGGCGACCGCGGACGTTCCGCGCCTGTTCGCCGGCACCCGCGAGTTCATCGACGAGGCAGTACGCGAGGTGTTCCCGGACGCCCAGCGGCAGCTGGAGATGGACCGCGACACCGAGACCGGTCTGATCTCCTTCCGGCCCCCGTCGGACCTGGTCCACCGCATGAAGTCCCTGCCGCCCGACTACCGCCGCGAACAGCGCCTCCACGAGCGCCTGTTGGTGACGCTGAACCGCAAGCTCGCCGACCTGTCGTTGGTACGGGCCCGGGAGTCGGCCACCTCCAGCTGGCCGGAGATCTCCCTGCTGACCGACCTCCACCCGGTGGTGGAGTGGCTGACCGACAAGGTGCTGGTCAGCCTCGGCCGCCAGGAGGCCCCGGCCATCACGGCCGACGTCACGGCCCCGACGTACCTGATCCAGGGCATCTACTCCAACGCGCTGGGTCGCCCGACGGTCGTGAAGTGGATGGCCGTCACGGGCGACGAGGTCACCGACGACATGGTCTCCCTGCTGCGCCGGGCCGGTGTCGGCCCCACTATGGCCAACCCGCTGCACCGCCACGACCTGGAGGCCCTGCGGTCCGGCATCCCGGCAGCGCTGGAGGAGGCCGAGCGCTTCCTCGACCGGCACAGCCAGGACTGGGACCGGGCACTGCTCCAGCCGATCGAGCAGTACAAGCAGCGGCTCGGCGACTGGGAACAGCTCAGCCAGGCCGGCGGCACGACCAAGACCGACCTGGCTCGGCTGGCCGACTCGCTGCTGACCACCGGCCGCCCGATGCTGCGCGTGCTCGCCGTCCTCGACGCGGCCTCTTCCATCCCTTCGCCCGCTCCCGCCCGCGACTGAACCAGGAGGTTCCCGCACCATGACGTACGACTCCCTGGTCAACCGCGGCGACTACTTCTCCGCGCACTACCTGGCCGAGGTCTTCCCCAAGGACCTCAAGTCCGGGCTGCTCGCGAAGTGGAAGGAGCGCGAGGAGGAGGCGAAGGCAGCCGGGGCCACGGGCGACTGGATCGAGTACACAGGCAGTGACCCCGAGCCCCTGCCCGTCACCCCGCGCGTGGGCCTGCGCGGCCTGCGCCGCCCGTACTTCAGGGCCCGCGCCTTCTTCGCGGAGGCCGCCGCCACGGCCGACGAGGCGACGACGTACGACGCACCCGAGTGGCGCCGACGGGCGGCCGACCTCAACATCCTCGTGCTGCGCGCACTGGGCTACGACGGCAAGCCCCAGACGCTCACCGTCCGCCGCGCGGACAACACGCACGAGGTCGAGGTCGCCCACGCCGAACCGGGCCTCGTCGCCCTCGACTGCGGCTGGGCCGCCGAGCCGGACGCGGCCCTGGACCCAGAGGGCGCGGGCCGCCTCCTCCACCCATTGCAGCTTGACGCTCAGAACGTGGTGCGGACCGGCTCCAAGCTCGCCTCGTTCCTCTTCGCCTGCGAGGACGCCCCGCGGTATGTGCTGCTGCTGGCCGGTGGCGTCATCGTGCTCGCCGACCGCGCCGCGTGGGGCGAGGGCCGCTACCTCGCGGCCTCGCTGGACACCGCGCTCGACCGCAACAACACCAAGGACGGCCAGGAACTGGACACCCTGGCGGCCCTGTTCGGCGCGGATTCGCTCCGTACGCCGGAGGAGGGCGGCGAGAATCCCCTGGCGGGTCTCGTCGACAAGTCGACCAAGCACGCGGTGGGCGTCTCCTCGGACCTGCGGGACGGGCTGCGCCAGTCGGTGGAGCTGATCGCGAACGAGGTCCTGGAGCGTGTTCGGGGACATGAGGGCGTACGACTGGAGGACCTCAAGGAACTCCCGGAACTGGCCCAGCAGTTGACGCGCGAGTCGTTGCGCTATCTGTACCGGATCCTGTTCCTGCTGTACGCGGAGGCCCGGCCCGAGCTGGGCATCCTGCCGTCCGACTACCCGGAGTACCACCAGGGGTACGGGCTCGGCCGGCTGGGCGAACTGGTCGCCGAGCGGGACCTAGTCGGCGAGAAGGCGCGCGAGGGCTTCTACCTGTACGAGTCGCTGGACCTGCTGTTCCGGAAGGTGCAGGAGGGGTACCGGCCGCGTCGTACACACGGGGTCGCCGAGGAGAAGGCGTCCGAAGACATCGGGCTGCGCTTCGAGCCGCTGCACTCGAAGCTCTTCGAGGGCGAGTCCATCCGCCTGATCGGGGCCGAGTCCGTACCCGACCCGAGGTACGACGAGGACGCGGAGGGCGGACCTCGATACCTGGACACGCGGCTGCGCAACGCCACGCTCTACCAGGTGCTGCGCAAGCTGATGCTCACCAAGGGCAAGAAGGGCGAGCGCGGCGGCTTCATCTCGTACGCGCAGCTCGGCATCAACCAGCTCGGCGCGGTGTACGAGGGCCTGATGTCGTACTCGGGCTTTGTCGCGGGCGAGGAGCTGTACGAGGTCGCGAAGGGCGGCGACCCGAAAGACGGGTCTTGGCTGGTGCCCGAGTGCAAGGCCGACGAGTACGCGAACTTCTTCGTACGGCACCGGGACGAGGACACGGGCGAGGAGGTGCCGGTCCGGTACCGGCCGGGGGCGTTCGTGTACCGGCTGTCGGGCCGTGACCGTCAGACCTCGGCGTCCTACTACACACCGGAGTCGCTGACGAAGGTGACGGTGCAGCTGGCGCTCCAGCATCGGTTGGACCAGGACGGGACGACGACCGAGGCACGGGAGCTGCTGGACTGGAAGATCTGCGAGCCGGCGCTGGGGTCCGGGGCGTTCTTGAACGAGGCGATCAACCAGGTCGCGGCGGAGTACCTGCGGCGTCGGCAGGAGGAGACCGGCGAGGCGATCGACACGGAGAAGTACCCGATCGAACTCCAGAAGGTCAAGGCTTACATCGCGCTGCACAACTCTTACGGCGTGGACCTCAACTCGACGGCGGTCGAGCTGGCGGAGGTCTCGCTGTGGCTGAACACCATGCATCCCGGCATGGAGGCACCGTGGTTCGGACTGCACCTGCGGCGGGGCAACTCGCTGATCGGTGGGCGCAGGGAGATCTACGGGCCAGAGCGCTTGAAGAAGGGCGGTTGGCTGGGGACGACGCCGGAGCGCTTCCCGCTGACGGAGGCGGCCGGTGGGCTGCCGGAGGGGGCGGTGCACCACTTCCTGCTCCCGGCGAAGGAGTGGGGCGCGGTCGCCGCCGAGAAGGAAGCGAAGGCGCTCGCGCCGGACGAGGCGAAGGCGCTGGGGGCGTGGCGGAAGGCGATCACCAAGTCGCCGAGCACGAAGCAGGTTGCGCGCCTTCAGGGCTTGGCCCGGCGGGCGGAGTATCTGTGGGGGCTGGTGTGCCGGCGTCTGGAGATCTCAGAGCGGGACATCTCGCGCAAGATCGATGTGTGGGGCGCGGAGAGTGAGTGGCTGCGCCAGCCGGTGGAGGCGGTACAGCGCGAGGACGTGCTGGCCGACCTCGAGCGGGAGGACACCCCGTATTGGCGTCTCAAGACGTTGATGGACGCGTGGTGCGCGCTGTGGTTCTGGCCGGTCCATGAGGCATCGATACTGGACGGAACGAATCCGTACTACCAGCGCGCCGCTCAGGCAGCGGAGCGGGCGGCGATGTACGAGACCGCGCTGTCTTCCATGCCGGAGGAGTCCGAAGGCGTCCTGATCTCATGGGCAGAAGACGCGCTCCCTGGCTTCGAGACCGACGCCAAGCAACTCTCGCTGACGCGGGAGGACGTGGACAAGCGCCGGACGCGCGGTCGTAAGGAAGCGATCACGGCCCAGCGACGTGTGGTGATCCCTCTCGCGAACCTGGACGACTGGCTGGCCTTCGCGGAGTCGCTACTCGGTACGCAGGAAGTCCCGGCGGACTCGCTGATCTCGGAGTTCGAGTCGCTGTCTGAGCTGACCCCGTACGAGGACGACCTCCCGGATTACATGGGCATGGACCGGGCGCATCACCTGGAGGAGCGCTACCCGTGGGCGGGCGCTGCGCATGACGTCGCGACCCAGCAGGGCTTCTTCCACTGGGAGTTGGAGTTCTCCCAGGTGTTTGGGCGGGGCGGGTACGACTTGCAGGTGGGGAACCCGCCCTGGGTGAGGCCCCGCTGGGAAGAGGACGTTGTACTAGCAGAGCTAGAGCCGTGGTTCATACTCTCGGACAAGCCAGGCACGGGAGAATGGCGACTCAGAAAGGACGAAGTACTCGGGGACAGAGTGGAAACCTCCCAGTACTTCTTGGGAGAGCTTGCAGCCAATGTCGGGGCTGTTGCTGCGCTAAGCAGTCCCACGAGTTATCCGTTGCTGGCCGGCACTCAGCCGGATCTCTACCGGGCATTCATGTGTCGAACATGGGACGCCAACGGGACAACCGGAGTCGTCGGCCTCATTCACCCCGACACCCACTTCGCAGGAAACAAGGAAGGCCGCCTTCGTAGTGCGGCCTACCGCCATCTTCGGGTTCATGGCCACTTTCAGAACCTCCGCCTCCTGTTCGCAGAGGTGACTTGGACCAAAGAGTTCGGAATCCATATCTACGGGGCCGACCGCGAGATCTCATTCACCCATGTCAGTTGGCTTTTTGATTCTGTTCCGCTCATCAACTCATTCGCTCACGACGGCTCCGGCCCACTCCCCCGCATCAAGCATGAAGGGCATTGGGACCTGCGCCCCCATCGTGCGCGCCTAGTAGAAGTCGATGCGGGTGTCCTTGAGCGCTGGCAACGCCTGGCTGGCGAAACAGAAACACCTATCGAAGAGACGAGGCTGCTCTACCCCGTTAGCACGGCAGAGCAGAACGCAATTGACGCCCTTGCGGTAACATCCTTGCGCTTGAATGACCATAGCCCCTCCATTACCCGCGGATTCGATGAGAAGGGAGCGAAGGATGCTGGGCTGATCCGCTGGGAGACTTTCGCTCCCGCCGACTGGAAGGAGGTGATCATGCGTGGCCCCCAGATTTCGATCGCCACGCCCTTCGCAAAGCAGCCCCCACACACCTCCCGCGTTGATGCACCCGCATGGCTCGTCGACCTTCATCCCGATGGTGTGCCGTCCTCCGACTACCAGCGCGCGTGCGGTGCTGATGCATTCCAGGCTGCACAAGACCGGTGGAATGGAAGGCCGTACACAGAGTACTTCCGTGCCGTATGGCGCGAGATGATTCCCTCTGCCACAGAGCGCAGCCTCTTCGTGGCTCTCATCCCTCCCGGGCCGTCACATATTCACGGTATGCGAAGCATGGCATGCGCGGACAACCGCACAACCGTGCTGACAACAGGTTTTTGGGCTACGTTGCCCCTGGACTATGCCGTGCGCATTAGTGGGCGCGGGCATCTCGACGTCGCCGACGCTCGTACACTTCCTGCACCCGCATCAGTCCACCCCCTTGCCGATCCACTTCTGTTGCGCACTCTCCGCCTGAACTGCCTCACTTCGGCATACGCGCCACTCTGGTCGGAACTGTATCGACTAACGTGGCCAGGCTATGAGGACTGGGCCCGCCCTTGGCCCAGGCTCCGCCCTCTGGCCGGACACCTCACATCCGACTGGGGCCCGGAGACCCCCCTGCGCACAGAGTACGAGCGCCGCGCGGCACTGGTCGAGTTGGATGCTCTTGTTGCGGTGTGGCTAGGCATCAGCGCGGACGAACTTGTGGCCCTTTATCTCTCCCGCTTCCCTCAACTCGTGGGATACGAAAGTGAAATGTGGTTCGACAGCAATGGTCGCCGCCTCGCTGCCAACTACAATGCCTACGGCCACGGACAGACCAAGGACATCTACCCAGCCTTCGTGGAGCACCACGGCAGCCAAGCCACAACCCAACCCCCCGAGGGCTACACCGCGCCGTTCTACAAGGCCGACCGCGAGACCGAGATGCGTGCCGCACACGCGCACTTCCAGGCGCGGCTCGACGCGGAGATCGCCGCCGGCCGCTGGTCCCCGCCGGAGCCGACCACCGCGGAGGCCTGACGCAAACGCTGCGGGGCGGTTCCCAAACACTTAAGAACCGCCCCACGCCAAGCCGACTACGTACCTACACGGCACCGCTCCCCGCCGCGAACCCGACGAAGGCATCCCACGCTTGCGCGGGCACGGTGAGGATCGGAACGGTGGTGTCCTTGGAGTCGCGAACGTGCACAACCCCAGGGCGAGGCGCGACCTCCACGCACTGACCGCCCTCGCCGCTGCTGTAGCTGCTCTTGAACCACGCCAGCTCAGGGGCAGCCGACGCAGACTTATCGACGTTCATGTCTCTCCAAGCAACTTCTCGATGAGGACCAGCGATTCGCGCGGGGTGAGCGCCTGCGCCCGAAGGAGACCGTACTGCTCTTCGAGCTCCCGCACAGTCCTCCGGTCTGTGTAGAGACGGCTGTGCTTGTACGCCTCCACATAGGCGATCCTCCGTCCTTCCTCCGTCTCGATCAAGGTGAACGGACCAGCCAGTCCCGCGTGCTCTTCACGCTTGTTCGGCATGACTTGAATGTCGACGTTCCTTCGCTCACCGCACAGCAGGAGTTGCTCAAGCTGTCCGCGCATCACACCACGGCCTCCAGCGGGGCGGGTGAGAACCGATTCCTCGATGACGAAGCTGAACGTGGGCAGGGGCATCCGCGCCAAGACATCCTGCCGGGCCAGGCGGGCGACGACACGCTCTTCGATCGTCTCCTCGGTCAGGATGGGCCTCCTCATGGTGAACACGGCCCTCGCGTACTCCTCCGTTTGCAAAAGCCCGTTGACCACATGGGTGTCGTAGACATGGAGTTCGACGGCCTCGGCCTCCAACTTGGCCGCATCCCTGAAGAACGCCGGATACTGAGCCCGCGCCACCTCCTCCTTCATCTCCGCCAATACACCCCGCGCCCCCAACAGCTCATCTGCCTGCTCGATGAACCTCGGCGGCGGAACCCGCCGCCCCTGCTCGTACGACGCGATCGTCGAGGCCGAGTACCCCGTTGCCGCCCCGAACGCCGCCCGGTCGTACTTTTCGCACTCACGGAACCGCTTCAACTGCCGCCCGAACACATGCAGGATGCCCGACCCGGGCCCCTGCTCCGCCTGCTGCTCGTCGTCCACCGTCATCCGCACACCACCTCCCGCGCACCCGCGCCCACACCCAACGCCGCCGCCCCAACCCCGGTCACGCCCCACCCCGCGTACAGCCGCCCCGCCGCCGCGTACACAGCTTCCTGTCCCGTCACACCCCACCCTGATCAACGGTACGCAGACCACACCACGTTCGGCCCGGAAGAGCCGACAATTACCCCCCTCCGCGCGACACCGGCACCACCAGACCACCACCCTCGCGTCGCGGCCACCCTCGACTCCCTCAACAGCCTCGGCAGTTCGCGCTGTGTGGCTGGTCTGCCTACGCGGAGTTGAGTTCGTCTCCCGCGCCCCCGATGATGTTCACGAGCACGGACTTCACGGGCACGGACGCTGCCGCCGCAGGTTCAGTGAGAGAGCCGGTGCCCGACTGTCGACAGGGCCAAGGGGGCTGGGATGCTGGGGGAAAGCCACACGGCCGAAGTCGGTCCCGCATGAGGCACCGCATACAGCTCGCGCTCCAGATCATGCTCGTACTCGTCGCGAGCCTGCTCGGCATCGTCACCAACTACGCCACCAACGCGGACGACGCGCCCTGGCTGTTACAGGCCATTCAGCAGGCGTCCGTACCCGCCATCGGGCTGCTGATCGTCGCCATGGTGGTCGGGCAGGTCGTCGTGTACCGGCTGGAGAACCCCGCACCGCCGCACGTCGACTGGCCGCGCGACCGCGTGCCGTACCCAGGGCTGGACGCCTTCGACGAAGACGAGGCAGCGGTCTTCTTCGGCCGGGAGGTCCAGGCCGCCGAACTCACGCGCAGACTCCACGCATCGACGGAGCAGCCTGCCGACCGGTTCCTGGTGCTCGTCGGCGCGTCCGGCAGCGGAAAGTCCTCGCTGATCAGAGCAGGAGTGATGCCCCGGTTACGGGAACGCCGGTGGACGCTGCTGCCCGCCTTCTCCCCCGGACCCAACCCTCTCGGTGCCCTGGCGACGGCCATCGTGGCCGCCAGCGGCGGGCACGAGCCGATGAGCGCCGTGCTGCGGCGCCTGCGTCAGGGGCCCGGGGCCCTGAAGGCGGAGCTGTCCCGGCTGCGTGGCGGCCGGTTCCGGCGCACGCTGCTGGTGGTCGACCAGTTGGAAGAGGTGGTCACCCTCGCCGGGGAGCGGGAATGCACACAGTTCCTCGACGCGCTCCGCTCATGTGTCGAGCAGGACTGCGGCATTCGTGTGCTCGCCACGCTCCGGGTGGACCTCCTGGGGCGGCTGCTCGGCACAGGCCACGCTGACATCGTTCAACGTCCCATCGCCATCGGTACCTTGGGCAGACCTCAGCTTGCTCAGGTCGTGGAGCGCCCGGGTGCCCTGGTCGGTCTCTCCTTCGCGCCCGGCGTCGTCGACACCATCGTGGACGAGACCGGCGCGGACGACGCCCTGCCGCTGCTCGCCTATCTCCTTCAGGAGCTCTACTTCGCTGCCGGCCCCGGCGGAACGGTCACCGAGGAGCTGTACCGCGAACTCGGCGGAGTGGCGGGCGCGCTCGCACGGCAGGCGGACCACACCGTTGCGGAGATCGGCACCAGCGAGGGGATCGACTTCGTGCTCCGGGTGCTCCTCAGATTCGTCACCGTTCAAGGGCACGAAGTCGCCCGCCGTCACGTACCGCTGTCCGAACTCACCGCTCAGGAACGCCACGTCGTGGATGCCTTCGTCGACGCGCGGCTGCTGACGACCGGCGTACGCGGCGACTCGTCCGCCGCCGCTCCGGAGCCCTACGCACAGGTGGCGCACGAGGCGCTGTTCCGTCAATGGGCTCCGCTGAGGCAGGAAGTCGAAGCGCGCGTCGAGCAGCTGCGCGAACGCGCCGAGCTCGAACGGTGGGCCGAGGACTGGGAGCACTCCGGCCGCAGCAACGACTACCTCCTCACGGGCGAACGTCTCTCCCTGGCCCAGCGGTGGCTCGCCGCACTTGAGGAGGCCGGGCAGGCATCGGAGCCGGCACGCGCACTCGTCCAGTCCTCACAGCGACGCGATCTGGCCTTTCTGCGCCGGGTGTCGGACAGCATCGGGCAGCATGTGCTCGGCAGCGCCGAGACCCGACCTGAGCAGGCCATCCTTCTCTCCTTGGCCGCGCTCGGTGAGTGCACGTCGACACCGTCGGCCCGGCGCGGTCTCATGACGGCGCTGGCGGCCAGTCATCTTCGCGCCCGACTCGACGTCCACACGGACACGGTCCGACACACAGCCTGGTCACCTGACGGACGCCTGTTGGCCACGGCTTCCCGAGACGGGACCGCCCGGATCTTCGACGCACGGTCGGGACGGTCGCTGCTCGTCCTCCCTTCCGACGGCGCGATGGTCGAATCGGTCGCCTGGTCCCCCGATTCGTCCCACCTCGCCACGGCGGGCCGGGACCGCGTGATCAGGATCTGGGACGCCACCACCGGCGCTCCCGTTCGGCTGCTGACCGGGGCCGCCGACATCGGCAGGCAGGTGGCCTGGTCGCCCGACGGCCGGCATGTCGCCGCATCGTCCAAGGACCGCGTCGTCAGAGTCTGGGAAGCCGACTCGGGCCGTCTCGTTCACGAGATGCGTGGACACCGCGACGACGTCTGGGGCGTCGCCTGGTCCCCGGACAGCACCCGCCTGGCCTCCGCCTCCCACGATCAGACGGCGATGGTGTGGGACTTGGCGACATGCGCGCCCATCACGACCCTGACCGGCCACGGGGACTTCGTCGAGGGCATCGCGTGGGCCCCGGACGGACGCTCCATCGCCACGGGTTCCGGTGACCACACGGCACGGATCTGGGACGCGCAGACCGGCGACCTTCGGCTGCTGCTGCGCGGACACACCGATTACGTATGGAACCTGGCCTGGTCCCCGGACGGCCGGATGCTCGCGTCCGCGTCCTCCGACCGGACCGTCCGCATCGTCGGCACGGATGACGCGAAGGTCCTGGCCGTACTGCGTGGGCACACCGACACCGTGTGGGGGGTGACCTGGTCTCCCTCAGGCGCGCAGCTGGCCACGAGCTCGACCGACGGCACCGCGATGATCTGGGGCCTGCGCCCACGAGGAGCCGAGCAGGTGCTTGTCGACGGGCACGCCGGCCCGGTGAACCAGGCAACCTGGTCCTCCGATGAGACGCGTATCGCCACCGCCTCCGACGACGCCACGGTACGCATGTGGGACGCGGCCACCGGCGCTCCCACCGCGCAGACGCTGCCGCTGGACGACCGGGTGTGGAGCGTGGCGTGTTCGCCGCAGCATCAGCGGCTCGCGCTCAGCACCAACGACGGACTCTTCCGCGTCGTGGACGAAGCAGGCGGCACCCTGTTCGAGCATCGTGGCGAAGTCGTCGAAGCATGCGCCTGGTCGCCCGACGGTCTACGTATCGCCACCGGCGGGCACGACGGCACCGTACGCATCCGATCCGCAGAAAGCGGCACCGAACTGTGTGCCTTGACGGGGCATCAGGACTGGGTGGGACGCATCGCGTGGTCGCCCGGCGGCCGCATGCTTGCCAGCTCCTCCGACGACCGCACCTGCCGTCTGTGGGACGTCGCCGACAGTCGGCAACTCACCGTCCTGCGCGGCCACGACAACTACGTGGACGATGTCGCCTGGTCGCCGGACGAACTGCGCCTCGCCACGGCTTCCGGCGACTGGACGGCCGCCGTGTGGGACGCGGCCACAGGACGCCGCATCGACATTCTGAAGGGCCACGAGGGACGCGTCCGCGCCATCGCGTGGTCCCCCGACGGACATTACTTCGCCACGGGCTCCGACGACCGCACCGTGCGCGTCTGGTCCGCCGCGACCTTCGAGGAGGTCGCCATCGTCGGGGTCCACCAGGACAAGGTGACGTCGATCGCCTGGTCACGGGACAGCATGCGGCTGCTCACCGCCTCCTTCGACGGAACTGCCCGCGTATGGTCCGCCGACCCCGACTTCGGCCGTCTCGAAGCACACGCCCGTGGAAGGGTTTTCCGGACGCTCGGAGACCACGAACGGCGTCAGCACATGCTGCCGCTCACGGCTACGTAGTCAGTAGCGTTCTTCCACCGTGCGGTCCTCGGTGCTGAGAAGATAGTCGTCCGGGTCAAGATTCATGGCTTTGCGGGCGGGCGACGACCAGTACATCGCATTGCGCTCCGCAAACGTCTCGGGGCCGTCGTACGAGATCAGCCAGACGAACTGGTTGCGCTCACGGTCCACCCACGCCCCACCGATGGTGAATCCCAACTCCAGCCGCAGCGGCACGATTTCCGTGCGCCACCGCTCCACCCACTCTTCGAGCATGCCGTCACGAACGGTATACGTACGGAGCTGGGTGGTCTGGGCCATCTGAGACATCCCTCCTGGAGCGGAACCTGGTGCATCTGGCACCCAGGCTATGCGATGAGACAGCCGTTCGAAGGCTGCGGGCACGTGACAGGCCGGGACGGACGATCATCCCGTGGCCACACGTCGTGATACGACACGGATCACATCCGCCGGACCGGTCAGTACGGTTCGCGAGCGGCGCGTACCGAGGCGCGTTCCGCTCTGGCCGATCCATCGACCTGTTGCCGGGCATCGTGAGCGGCAGGCTCCTCGCCAGTTCCCTCTCCCCCAAGAGGAAGCACCGGCGGCAGGCCGTACACCCCCGGCGGCGCGCACAGCGAGGCCGGGGGGCACCGTGCAGGAGACGGGCGGAGCACAATGCACCGGCGGCGTGCATCGCGGGTCCGGCACAATGGCGCGATGATCGGCAACCGGATCACCTACCGCATGGCGGACGGCATACGCGTACCCGGTACCTGGCGGCACGCCTTCATCCGCAACGGCGACTACCACCTGACCGACCTGTTCATCTACGCGGACGGGCTCATCGACTGCTGGGGCCTGGTCACCCTCGACGAGTTCGAGGAGAAGCTGCGCCGCGGCTGGGTCGCCACCGAACTGCCCGACGGCGGCAGGGCGTCCGGCTACGACGTGGCGGGCTGGAAATTCAGCGAGCCGCGCACCTGGCTCACCCCCGAGCTGCTGCTCGCCGAGGTGCGGGACACCATCGAGCAGCTCAACGGCCGCCCCGACTCGACGGAGCGGTGCCTGGCCGCGGTTGACGCGTTCCTCGCCGACCGGACCGAGGAGCAGCGGGCGGCCGCCCGCGCCGCCTACCTCGCCATCCCCAGGACCCAGCGGCGCTACGCGCTCGGCGACATGGACCGGAAGGACTGGCCGCTCCGGGTCCTGGTGGCCGGGCCGGGCGGGCAGATGGAGGACTGGCCGGACGAGCCGGTCACGCAGGAGGCCTACGACAGGGCAGTCGCCTACCTCGAGGACAGGGCGCGGTGGATCGCCGAACGGCCCTCACGGCTCCCTGCGGACGGACCGGCGACCCCGGTCGCGCCTGCGATCCAGCTGTACCACTCGTATCCGCTGAAGCCGTCGGACGATCCGGGCAAGAAGGCCCTGCGCAACGACTACCCCGCACCCATCGGCGTCGACGGCGTCACTTACCCCTCCGTCGCCTGCGCGTACTGGGCGCTCTCGGCTGCCGACCCCGACGCCCGGGCCGCGATCACGGGCGCGGACACAGCCGCCGACGCCCATAGGCTGGCCACAGACGCCCGCCGCCGCGACGGCTGGGAGCAGGCCCGGACCGCTGTCATGACCGGCCTGCTGCGGGCCAAGTACACCCAGCACCCCAACCTGGCCGAGATCCTTCTGGCGACGGGCGACGCGACCCTCGTCTACGACGACGCCGACTCCGGCTTCTGGGGCGACAACGCCGGTCGCGGCAGGAACTGGACCGGTCGCCTCCTCGAACTCGTCCGCTCCGAACTGCACGCACACCGGGCCGGAATAGTCTGAGGGGCCGGGGTGGTCTGGCGCCAACGGCCGGTGTGCCTCAAGGCCGAGACCGACCGGCTCCCCACTCGGGCGGGTCGACGGATCGCAGCTGACTCTACAAACTCCACGGTGGCCTGGGCGCACCTCGCCCACGGGCTTCCCGTGTTGCCTGCCAGTCACTTGCTCCCCATCCGGCCAGAGAAGCGCCTTGAACGCGCCAAGCTGAGCCCACACCCCCAACAAACGCTCACCAGTTCGATAGGTCTGGTGGCGACCAGGTGATCGGCGCCAAGCCGACACCGACCAACTCGGGGGTACATCCATGCGAATACCGTGGCTCCGCCACGCCCGTGGACGGACATTCGCCCTGCTCACCATCGCGGCCCTTCTGCCCGTCGCAGCCCCGGCCGCGGCGGCTGCCGGCGGTCAGGACGATCTGCGGATCGAGACGTACGTAATGCCTTCTGGGGCGGCACATCCGTCACTGGAGGACCTGCGCAGCGGTCGGGTCAGAGAGACCCTGCGCCGCATGACGGGGGAGATGCAGTCCGAGGCGCGACTGCCTGCTGAGACGGTGGGCCCTGCCGCGTCGTACGCGCCGCTGTCCAAGGAGCCGTCCGGCTCAGCGCCTACGCCCGCGCCGGCACCGTCGAATCGTTCCTCCTCCCAGCTGGCACCGTTCGCCACATATCCGGAGCCCGCCCGCACCATGACGTATGAGGAGTGCCGGAACGGGCTCGGCAGCACGCAGAAGTTCTTCATCAAGTCCCGGTTCGCGGTCTGCTCGGGTGCGTCGTTCCTGCAGACCTGGATACGGAACAACCGGCCCGTCGGCGAGAGCATGTTCAACGTCCGGGTCGTCGGCACGATCGCCAAGAACAGCCGCGAGATCAAGTTCCAGTACTACTACACCGAGATGCAGACGACCGGCTCGACCGCGACAGCCGCTATGAAGATCACGACGAAGGGCGCGATACCGCAGAGCTGGCCCTCGGGAGTCCGTTACGTCCAGGGCGGCAACATGCCGGGCACCAAGAGCTTCGAGGAGCTCAAGCGGCAGCGGAGCTACCTGCACACGGTGAACGCAAAGCCGGGGCAGGGAAGTGGCGGCGCCACCGATCTCGTCTTCTCCGTGTACGAGCCGGTCATCACCATCACACCGCCGGCCGGTTGGAGGCTGGGCGGCGCGCTCAGCGGCAAGCTGTTCATGCTCGCGCCACGCTGGGACGCCGCCACCTACCTCGCGAACTCCACCGGCGGCGGAAACCCCGCACGCAAGGGCGCGGCCACGTTCAGCTATCTGCCCACGCTGACGTACAGCGCGAAGGCAGGGGCCGAGGAGCGGGCCGTCGCCGAGCACATCCGTACCGCGTTCACCAAGCCGCTCGACACCAAGCCGTACATGTCGGCCAAGAAGGTTCCGGGGCAGGTGCCGAAGGAGCCGCTGCACCGGCTGGTGCAGCAGACCCGCAAGGACGACAACCGAAAGGCGGCCGTCAAGCAGTGCAAGCGGTACTGGGGGGACAACTACTCCTGGGGCGGCACCCGGGAGTGCGACGAGTTCCCCTTCGCCACCTATGAAGGTGCCGCACAGGCCGACCACGACCCTGACGCCAAGAAGTTCAACTTCTCGGTCCTGCCCGTGGCCAAGGCCGACAACGGTGCCGCCGGCAGTCTTCTGCTCGGGTTCTACGCGAAGAACCGGCTCGTCGACGGACTCCAGGACGGGTTCCTGGTGAAGATCACCTCATGACCGGCGGGGGCGGGGGCCTGGCAGGTCCCCGTCCCCGCGTGTCATCCGTCGCTATACCTTCGGCCAGAAACGTACGAGGTAGCGCTCGGCGCCGTCGGCCGTACCCGTCTGGGCGGACAGTCGCTCGGCTTCCTCGCGCCCGGCGCAGCACACCTGGACGTGCCACGTGCCGCCCTTGTCGGACAGCGTAATGATCTGGTCCGTCCGCCCGAGACTCATGGACCATATGGCCACCTCGCCGCTGGTCGACACGAACTCGGCCTCCCCGCGCTCGTCCCACCGGGTCCAGTCCTCTTCGGGCGGGCGATCGTCCCACACCTCGGCGGTCACTGCGGCAGTGTGCGTGTGCCCGGCGCTGAAGATGTCGATTCGCCCGGGAAACGTGGTCAGAAACTGCCCGAACACACTGTCGTCGGGATACGGCACCGGAAGCTCGGCGTCATCGGACTCCTGCAGGCAGAAGCTGTGGTAGCCGACATCGGCGCCGAATCGCTGCTGTCGGATCAGTTCCGCCACGCCAACTCCTCACCACGAACGGCCAGCTGGTTACGGCGTGATGCTAGCCGCGTCCCGAGGGGCGATGGGCCACCCCGATCGCAGCTCTGGCCGAGATGCTGCGCTTCGGCCGTGTCATACGCCGCGTCGTTGGTCGCCCAGACGCCGGACCGGAGACCCTTCCCGGCTTCTGAACAGCCGTCCGCCTGCTGACCTCCCAGCACCCGGACCATCGGGCACAATCGGGCGGGACAGGACGCAGCCACGCCGATGCCAGGACGGGAGTACGAGGAGACATGTCGTTGGAGGACAGCGGCGGCAACCGTGCGGCGGCGAAGGAGCAGCTGTCGCTGTACGGGCGCTACCAGGACGGGCCTTCCGTGGAGGACAGCGGTGGGTTCCTCGTCGAGGTGGGTGCCGACGGCCGGAGCACGGACGTGGAGCTGGAGCTTCCCGACACGGACGGGGACCACGGAGCGGATGGGATCACGGCTCCCTACGATCCCTCCAAGATCGAGATTCAGACGTCGAACCCCACCATCAACCTGCTCATGTCGCGGCTGAGCAACGGGATGATCGACCTCGCTCCCGACTTCCAGCGCCGCGCGGGCATCTGGTCGGACGAGCAGCAGAGCCGGCTCATCGAATCACTGCTCCTGCGTATCCCGATCCCCTCCTTCTACGCCGCCGAGCTCGACGACAGCTCCTGGGCACAGGACAGCTCCTGGGCCATCGTGGACGGCATCCAGCGGCTGACGGCGATCGCCCGGTTCATCGCCCCCCAGGCCCTGGCAGAGGTCGCGGGCATCGACAAGGGCCCACTCAAGCTGCGCGGGCTGGAGTATCTGCGCGAGGACTTCGAAGGCAAGGGGTACGCGGATCTGACCGGGCGGCTGCAGATCCGTCTCAACGAGACGCAGGTTGTCGTCCATGTCATCCGGCCGGGCACCCCGGAGGCCGTGAAGTTCAACATCTTCGCCCGCATCAACACCGGCGGGCTGCCACTCACCCGGCAGGAGATCCGGCACGCGCTGATCCCCGGGCCGGCACGGCAGTTGCTGTCCGCGCTCGCGGAGTCGACCGAGTTCACCACGGCCACCAGCAACGGCGTGTACAGCGAGCGGATGGCCGACCGGGAGATGGTGCTGCGGTTCATGGCGTTTCGGCTGACATCACCCGAGAGCTTCCGTTCCCAGGACTTCGACCAGTTCCTCGCGCTGACGATGCGACAGATCAACCGTCTGTCGGACGCCGATCGAGAGGCACACGCGGAGGCCTTCAGGTGGGCGATGTTCACCGCGTGGGCGATCTTCGACGCGCACGCCTTCCGCAAGCTGTATCCGGGGCAGGTACGGCGTTCACCCGTCAACAAGGCCATCTTCGAGACGGTGGCGGTGAACCTTGCCGAACTCACTGATCAGGAGCGCACGGCGCTGGTAGCGTCGCGTGCGGTTGTCCTCGAGAGGTTCCAGCAACTCATGACCTCGCGGGAATTCGAACGGGCCGTATCCGTGGGAACGGGCGACCGAGCCAAGGTGGTCACACGCTTCGCCGCGGTCCGTGACCTCTTTCGGTCCGTGCTGGAGCAGGAGGAATCGAACGCGTCGTGATCGACAGGCTGAAGCTCGTCAACTTCAAGGCGTTCCGCTCCGCGACGATCCCGATGGCACCGGTCACTCTGCTCACCGGCCTCAACTCCTCGGGCAAGAGCACTGTGTTGCAGGCCCTGGTAATGCTGCGCCAGTCCTACGACGCAGGCATGCTGCTCACCGGCGTGAACGACCCCGACGGCCGGGGAGGTTTCCTGCTGGACGGTGAGCTGCTGGAGCTCGGCACGGGCCAGGACGTGCTGCATGAGGACTTTCTGCCCTCAGACTCCGGCCAGGAGCCCATCATCCGTATCGAGCTCCGCATGACCGACGGCGCACCTTGCGGGTGGGCTGCACGGTATGCGCCAGAACAGGACGTACTGCCGTTCTTCACCTCCTTGGTGATGGGGCAGGCGGCCGACGGACTTGACGAATCAGTACCTCTCTTCTCCCGCCGCTTCCAGTACCTGAAGGCCGACCGCATCGTCCCTGCCACCATCTACCCGCGCTCCCACCACCAGGCTATTGCGCGCGGGTTCCTCGGTTCACGCGGCGAACACACCATCAACTTCCTGCGTCATCATGGGCCGGACATCGTCCCGGAAGGTCCACTACGCCATCCTGACGCTCGCGCTCACACGCTGATGGACCAAGTCGTCGCCTGGATGCAGGAGTTGTGTCCCGGCGTCAACCTGGAGGCTGCGGAGATCCCCGGCGTCGATTCGGTGCGCCTCAGTTACGGATTCGGCGGGACGACCGGCATCGACTCCAGCCGTCGACGCCGCCCCACCAACGTCGGATTCGGGCTCACGTACGCCCTGCCCATCGTCGTCGCGTGTCTCACCGCCGGGCCCGGCAGTCTCGTCCTGTTGGAGAACCCGGAGGCGCATCTGCACCCGCGCGGGCAGGCCCGCATGGCTGCCCTGATCGCGGCCGCCGCGGCAGCGGGTGCGCAGTTGGTCGTCGAGACGCACTCGGATCACGTCCTGAACGGGCTGCGCATCGCAGTGAAGACCAAACGCATCGCCGCATCGGACACGGCCGTCCACTTCTTCAGGAACGGCGGGCAGCACAGCGCCGAGATCCTCAGCCCGCACATGGGTGACGACGGCATGCTCTCCGACTGGCCGAAGGGGTTCTTCGACGAGTGGGAGAACTCCCTGGACCAACTGCTCGACTGACCGACACCGGGTACCGGCCATCAGTGCCGACGCGACGACTGGGGGCGGGCGTTGCCACTCCTGCTGTTTCTGAATGAAAGATCCTGCGAGTCCTCCGCCTCATCGGGCGAAGTCCGGGCGGCCATGGACGAGTTCGTACGCGTCTTACGCGTCGCCCGGAGCTGGCGAGAGGTCGCTCTCGTGACCAGGACTCCTTTGGCATCCGCGGAGCTCGCCACCGGCTACCACTTCCAGCAGTGGGCCGCGGACAACCGCAACCGCACGCAACGACAGTTCATCAAGGCGCTTCGTAACCGGGCTCCCTTCTCCGACGTGCTGCCGCAGCACGCCGCATCCGACGAAATCGAGTACGAGTGCGCCGGTGAGACCGTCGAGGGCGTCGGCGCGGCGCATCTCATGGACGGGCTGGCGGTAAGCCTGCCTCTCTCGCTCGCTTGGTCCGGATCGTGGCTGGACGTGACCGCGCGGAGGCTCGTGGAGACCGACAGCGGCGACCTGTCCCTGGAGCAGGTCGTCGAGCCTGTGCGGCACGCGGCTCAGCGGCCCGACCTCGACCCTCACGAGAAGTGGGGATCTTCGACGGGTCTCGAAGCGGTCGACTCGGCAGCACAACTATGGGAGCAGCGGGGGGACTTCTTTCCCCGACTCCAGTTCCTTCCCCGCGTCCAGGACGACCTGGAGCGCCTGGAACTTCGGTGGTTCATTCAGGTGCGCAGCCTCCTCGCCCGCCTCCAGGCCTCGGCCGCCGCCTGGGATCCCACCTCAGTGGCTCTTCCCGAGTGGCAAGGGGCGAAGGTCACCCCGGAGCACGAGCAGCGCAAGCGCCTCTGCATCTTCCGCGACCTCGACGGCGTGGAGCGCTGTTTCGACCTGCACGGTCGTTTCACCCCCGGGGCGGGCCGGCTGCATTTCCGTGCCGTCCGCGAGGAGGGGACACTGCGGATCGCCTACATCGGGCGCAAGTTGGGGAGCTGAAGCCATGGGCCGGCGGTCTGCACGTACATCGCCGCGGCAACCTCGTACAAGCCCCGACCGTCCACGCATCACCCCTGGTCAGCGAGGTTTGCGTGGCGGCACCGTTGGGCGGCATGAAGCCAGCCGATCTTTCGTCCGAGGAACTCGTTCAAGCCCTGTCGGTCACCCGCGAGTTCTCGATGCAGTTCACATCCACACCACGCGGAGCGCGGCTCGCGCGGCGATTGGTGTCCCACCGGCTGCACGAATGGGGACACCCGTACGACTCCACCGCGAACGAGGCCGTGACGCTCATCACCGCCGAGTTGGTCGCGAATGCCGTGCGCCACGGACATGTGCCCGGACGGGACTTCCACCTGCGTCTCATCGCCACCTCGACGACTCTGCGCGCCGAGGTCACCGACACGCGAACGGAGAAGCAGCCGTGCCCCGGACCGCGGCTCCCCTCCTCCGACGAGGATTCGGGCCGCGGGCTGCTGCTCGTCGACGCGCTCGCCACCGACTGGGGCGTCTCACCGCGCGCCGCGGCCCCGGGCAAGACGGTGTGGGCCGAGGTCGCCCTTTCGTAGGAGTTCCGCGTTCGGGTTCCGGGCCGGTACGCGGGACGGCGGTCCACAGGGGCGCGATGCACCGGCCGATGTCCGTGGCCAGGCGCCCGTAGGCGTGGATGGCGCGCCGACGCGTCGGCAGTACAGGCATCGACCGTCACGGCTCCCCCATGGTCATGGCTCCCGAGTCGTCCCTGGTCGCAGGGTGAACGGAGACAGTCCGTCACGAAAGGGTGCATATCCGGCCACGGGCGATATCCCGTCATCACCGATCCTGGTCAGAATGTCCGCGGTCGGATATACGGTTGATCCACATCACTTGCACGTACAGCAGCACCGAGGGAGCACCGTGAGGCCGACGCTGGCCGCCGCGCAGTTGCGGGGCAGTCTGACCCAGTACCTCACGACGACGTACGCGCTGGCGGACGAGGACACCCGGCTCGCATTGGAGCGGTTTCTCGGGCATCCGGAGACCGGGATCTTCAGGGGGCCGTATCTGCGGATCAGGACGCCGTTCCATGCCGCGGACGACGGCTGGCAGCGGCACCTGGACTGGCGGCCCGGCTTCCCGCCGTACCGCCACCAGGTCAGGGCGTGGGAGCGGCTGAGCACTCTCCACGGGCCGGCCCGTCCCACGCTGATCACCACGGGGACGGGTTCGGGCAAGACCGAGTCGTTCCTCGTCCCGGTGCTGGACCACTGCCGCCGGGAGAAGGCCCGCGGGCATACGGGCGTCAAAGCGGTGCTGCTGTATCCGATGAACGCGCTGGCGACCGACCAGGCAGGACGTATCGGGGACTATCTGGCGCAGCCGGACCTCGCTCAGGTCACTGCGGGGCTGTACATCGGTGACCGGCCCGACACCGACTTCCGGCGGGTGATGACGAGGCGCGAGGAGATGCGGGTCTCGCCGCCCGATGTGCTGATCACCAACTACAAGATGCTGGATCTGCTTCTGCAGCGCGGCGAGGACCTGCCACTGTGGCAGGGCGCCGACATCCGGTATGTGGTGCTGGACGAGTTCCACACCTACGACGGTGCGCAGGGCACGGACGTGGCGATGCTGCTCCGGCGGCTGGCGGTGGCGACCGGGGCACGTGACATCTGCCCGGTGGCGACGTCGGCGACGCTCGGCGAGGGCCGCGGCAGCAGCGGGCGTACGGGCATACTCGACGTCGCGGCGCAGGTGTTCGGCGTGGAGTTCGGGCCGGACGCGGTCGTCGGCGAGGAGCGTCTGACCGCCGGGCAGTTCGCCGGTGAGGTGGACTACGAGCTGCCGGAGCCGCCGGGTCCCAAGGAGGTCATCGAGGCGTCCGGCGGTCCAGGCGTGGAGGCGCATCCCGACCTGCTGGACCTGGACGGGCTGGTGGCCCGTCTGCTGGGGCGCGGTGGGCTGGACGCCTTCCAGATCGGCAGGCTGCTCAAGCGACACGACTTCACGCACAAGGTGCTGTCCCTGCTGGACGGTGAGCCCCGCGGCGAGTGGGAGCTGCGTGACCTGCTGGGCGGTCTCGGATACGCGTGGGGGCGCACGGCCCGGGAGAATCCCCGGCTCGCACTCCAGGCGCTGTCCCGCTTCGTGGCGTTGCTGTCCGCCGCACGCGACCCGGAGTCGGACGAGAAGCGGCCCAGGCCCCTGCTGCACATCGAGGCGCATCTGTGGGTGCGGCCCGTCACGCGCGTGCTGCGCGGGGTGGGGAGGACCCCGGAGTTCCGGTGGTACGAGGACGACCGTACGGCGGCCAGGCGTGCCGCGCTCGCCGCCGGGCCGCCCGTCGCGGGCGAGGAGGACTCCGGCAGCAGGGCGGCGGACGCACGCCGGCCCGAGTCGATCCCGGGCACGGACACCGCACTGAGGCCGTCCGCCGCGACGCTGCCTGCGGTGTACTGCCGCAACTGCGGGCGGTCGGGCTGGGCGGCACTGTCGCCGGAGGCGGATCCGCAGCAGCTCGTGATGGCCCAGGAGAAGGTGTGGCGGGCCGGACTCGGGCGCGACAAGCGGCGCATGCGCTACTTCATAGCGGCCACCCCCGCCGAGGCCGAGGAGGCGCTGAACGCGCTGACGGGTGCGAAGCCTTCGTCCGGCGGGACGGACCCGCTGTCGGTGGTGGTGCTGGACGGCGGTCAGGGCACATACCGGCTGCCGCAGCTCGCCGACGCCGAGGAACTTCAGGACGCGTGGTTCGCGCTCGCCATCACGGACAAGAAGTCGGCGGACAAGGCCGCCCTGGACGACCGCTGTCCGGCCTGCAACACCGACAACGGCATCCGCTTTCTCGGCACAGCTCTCGCCGCGCTCGCCTCCGCGACCGTGACCCAGCTGTTCACGGGCGGAGACATCGCGCTCGTGCCGGAGGAACGCAAGACGCTCCTCTTCAACGACTCGACGCAGGACGCGGCGCACCGGGCGGGCTATGTGGCCAACGCGTCCTACAAGTTCTCGCTCAGGTCGCTGCTCGCACACAATCTGGACGAGTCGGGCGCCCCGGTCGCGCTCAACGACCTGATCGGCAATGTGCTGGACTCGGTGGACGATCCCCAGGCGCTGGCCGCGGTGGTGCCGCCGGACCTGCACGACGAACCCGGCGTGGACCGGCTGCTGTCGGGGCGGGGCACGGGTGACGCCCGGACCTGGAAGCTGATCGGCGAGCGGCTGGCGTTCGCGACGGTGATGGAGTTCGGGCTGCGCTCCCGCCAGGGGCGCACGCTGGAGCTGACACGCACCGCCGCCGCCGAGGTCGTGATCGACCACCCCGACCGGATCACGGCGCTGGCCCGGGATCTCCATCTGTCCTTGCCGGGGCAGCTGATGGTGAGCGGCGGGCTGCCGACGCCGGAGCGGTATCTGGCCTTCGTACGCGGCCTGCTGGAGCGCATCCGGCTGCGCGGCGGAGTGCGGCACCGGTGGCTGGAGCCGTGGATCAAGGACGCAGGGGTGGCCCGCTACAAGATCTGGGGCGGCCGGCCCGACGGCATGCCGGCGTTCCCCGACGGGATGGCCGTGCCACGGTTCCTGCTGGACGGACAGAAGGAGCGGTCAGCCTTCGACGCCGTGACCGGACGGCTGGGCTGGTACCAGGACTGGGCACGGCGCTGCCTCGGTCTGGACACGGCCGGGGCGACAGAGTACCTGCGCAGGCTGCTGCCGGTCCTGGTGGAGGAGCACGCGCTCTCGGTGCGTACGGCGCAGGACCGCACCACACGGGTGTATGGACTGCAGCCGGGGCACGTCGAGGTGCGGCTGCTCGACGACGACGTGGTCAACAAGGCGTATGTGAGCTGTGCGGACTGCGGCTGGCAGCAGGTGGTGCCGCCCGAGCGCCGCACCCGCTGGTACGGGCATCCGTGCCCCCGCTACCGGTGCGGGGGGATGCTCCGGGCACCGCTGACCGACGGCTGGGCGTCCGGGGCGGACATCCGCAGCAGCATCGGCTCCAGCGGCTTCGCCGCCTCCCGTGCCCGCGACTACCGGGACGACTACTACCGTCGGCTGTACCTGACCGGCGGCACCTTCCGGGTCGTGACGGCCGAGCACACGGGCATGCTGACCCGGCCCCAGCGCGAGCGCGTGGAACGCACCTTCCGATCCGGTACCCACTACACCGACCCGAACGTGCTCTCCTGCACACCGACGCTCGAACTCGGCATCGACATCGGCGATCTGTCCGCCGTGCTGCTGGGCTCGCTGCCGAAGGGACCCGCCAATTACGTGCAGCGCGCCGGGCGGGCGGGCCGCCGGACGGGCAACGCGCTGGTTGTGGCCTTCGGTGGCCGGCGCGCCCGGGACCTGTACTACCTGGACGACCCGCGGGAGATGATCGCGGGCGACATCGTGCCGCCCGGCTGCTATCTCTCGGCCGTCGAGATCCTGCGCCGCCAGTACACGGCGCATCTGCTGGATCTTGCCGCTCGCGGCGAGCTGACCACGGCCGACAGCGAGCGGCTGATGCCCGTACCCCGGCTGGCGTCCGCCCTGTTCGGCACGACCGGCTGGTGCCAGGACCTGGCGGACGCGGCTCTGACGCACGGGGCGCGGCTGGTGGAGGAGTTCCTTTCGCTGTTCCCTCGCAGCGACGACGACATGGGTGTCACCGACCACGCTGCCGACGAGCTGCGGGCGTACGCGACCGGCGGCATCGCTCGCACGCTCCAGGAGGCCGAGGAGGACTGGACGGGACGCCGTGAGGAGCTACGGCGGCGCATCGCGGCCATCGATGCGGCCATGGAGGGGCTGGTCCGCAGCGACCCGGAGCAGGACCGGGAGCACCGTGAGCTGCTGGCGGAGCGCCGCACCACTGGTGATCTGCTGCGCGAGCTGAGCCGTTCCAGCGCGCACGGTGCACTGGTCGAGCTCGGCCTGCTGCCCAACTACAGCCTCACGGACACCACCACGCAACTGGAGGCCACCCTCTACTGGACCGAGGAGAACCCGGACGGCGAGGAGGGCAGCCGCAAGGCGTACCGCAGCGAGGTGCGCGACTACGAGCGCTCGCGCCGGCTCGCCCTCGCCGAACTCGCCCCGGGCAACAGCTTCTACGTCAACGGCTACCGCCACCAGGTGCGGGCTCTCGACATCGGGGGCCCCGACCGTCGGTCCTGGAAGGTGTGGCGCCTGTGCCCGGCCTGCGGTTACGTGCGGACGGAGAACGCCCAGCACGACGCGTCGCCCTGCCCGCGCTGCGGCGGGCGGGAGATCGCAGACGCAGGCTGCGTCCAGTACGTACTGGAGCCCAGGCGGGTCATCGCCCGTGACAAGCGGGACGACGCGCGGGTGCGCGACGACAAGGACGAGCGGGACCGGCGGCGGTACGCCATGCTGACCACCGTCGACATCGATCCCGCACATCTGGCGCCGGGCTCCTGGCGGCACGAGACGGCCACATTCGGCGTCGACTTCAGCCGTCGCGCGAAGATCCGCACCCTCAACCTCGGTGTGGACCGGCAGGACGGCAGCAGCACCGTCCCGCTCGCAGGCGATGACGTACGTATCAACCCGTTCTACGTCTGCGCGAGTTGCGGCGGTGCGACCGCCGACGGCCGGCCTGTGGCGGACAAGCCGCAGGACGCGCTCACCGATTCCCTCGCCGCCAGTGCCAAGGCCAGTGCACACCACCTGCTGTGGTGCCCCCGCCGACGGACCAAGGGCAATGGCGACGAGCAGGGCAAGGGGCAGGATCTGCCGCTGCTGCTGGCGCACGAGCTGGACACCGAGGCGGTCCGGATCCTCCTGCCCGCGTCGGTCGCCCGCGCCCGGGAGCGGCTCGCCTCTTTCACTGCGGCGATGTTCGCCGGTATCGCCGCCCGTTACGGCGGCGACCCCGACCACATCGACATCGCGGCCGCCTCCATGCCCGACGGCGGCGACTCCGACTGGACGCGACGCTTCCTCGTCGTCTACGACCGCCTCCCTGGCGGGACGGGCTATCTGCACCGGCTCGCGTCCGCAGACGGCTTCCGCGAGGTGCTGGTGGCGGCCCGGGACGTCATCGAGAGCTGCACCTGCATCGAGAAGGGTCAGGACGGCTGTCACCGCTGTCTGCTGCGCCGTGTGCCTGCGAGCGACTACGACCGCGTCAGCCGGAGCGAGGTCCGCCAGATGCTGGACGAGCTCCTGGGCAAGGACGGCGAGGCGTGGAAAACCACCGAGATCCGCACCACTCAGCAGATCCCGCTGGAGCGGCAGGCCGAGTCCGACCTGGAGGTCATGTTCGTCGAGACGCTCAAGGACTGGGCAGCTCAGCCCGACTCCCGGGCCGCTGCCGACACATACACGACGGCCGCGGGGACGTACTCGCTGGACCTCCGGCTCACTGCGGCGGACGGCGCCGTCCTGCGGTGGCGGGTGTCCCAGCAGCGTGTCCTGGACGGTACCCGGCCCGACGTCCTCTTCGAGCGGCTCGACGCCCCGGGCCCGCGCCTCGCCCTGTATCTGGACGGTTACGAGTTCCACGCGAGCACGAAGCACAACCGCCTCGCCGACGACGCCACCAAGCGGGCACGGCTGCGTGTCGACGGTGTGCGCGTGTTCCAGCTGACCTACTACGACGTGAAGGAGTGGCGCACCCGCGTCCGGGAAGCGGGCTACTCCGCAGCCGGCCCGGCCGATCCCGTGTGGAGGCCGTACGGTGAGCAGGCATGTGCCCAGGCGCGTGCGTACTACGCCAAGGTGCGCGGCGCCCTGCCAGGTGAGCTCGCCGAGACGGTGTGGGTCAACCCGGCGGACACCTTGATCGCCTATCTGCGGGCTCCGGACGCGGGCGGATGGCTCGCGCGGGCGGAGGCCGTTGTCGCGGGCCTGACCGGAGCGGGCGCCGATGCGGCTGTCGTCTCGGCGGACACCGTCGGCGAGCAGATCGAGGCGGCGCTGCGCGGGCGGCCCCCGCAGACGCAGCCCGGGAAGGTACGTCTGCTCGCCGCGACGGACGCGTCCGCCTGCCGGGTGGTGGCCGCCGCCGACGGGCGGCGGACTCCCCCCGTGTGGTCCGCGATCACCGTCCTCGACGACTCCGAGGCGGCCGTCGCAGACGAGGCCCGTCACAAGAAGCGCTGGCGGGCTTGGCTGTACTGGAGCAATCTGCTGCAGTTCCTGGAGCAGGGCGGCGGCGACAGTGCCCAGCTGACGACAAGTCTGCTGGACGGTTTCTCGGCCCAGGAGTTCTCCGTCGCGGGCGGGGCGGGCTGGCTGGAGTCGACCCGCGTCACGCTCGTCGAGGAACGGCCACCGGTCGCAGCGGCCCAGGAGCCGCCCCTGGCCGCCGCAGTGGCGGTCCCTGGAGTCGAGGAGGCTCCGGCAACGACGCGGACCGACGGCTGGGAGGCCGTGCTGGAGCTGCTCGACCCGGACGAGCCGGGGCTGGAACTCCTGGCCGTGGCGCTCGCATCCCTCGGCGTCCCGGCGCCGCGGGACGGCTATGAGCTCGACGACCGCGGCTGGATGGCGGAGTTGGCCTGGCCCGACGCCAAGGTCGGTGTCGTCCTGGACCACCGGCCGGTGGACACGGAAGGCGATCCGGAAGCGGAGGACCGCGACCGTGCCTACGCCGCCGCGGGTTGGGACGTGCGCCCCGCCGGCGGCTGGACGGCGAGGGAGCTGGCCGAGCGGCTCCGAGGACAGGAACGGCACGACGGAACGACCCGGGGGGGCACCCACTGATGAGCACGGCGAACGTGACACTTCGGCTGCTGGACAAGGCCGACAAGGAGATCCTCAAGCTCCCCCGCACGGTGAAGGGGGCGATCTACGACTTCCAGCACAAGTTCAAGGCGAACCCGCACTCCTCGGGGCTGCGGCTCAAGCAGCTGACAGGCGACACACGCCTGTGGTCCGCACGGGTCAGCGACGACTACCGAGCGCTGCTGCTGCGGCTTGCGGACGGCGATTGGCTGATCGTCTCGGTACGGCACCGCAAGGACGTGTACGACCGGGTCACGTACGGCGTCAACCCGGTCACGGGCGGCATCGAGTACGTCGACCTCCAGGTCGTCGAGGAGAGCCTCGCCAAGCGACTGCTGCCGAAGACGGCTGCGCCGGCCGAACCGGAACAACCGGTTGCGCCCGCGCCGTCCGTGGCCCCCGAGCCGCTCTTCGCCCACGTCACCGACGAGCAGCTCACCGAACTCGGCGTGGCCGAACCGCTGCTGCCCGTCGTACGCACGCTCACCACCGAGGACCAACTGCTCGGTCTCGTCGAGTACGCACCGCAGCTCTCCGGCGAGGTGCTGCTGTCCCTCTTCGACGGCAAGTCGTACGACGAGGTCCTCGAACAGGTCACGGCCCCCGTTGCCGCACCCGAACCGGTGGACACCACCGACTTTCAGGCGGCGGCCGAGCGCCCGGCGACGATGGTCACCACCACCGACGACGCGCTGCGAGAGGCCCTGGAAGGCGGCAGCTTCGGCCGTTGGAAGGTGTTCCTGCACCCCACACAGGCCAAGCTGGTGGAGCGCGACTACTCCGGGCCGACGCGCGTGGGAGGCGGCCCTGGTACGGGCAAGACCATCGTCGCACTCCACAGGGTCAAGCACCTCGTGTCCCAGCTGCCGCCGGGGCGCACCAAGCCGGTACTGCTGACCACGTACAACAAGAACCTGGCGGCAGACCTCCGGGCTCGTCTGCTGGAGCTGGGTGGTGAAGAGCTGCTGGCGCGCGTCGAGATCAGCCATGTCGACCAGCTGGCGCTGCGTGTGGTGCGCGAGGCGGAGCCCGGCAGCAGCAGGCAGACCATCGATGACAACCAGGCCCTGCGTGAGTGGCGTTCGATGCTCGACGAGTCGGACGAGACGGGCTGGGACGCGGAGTTCCTCCACGAGGAGTGGACGCAGGTGATCCTCGGCCAGGCGGTCGCGTCCCGGACCGACTACTTCCGCGCCCGGCGCGCAGGCCGGGGCCGGAACGTGACCCGGGCCGAACGTGCCGAGATCTGGCAGCTGGCGGAGCGGTTCACCCAGCGGCTGGACCAGCTCGGACGGCAGACCTGGGGACAGGTCGCCGAGCGTGCCGCAAGGCTGGAGATGGAGCGTGAACAGCGCATCCAGGCCGTGGAGCGACAGCGCGAGGCCGCCGGCGGCCGGGAAAACATCCACCTGCAGGACACCTCGGCGGGCTGGCTGCGCTATCGCTACCGGCACATCGTGGTCGACGAGGCACAGGACCTGCAGCCAGGGCACTGGAAGATGCTGCGTGCGATGGTGGCCCGGGAGCGCAACGATCTCTTCCTGGTCGGCGACACCCATCAGCGCATCTACAGCACGCAGGTCACGCTCGGCAGCCTCGGGATCAACATCCGGGGTCGCTCGGCCAAACTGTCCCTGAGTTATCGCACTACCCGGCAGATCCTCGGTTCGGCGCTCGAAGTGCTGCGCGGGGAGGCGTTCGACGACCTCGACGGCAGCGAGGAGACTCTGGCCGGCTACCGATCCGTTCTGAGCGGCGGCGTGCCCACACTGCACCCGAGCACGGACTGGGACGCGGAGCGGGAAGGCATTGCCGGATTGATTGCCGGGTGGGGTGACATCCCGCTTGAACAGATCGGCATCTGCGTCCCCACGAACGCCATGGCGCAGGAGGTGGCCTATGCCCTCGCCCAGGTCGAGATCAGGGCAGTCGAGATCGGTCCGGACGGGCCACGCGGGGACGAGGGCGTCCACATCGGGACGATGTTCCGGTTCAAGGGGCTGGAATACCAGCGCATGATCATCGCCGGAGTGACACAGGGTCTCGTGCCACGCGAAGCGATCCTGCAACTGCGGTCGGCCGACGCCCTACGTCACCGCCGCGAGATGCAGCGGGCCCGCTCACTGCTCTTCGTCGCAGCGACGCGTGCCCGAGACAGCCTCGACATCTTCTGGCACGGCTCGCCGAGCCAGTTCCTGGAGCCGCTCCTGCCCGCCTGAGTGTGCGTCTGTTCCGTGTCAGCGGCGTGCCATGACCCGTTGTCGCCAGCTTGCAAGGTGGATCGCAAGGTCGCACCGAGAAACTCGCCGCGACCCGCGAGGAGCACGGTGAGAAGGCTTTCGCGGCCGACACATGGCAGGAGGCGCACGACCTGCTGCTGCACGTCTCACTGGACGCGGAGTGCGCGGACTTCCTGCCCCTGTCGGCGTACGAGCAACTGGCCGGTTGACCTCGGCCGTCTGCGTGTCGCTGCCGTCGCGCCCTCGTACCACACGACACCAGGGGGCGACGGCATCGGCCGGTGGCTACTGCACCGGCTTGTCCGTGTGCCCCAGCGTCCGCCCCGGTGCGACCCGGTCCCGGACCAGCCGCTTGACGGCCGTGGGCTCCGGGAAGCCCTGCTCCCGCCGGTCCCACACGACCTCGCCGTCGACGCGCACGACGAAGACACCGCCGGTGCCGGGCTTCAGTGCGAGCTCCTCCAGCTCCGTCTCGAACGTGGTGAGCAGTTCCTGGGCCAGCCATGCGGCCCTCGGCAGCCAGCGGCACTGGGTGCAGTACTCGATCTGCACACGGTGAGCGGCATCCGTGGGCGGGGTGGACGGGTTCACGGGACGACGCACCTCTCGGCTGCTGTGGTGACGGTGGAGCACCGGGCCGCGGCCGCGGGCACTCGTACGTTCCCATTCTGAGGGGCGCGTTCTGACGGGCGCGCCCGGCCCGACGAGCACGCCGACACGGAAGCACCACCCGGAGTCCGCTCTCCGGAACGGGCGGGACGGGCGCATCAACCGCGGGACGGCCCGTGTCCCGCGGCACGCACTGTTGTCACGCTCTGTGCCACAAGCGGACGCGATAGCGCTCGACGCCCTTGGCCGTGCCCGTCTCCGCCGCGAGTCGCTCAGCCTCCGTCCGGCCCGCGCGGCAAACCTGCACCCGCCACGCACCGTCCGTGTCCGGGAGCCTGACGAGTTCGCGGGTCCGCCCGAGGCTCATCGACTCGGCCCGACGTCGGATGCCGCGAGCAGCCCTCGCCCGGCATCATGAAAGCCATGAATCCTCCGAGCACGGACTGGGTCACCGTCGCCGCCTACGAGAACCTGCCCGGCTGCCTCCGGCCGATGGCCGCCGCACGCGCCTGACTGCGTGACCGCGGCATCGACTGGATGCCCTTCGACGAGAACGAGATCCGTTGGGGGCTTGCCTGCGGCGTCGGCCCCGACGGGCACTGGCACGGGTGGTTCGACGTCCGTGTCCGCAGCGACGCCCTGCGCCGGCTCGGCCTGCACCCCGACCAGCCGACCGCCGAGGTCGACGGTCCCTCCCCGCCCGGCTGGTGGCACGCCGCCGCCGAACGTCACCGTCGGAACCGCGTCCCTAGCCGATGACCACCGTGCGCTGCGCCGAGAAGTCCCCCCAGTTCCCGTCCGGGAGCTTCGCCCGGAGCTTGACCGAGTAGCGCGTGCCCGGCTTGTCGGTGACGGTGAAGCTGTAACGGACCTGGCCGGGTGGAGGTTGGGCGCCCCAGACGATCGTGGTCGCGAGCTTGCCGTTGAGGAAGAGCTGGTGTTCCTTGACCGGGGCGCCCGTCGTCGGTGGGGTCCAGGTCAGGTCGATGGCGTGGGCCGTGCCGGTGGTGCGGGCGGCGGCGGCGAGGGCCGATGGGGCCGTGTTCGGGCCGGCGCCCGGGGCGGAGGCGGTCGTGAGGTCGAGCGAGGGGCTGTCGGGGGATGAGTTGTCCGCCGCGTCGCGGGCCCGGACCGTGAAGGTGTAGACGGTGCCGGGGCGCAGACCGGTGATGCGGGCGGTGGTCGTGGTGCCGGGGACGGTGTGGATGCGGGAGTCGGCCTGGTAGATGTCGTACGACGTGACGGCCGTGTCGTCGCTCGCCGCGCCCCAGTTCAGGGTCACCGACCGGGCCCCCTCGGCCCGGCCCTCGGGGGCGCCGGGTCTGCTCGGGGCGCGGCTGTCCTCGGCGGCCGGGGCGAGGGTCGTCACGGGGACCGTGGCGCTGTGAGGTGAGGCGTTGCCCGCGGCGTCGAGGGCCCGGACGGTGAAGGTGTACGCGGACGACGGCGCCAGGCCGTCCACGTCGATCATGTGCTGGGTGGCGGGCACCGACTTCACCTTCGTACCGGTGCGGAAGACTTCGTACGCGGTGACGCCGCGGTCGTCCGTCGACCGTTCCCACATGACATGCACGGAAGTGGCGCTGCCGGCCTGGGCGGTGACGCCGCTCGGTACGGACGGGCCGCTGGTGTCCCCGGCCTGCTGCTCACCGCAGGCAGTGAGCAAGGCGGCGGCGGTGCACATCAGCGCGGTCAACACGGCGGATCCCAGGGCGCGTTGCACAGGACTGCCTCCGTCCGACGGAGCAATGGTCCAGACCTGTATGGCACAGTCGGCCACGCCCTGCAAGGGCCTGGCGTGCCCGGCCGACCAGATCCCGCGCTGCCCGTCGGACGAGTCGGTGACGGCACGGAGGACAACCCGACGGACGCCGGCCCGGCTCAGGGCGATCGCTCGGGAAACGACGCGGCTATGTCCCGCATCCGGACCAGTTCACGCTTCGCGGCCTCCACCTGGCCCAGATCGAGAGCCATCCACGCGCGGGCGTACACGTAGTCGATGTCCTGACGCGTCGGCGGATCGATGTCGGAGCGACCGCGCAGGCGCCTGAACTCACCACGCAGGAACAGGCGGACGTGGTCGAGCCGGTCGCGTTCCGCCAGAGAGAGCGCCTCGGGGAGGAGGTCCTTCACGTAGTCGCGCACCTGCGCATCGGCCTCCTCCGGGCGCGGCGCCGAAGGGGCGTGGGGCAGACCGTACTCACGTGCATCATTCATCAGTTGGCGCGAGAGGTCCTCCGCAAAGTCCAGGTCGCCTGCGGCGTGGGCCGTGCGCGCCGAGGCGAGAACGCCCTCCAGCTCGCGGCGTCCCGTGGCACCTTCATCAACGCGTGAGCCCAGGTAGCTCGACCAGACATCAAGCCGTTTGCTCAGCTCCGCTCGTCGCCAGACGTCGTACATACCGGTCGATCGCCGCCTCTCCAGTTCGGACCGTTCGAACCCGGTCCGGCACGATACGGCGGCGGGTGGGGTTCCGGCCTGCGATTTTCCGGCGCCCCGCGACCAGCGGACGGCTCGGGTCTCACTCGCTTCGCGACGCGCGCCGTTTCCCGGAGGGCCTGGCGGACACGGCGGTCTTGACGGTGTGCGCCGCCGCGTCCCTCACCGCCCGCTCCGGGTGCCGGTCGCGCAGGTCGTGCAGGACACGCGCCGAGGTGGGCGGATCCGCGTCGGCCAGCGCACGGACGAGCGCCTTGGCGCCGCCCGGCCATACGGCGGCAGCCGCGTCGAAGGCGTCGAGGACCGCCGTGGGGACCGGGTCCGGCTCGCGGTTCTCGGCCGCGGCGGCGACGAAGGCGCGCATGTCCTCCGTCCAGAGGAGGTCCAGGTCCTCGAGGAGCAGGGTCGCGCGAGCGGTGACGGGGACGAGGGCCTCGTCGGCCGGCTCGTGGCGGGCGGCCAGGAGGCGGTGTGCATATGCGCCGGTGACGGGGTCGGTCACGGCCGCCCGGAGCGCGCCGACAGGGACGGCGGCGGCGTCGAGGTGGGCGAACAGCGTCGGAGTCGCCGTGTTCGGGAAGTCGGCGGCCTTGGCGGCGGACACGGCCGTCAGCAGCTCGCTCCAGGCCGCGTCCGTGCCGCCGCGGGCCGTCGTCCAGTCGGTCAGGGTGGCTGCGGCGATGGCCGGGGGCCAGTGCTGGACGGCGGCGACGGTCTCGGCGGCGCCCCAGGCGGCGACGTCCTCCCGGTCGGGGGCGGCGACCTCGCCCGCGGTCAGGATGTGGCGCATGACGGCGCTGCCGAGCGGGGTGAGGCCGTACGCGTCGCCGGTGCGGAAGACACAGCCTGTCTCGGCGAGTTGGTCGACGAGGCCGGCCAGGGCGTGTGCGTGGGCGTCGAGTTCGGCGCGGTCCGCATCCGTCAGCTCGGGGAGGGACAGGAGGCTCGCGAGTTCGGCCGTCGCCGGCGTCGCGTAGGCGACGGGGGCCGAGTCCGGGACGGGCACCGGGAGCTCCTCCAGGCCCGGGGCGACCTTCCAGCCCGCGATGTCGGCCGCCTTGCGGGCCACCGACTCCGGGGTGCAGCCGCGCTCGTAGAGGGTGTACAGGATGTGCGCCGCGTCGACGGCGTACTCCTGCTCCGGCCCGGCGGCCACGGGGATGCGTTCGACCAGCGCGGCCAGGATGTCGGCGCCCAGCTCGGTCAGCTCCTCCGGCGTGCCCTGGGTCCAGACCGCCGTGGCAGGGCCGGGGAATCCGCACCGCTCGGCCACTTCGCGCAGGTCGTCGCCCGCCGTTCCCGCCGCGAGGGCCGTGGGGAGCGGGGCCGCGTGCAGCAGGGCCCTGATGGCGTCCGGGTCCGGCGTCGCGGGCGGCGGAGGGAGCGGGATACCGGAGTCGGCGAAATAGTCGAGGTGCTCGTCGCGCGTGCGGTCCGCGAGGGCGAGGTGCGCAAGGTCCTCCGGGCCCGGTGCGAGCTCGGCGTACGGGCCGGCGAGGGCGTCGCTGAGGCCGGTGGCGGTCCAGCGGTCAGTCAGCTCGGCCGCGAGGCGCTCCAGCCGGTCCGGCCCGGCGGCGGGGTCCTGGGCGAGCAGGGCCTCGGTGAGGACGGCCCGGGCCACGAAGGTGCGGGCCGTGACGGCGGAGCGGTGCAGCGGTGACGGCAGTTGCGGGCGGTCGGCGTGTGGGGTCCGGGAGTGCGCCGCCAGCCAGGTCCGTACGGCATCGGCGTCGTCCGCGTCGACGCCGTCCGCCCGCAGCAGTGACGCGTACCAGCGCGGCCAGGTCAGGTTCCGCGGGTCCGTCATCGCCCGCTCGAACTCCGGCAGCGCCTCCTCCACGGCGGCGATCAGGCGGGCATGGCGCTTGGCGTTCAGCCTGCGTGCCGCCTTGACCCGGTCGGCGAGTGCCGTGAGCAGACCGGGCATGGCGGCGAGCTCGTCGGGCGTCACCGCCAGCAGCCCCGGCAGGTCCTCGTGCAGCACGCGGACCAGCAACTGCGGCGTCGGCTCGGGTACGCCCGCCCTGGTGTCCGCGCCGTGCAGGGCGAGGAGCGTGAGCACGGCGTCCGCGGGGCGTGCGGGCGGGGCGGCTCCGCGCTCCGACTCCGCCCGGGCGAGGAAGTCGTCGAGGCCGGTGTGCAGGGCAGCGGTGGGGGCGGTACGGGTCACCTCGGGAGCGTATGGGCGCCATGGGCGACTCGGCCGTCCTGGCGCGTACGGATGGCCCGATCGGGTGATCACCGGGAACCTCTGCGTCACCGAAGCGGACTCACGGATGGGACACCGACGGAACAGACGGGGCAGCGACGGGTCGCCGCTGGGACACCGATGAGTTTTTGTCGGCGGGAAGGTCTGCCAGTCATGGAGACGAACCACACGAACACCCCCGACCTGGGACCCGTCGCCGCCGCCATGGCACGGCTGGCGAGCGGCGTCGACGACGCGCGCCTCGGGGATCCCACCCCCTGTCCGAAGTACGCCGTACGGGAGCTCCTCGCCCACATCGTCGGGCTGTCCGTCGCTTTCCGTGACGCCGCGCGCAAGGACCTCGGCCCGACGACGGACACCGATCCGGGCACGGTCACCCCGGTGCTGGAGGACGACTGGCGCGGGACACTCCCCCGCGTCCTGGACGAGCTGGTGGCGGCGTGGCGCACCCCCGGCGCCTGGGACGGCGACACCCAGGCCGGCGGCGTCACGTTCCCGGCCGCGATCGCGGGGCGGGTCGCGCTCAACGAACTCCTCGTCCACGGCTGGGACCTGGCCCGCGCCACGAGCCAGGACCACGACCCGGACGAGGCGAGCCTCGCCGTGTCGTACGCCCTGCTCAAGCCGGCCGCGGACGACCCGGGACGTGGCGGCATGTTCGGCCCGGCCGTGCCGGTCCCGGACGACGCGCCGCTGCTCGACCGGGTCATCGCGCTGAGCGGGCGGAGCCCCGACTGGACCGGGGAGGCCGACACCCGCTGACGAGACCGGCGAAGGGGCGACCACCCCGTGCCCGCGGTCGGCGCACCCCCGGGGCTGCAACGGTCGCCCCCATGGCGGAGCATCCCGCGCCCCCGTCCCAGGAAGAGATCCGGGGGTGTCGCATGTGTACGAGATCCTCGGTCACTCGGTGCTCACGGTGGCGGCTCACTCGGGCATCATCGTCTTCGCCGTCACCGGGGCTCTGGTGGCCGTACGCGCGAGGTTCGACATCCGCTACGGCTGGCGCAGTCCCCTCGCCTGGAAGGGCGAGGCGCCTCCGGTCCCCCGGCCGGCCGGGCAACGGACCGGGGCCGGCTGAGGAGGACGGCGCACGCGAGCAGCGCGGCAAGCAGGACGAGCCCGCCCAGCACCAGGAAGCTGACCTCGACCGCCGAGACGAAGGCATGGTCGGCGGCGTCACGGACCCGGTCCCGTGAACCGCCCGGCAGCCGGGCGAGCAGTCGCTGCGCTCCCGACGCGTCGAAAACCCGGTGGCCCGCGGCCCGGCGGCCTGCGAGGCTCGCCCCATGCCTCATCCGTCGTCACCCTCCTCACCACGCACGCCGTCACGCCGTGTGAAGCCCAGCCTCTACATCTCCGTCGATGTCGAGGCCGACGGCCCGATCCCGGGCCCGTACTCGATGATCAGCCTCGGTGCGGCGGTGGCGGGGCGGCAGGACGCGCACGGGTACGTGCCGGCCGAGGACCACGGGGCACACACCTTCTACCGCGAGCTGCGGCCGATCAGCGAGGAGTTCGTCCCCGAGGCGCTCGCGGTGAGCGGGCTCGACCGGGACCGGCTGATCAGGGACGGCAGCGAACCGGCCGCCGCGATGGCCGCGTTCGCCGACTGGGTGCGCGAGGTGAGCACGGGGGCCCAGCCGGTGATGTGCGGTTACCCGGCCTCGTACGACTGGATGTTCCTGTACTGGTATCTGATCCGGTTCACCGGCGCGAGTCCGTTCGGCCACTCGGGATGTCTGGACATGAAGACCCTGTACGCGACGAAGTCCCGGCTCCCGCTGCGTGCCGTCGCCAAGGGAACGATGCCGCGCAGGCTGCTCTCGCGGCGACGGCACACTCATCACGCGCTGGACGACGCGATCGAGCAGGCGGAGCTGTTCAGCAACCTCATGCTGTGGGATCCGAACCCGGGTCCGGATCCGCACCCGGACCCGGCCCCGGCCCCGTGGCCGAAGCCGGAGCCGCATCCGGCACGGACTCCGGCCCCGGAATCGGGCCGTCCCCCAGCGGGTTGAGCTGGTCCGCCTCGCCGTCGAAGGCGAAGAGCAGCAGATCGGCCATCGTGAAGGCGCCGCGGCGTGCCGCGGGCAGGCTCGGGCGCCAGTCGGGATGGCGGACGATCGAGGTGCGACTGCCCTCCATCGCCCGGTGGAAGACCTCGGCGACGAGATGACCGCCGACGCCGGTGAGACGGCCGGGGTGGCGCGGGTTCGTCTCCGACTCACGGAGGATGTAGAACCAGAGCGGGGTGTGGGCGACGAGCTCGGCGCGCTCGGCGTCGGTCAGTGCGGACAGGTCCGCGCCGCTCCCCGACCCCTCCAGGATCTGGTCGGCGGTGAGGGGCTCGATGCCCATGTCAGCGGCCAGTTGGGGGCCGGTGGCGAGTTCCACCATCTCGGCGCGGGCGAGGTTGCGGAACGCCAGGTTGCGGTGGAGGGCGGGCGGAGCCGGCTGTCCCCGGCCCGCGAAGGTGCCGGTCGGCAGCAGGGTGAGCGGGTCGACGAGCCGTGTGTCGATGCGCTTGGCCAGGTTGAACTCGCCGGCCGGTACGGCGAGGTCGTCGCGGCCCGCCTCCGCGAAGTCGAAGAGCCTGCGGAAGTCGGCGACCCAGTTGCTCGGCAGGCGCAGGTTCTCGCCGGACTGCGGGTCGTCGAGGTCGCTGAGGTCGTCGGGGTTCCCGCTCGGCGCAGTGAGGTTTCCCGCCGTACCGCTGAAGCGGAAGAGCAGCGCCAGCGACGCGGCGCCGCCGGGCCCATCCGTGCGGAAGACCCGGTTCCACTGGTAGGCCGCGCGGATCATGCTGTGGCCGAGCCGGTACGCGGCGACGGAGAACTCCAGCGGCATCGTGGGCCGAGCGCCCGGGCGGTACGTCCCCGGGGCGTCGAAGTGGCGCCGCCCGTAGGTGAAGACGCGCGACACGATCTCCGGGTCGACGATCCGCGGCAGGAAATCGGTGCGCAGCATCCACTGGTAGTGCTTGACGACGGTCTCGCGGGCGGCCCGGAAGAGCAGCGGCTCGGGCACGCCGCTCGCGGCCAGGTGTGCGTGGACCTGGTTGTGCAAGCGGATGAAGGCGAGATGGAGCTGCCCGACGGCCAGGTTCTCGTCGTTGCGGGCGTCGGGAATGAGCGCGGCACGCTGGTCGGCGCGGGTCCCACCGGCGCTCTCGCCGGCCCGCGGCAGGTCGAAGCCCTTCAGGTCCGTGTTGGCGGGCGGGAAGTCGGGCGGGAACGGCACGCCGAGTGAGGTGCCTGCCTTCAGCCTCCCGTCGGGCTCGTAGAAGCGGGTGCTCGTGCGGTGGTCGGGGCCGAGGCCGTAGACGGAGTCGAGGTCGAGGGCGGGTGAGCGGCCCTGGCGCAGGTCCTCGTCCTCGACCGGTTCGCCGAGCGCGGCCCGGGTGTTGTCGAGGGTCAGGTCGTGGTCGACGAACTGGCCGAGATAGGTGAATCCCGCCGGGATCCCCGGCGCGCCGTCCGCGTCGGAGTCGGGGTCCGGCCCTGCCGCGGCGGTGGTCATCGCCTCGGCCAGCTTGGCCCGCAGCTGCTCGCCGATCGGGGCGCCCCGCTGCTTGCTCAGCCGGGAGAACCGGAAGGCGCGCCGCTGCTCCTCGGCGGTGGGGGCGCGCGAGGCGCCGTGCTCTCCCCCCGGCCGCGGCTCGAGGACGCGGCCGTCGTGCCCTTCCCGGTCCTCGGTGCCGTCGTGCCCTTCCCGGTCCTCGTTGACGACGTAGTAGGTCTCACGATGGTGACGGTGCATGAAGTGCCCCCGGTTCTGTCCCCCGTACCACGCGGGGTTCGTCCCGCGTGGCGGTCGTGCGTCCCTGTCTGCCCTGTACGACGCCATACGTCCGGGGCCGGTTGTGTCCCCCGCCGAATGCGGCCGAATCCCGCCGTGGACGAGGCGCACGCGACCGTCCCCCCACGCGTGATCAAACGATCAATTCGCTCAACTCTGCCCAAATACTTGAGCACTTGACCGAAGCGGTGTGAGAAACCGGTCACTTCGCAACGCCCTCCCCCGGCTCCGGAGACCCCATGAAGACCGCCTGGACCCGTCGCGGCTTTCTGCGCGTGACCGGCTGCACCGCCTGCGCCCTCGCCCTTCCCACCGCCTCCCTCCCCTCCTCGGCCCTGTCCGCTCCGGCACACGCCGCGACGGACGCCGACGCCTACGACACGCTCCGCGCCACCTGGCGCGATCCGATCCTCGGCACCGGATTCAGCCCCACGGCCGAGCCGTTCAGGACGAAGCTCGCTCAGCTCGGCACCGCCGCCGCGGGCCGGCGCGACTCCATGGCCCCCGCGAGCGGCTCGCTCTGGCCCGATCTCGTCTTCGCCGACCCGGAACCGGACACCGACCAGGAGTCGTACGGCTACTCGGCGAAGATCGTGGACAGTTACGCCCGGCTGCGGACCATGGCCGGGCGTACGTACGCCAGGGCACCGGACTCACCGGGAACGCCGCCCTCGCGGCCGACGTCCTCACCGGCCTGGACCACCTCCACGCCCAGGTCTACAACGAGAACCGGACGCGGTACGGCAACTGGTACAGCTGGCAGATCGGCGCCTCGCAGATCATGCTCGACATCTGCGTGCTCCTGTACGACCAGCTCTCCGCCACCCAGATCGCCCACTACTGCGCGGCCGTGGACCACTTCGTGCCGGACTCCGCGGTCGCGAGCTACACCGGCACGAGCACCGGCGCGAACCGCGTCGACCTGTGCCGCGTCCTGGCGCTGCGCGGAGTGGTCGGCAAGAGCTCGGCGAAGCTCGCACTCGCCCGGGACGCGCTCTCCCCCGTCTTCCCGTGTCACCTGACCGGCGGCTGATGCCCTGATCCCCTCCCGGTGCCGCCGATACCGCCGGTACCGCCGGCAGCCCCGGCGGACCATCCCCGGGGGGTGCGTGCCTTTGGCGCACGCCCCCCCGGTGACGGCTGCCGTGGACCCCGCTCGGGTTCACGGCCGCCGGCCGAGGGCCGTCCCCCTCGGCCGGACTACCGGGGGTGTCAGGCCTGCGCGGCGATCCGCGCGAGGCGCTGGGCCTCGTCCCGCGTGGAGCGGGCGATGGCGTCCTCGTCGACGTGCAGCAGCCGGCTGTCCTCGACGACCGGCTTGCCGTTGACGAGCGAGAGCGTGACCGGGGCCGCCGCGCCGAAGACGAGGGCGGTCACCGGGTCGGCGATCGAGGAGTGGGCCAGCGTGTCCAGCTTCCAGAGCACCAGGTCGGCGAGCTTGCCGGGCTCCAGGGAGCCGATCTGGGAGGCGCGGCCGAGGACCTGGGCGCCTCCGTACGTACCGAGCCGCAGGGCCTGGCGCGCGTTGAGCGCGCGCTCGCGGTGCACGGTGCTCAGGCGGTTGATCAGCAGGGCGTTGCGCAGTTCGGTGTGCAGCTCGCCCGACTCGTTGGAGGCGGTGCCGTCGACGCCCAGGCCGACCGGCACACCGGCGGCGAGCATGTCCGGCACGCGGGCGATACCGGCGGCGAGGCGGGCGTTGGAGGACGGACAGTGGGCGACACCGGTCCTCGTGCGGGCGAAGGCCTCGATGTCGGAGTCGTTCATGTGGACGCAGTGGGCCATCCACACGTCCTCGCCGAGCCATCCGGTCGACTCGAAGTAGTCGGTCGGGCCCATGCCGAACAGCTCGTGGCAGAACTTCTCCTCCTCCACGGTCTCCGAGCCGTGGGTGTGCATCCGCACGCCCTTGCGGCGGGCCAGCTCGGCGCCCTGCCTGAGCAGTTCGGTCGAGACGGAGAAGGGGGAGCAGGGGGCGACCGCGATCTGCGTCATCGAGTCGAAGGAGGCGTCGTGGTGCTTGTCGATGGTCTCCTCGGTGGCGGCGAGGGCACCTTCGAGGGTCTCGACGGCGAAGTCCGGCGGCAGGCCGCCGTCCTTCTCGCTGCGGTCCATCGAGCCACGGGCGAGGGTGAAGCGGACACCCGTCTCGGACGCGGCACGGATGATCGCGCCGGAGAGGTCGCCGGAGCCCTTCGGGAAGACGTAGTGGTGGTCCATCGCGGTCGTGACGCCGCCACGGGCCATCATCGCGAGCGAGCCCTGGGCCGCGGAGTACGTCATCTGCTCGTCGATGCGCGCCCACGTGGGGTAGAGCGCGACCAGCCAGTTGAAGAGGTTGTGGTCCGTGGCGAGGCCCCGGGTGATCCACTGGTAGAAGTGGTGGTGCGTGTTCACCAGGCCCGGGGTGACGAGGTGGCCGGTGCCGTCGATACGGCGGACCACGTTCTCCAGGTTCTCGGGTGCCTTCCCCGCGCCGATCGACTCGATCCGGTTGCCGGCGACGACGACGTACCCGGAGGCGTATTCGGTGTCGTTGGCGTCCACGGTCGCGATCGCACAGTTCTCGATGACTGTGCGCGGGGCTGCTGCCGATGCTGCCATGGCGGTGCGTCCTTTGTCTGCGGTGGCGGTCAGGGCACGGCAGGACCCTAGGGGGAGTTGAGTGCCACGGCCGCGGGACCGTGGGTGCCGAAAGGGAAACAGCAGGTGGGGGTCCGGTGGGTCCGGTACGGGGACGCCGCGGCGGACAGATGCGGCGTACACGTGTCAAGCAAAGCACGCCACCGGCGTACGGCCCCGCCTCCGGTCGGGCGGGGGCCGTCCGCCGGCCATGCGTCAGAGGTTGGTCAGGTCGACGGGGATCCGCGGCTCGACGCCGTCGCGCAGGATCGTGGCCTCGATCAGGCCGTACGGGCGATCGGCCGCGAAGTAGACCTCGTTGTCGTTCTTGAGCCCGAAGGGCTCCAGGTCGACGAGGAAGTGGTGCTTGTTCGGCAGGGAGAAGCGGACCTCGTCGATCTCCGAGCGGTGATTGATGATGCGCGCACCCATCTGGTACAGCGTCTGCTGCAGGGAGAGGGAGTAGGTCTCGGCGAAGGCCTGGAGCATGTGCTTCCTCACCTGCTCGTAGGACTTCTCCCAGTGGGGCATCCGCTGCTCGTCGTCGGTCCAGTTGAACCGCCAGCGACCGGAGACCTGGGTGGCCAGGATGCGGTCGTACGCCTCCGGCAGCGTCGTGTACTTGTCCTTGACGTAGCCCCAGAACTCGGAGTTCGTCGAGTTCATCACGACCAGGTCCTTGAGGCCGGAGATGACCTCCCACGTCGAACCGTCGTAGGTGATCTGGGTGACCCGGGTCTCCTGGCCCTTGCGGACGAAGGAGTGCTTGACCTCGTCCGCGCCGATGAACCTGGAGTTGGCGTCGGAGGTCTCGATGCGCTCCCAGGCGTACTCCTCGATACGGATGCGCGCCCGGTGGATCGGCTCCTGCGAGGTCACGAAGTGACGGGCGAGGTGGATGCCGAACTGCTCGGCGGACTCGATGCCGTGCTCCTTGGCGAACGCGTACACCGTGTTCTTGGTGGTGTCCGTGGGCAGGACGTTCGCGTTCGATCCGGAGTAGTGGACGTCGTCCATGTCGCCGGAGAGGGCGACCGAGACGTTCAGGTCCTTGATGTGGTGGGTGGCACCGTCGCGCGTGATCTTGACGACGCGGTTCTCGGCCTTGCCGTACTGGTTCTGTCCCAGCATCACAGGGCGGGCGGGTCGGGAATGGGCTGTCATGTGTCTGCTAGCTCCCTCGGTAAACGGAGTAGCCGAACGGGTTGAGCAGCAGCGGTACGTGGTAGTGCTCGCCCGGTACCACGGCGAAGGTGATCGCCACCTCCGGGAAGAACACCCCGGCGGCACCGCTGTCCCGATTCGCGGGGGCGTCCTGCTGGGCTTCGGCTTGCTTCTTCGAGCTGTGCTCGTTCAAGAAATACGGCTCGGTCTCGAAGTCGAGCCGTACGTGGGTGGTGCCCTCCGGCAGCGCCGGAAGGTCCTTGCAGCGCCCGTCCGCGTCGGTCGCGGAGCCGCCGAGCGCCACCCACTCCGCGCCGGACCCGGCTCGGGCCGACAGGGAGACGGCGACGCCCTCGGCGGGGCGTCCGACGCTGGTGTCCAGGATGTGCGTGGAAACCGACGCGGTGGTCCCGGTGCTCATCAGTTCTCTTCCTCCACCAGGCGGCCCAGCCGGATGCGGTTGATCTTTCCCAGTTCGGTGCGGACGATCTCCCGCTCCTGCTCGGGCGAGTTGTCGATCCGCTCGCGGACGGCGTCCCTCATCTGCTCACCGGTCCGGCCGGTGGCGCAGATCAGGAAGACGTGGCCGAACTTGTCCTGGTAGGCCAGGTTGAGTTCGAGCATGTCGGCCTTGAGCTCCTCGGCGGCGCCGGCCATTCCGCTCTGTTCGCGGGAGGAGGTCGGGTCCCCGGGCTTCGGGCGACCGATCGGCGGGTGCCCCGCCATAGCTTCGGCCAGATCCTCGGCGGTCAGCTCGGCCATGGCGGCGTCACTGGCGGCGAAGAGGGCTTCCACGGTGGCGTACGGGCGCTGGGCGAGCAGCTTGCTCCCCCACGCCGAGCTGGCACACACCTCGTGCAGCGCGGCCTGGGCCGCACTGTCCGGCGAGGTGTTGAACCGGGCGAGGCCCGGTACGGAAGTCGAAGACACGGGAGCCTCCGTGGCTGTTCTGCACTGTGCGTCGGACGGGCTGGGGACAGCTAACGCCTTCAGCCAACACCGCGTCAACACTTTGTTGAAACTCCGGTGACACAAAAGCCGCCGTCCCGACATCCGGACGGCGGCTGTCTACGCATGGCGATCAGCTACTCACTCTTCGCGGCATTCTCACGGTTGAGATAGTTGTACACAGTGAACCGGCTGACACCGAGCGCACTTGCCACCGTCTCCACCCCGTGCCGCACCGAAAAGGCACCACGTGCCTCCAGGAGCCGGACGACCGACTGCTTGGTCTTGCGGTCCAGCGCGGAGAGCGGCATGCCGTGGCGGCGCTCCAGCGCGACCAGGATGTGGTCCAGCGACTCGGAGAGCTGGGGCAGCCGCACGGCGACGACCTCGACGCCCTCCCAGGCCAGGACGACGTCGTCGCGCCCCGCCTGCTCGGGCCGGAGCAGCTCCGCGCCCATGGCGTCCACCAGCGGCTTCACCGCGATGACCAGCGGGTGGTCTGCCGACTCGGTCACTTCTCGCCCTCCCCCGTCTCCCCGATCACATTGACCTGGAGCGAGACCCGGGTGGCGCCGGCTCCGAGAGCCTTGCGCAGCAGCGAGTCGACGGCGGTGAGCACCTCGTCCGCGCTGCCTTCCGCCGTGTTTCCGAACGGCCCGACGTCGACGGCGTCGAGGTCCGCCGCCTGGATGACCTCCCGCGCCACCAGCGCGTGGGCGGGGGCCTCATCCAGGTCGAACGGTTCGGTCGTGAACTCCACTCTCAGTCGCACCATGCCCCCACGTTAAGCCCGGCCGCGCCGGCCTCCGCCGCCGGTCCGGAAATTGCGCGGCTTCCGCGCGACGGACCGGCGCCCGGCCGCCGTAGAGCCGGTGAGGGAAGCCGCGCCGGGCCTCATCTCCGGTGCGGTGTCAGGACTGGGAGGGGATCGCGGAATGGCACAGCGCACGCGCACAGTTGCCGGAGGTGCCGGAGGTGTCAGAGATGTCAGAGGTGTCAGGGGCGTCAGAGGTACGGCGGTGGCGGCTGCGGCCATGGCGGCGCTGACCGCCTCCCAGGCGCCGGGGGCACAGGCATCCCCGCCCGGCACGGAGACGGTGCCCGCCGGAGCCGGGCGGTCAGGCGTCGCAGGCGACAGCGCGTACCGCACCGAGCTGCCGCCGCTGCGGGCACCGGTCACGGAGGGCGAGGGCGGCGCGGACGGTGCGCCGGGCGGCTCCGGCACGACTGCCGTGGGCGCACTGCCGGCCACCGTTCTCGCCGCGTACCGGGGGGCGGAGTCCGCGCTCGCGACGGCCGCCCCCGGCTGCGGCCTGCGCTGGCAGCTGCCGGCCGCGATCGGCCAGGTCGAGTCCGGGCATGCGCGCGGCGGGCGGGTCGCCCCGGACGGCACGGCTCTCACGCCGATCCTGGGGCCGCGGCTGGACGGCAACGGGTTCGCGGCGATCAGGGACACGGACGGCGGCAGGTACGACGGGGACGTCCGGTACGACCGCGCGGTCGGCCCCATGCAGTTCATCCCGTCGACCTGGGCCGTCTGGGGCGCCGACGGCAACGGGGACGCAGCGGCCGACCCGCAGAACGTCCACGACGCGGCGCTCGCGGCGGGCCGCTACCTGTGCGCGGGCGGACGGGACCTCCTCGACCCGTACGACCTGGACCGCGCGATCCTCGCCTACAACCACTCGACGGCCTATCTCCGTACGGTCAGGGCCTGGTTCGCGTACTACCTCGAAGGGCACGGTGTGGTTCCGGAGCGGCGCGGCACCGCGCGCCCGCAGTCGCGCCCGGCTGCCTCGGCGCGGTCCGGTCGACCGGGGGAGGAAGGGCCGGCAGCACCGTCCTCCCCGGCTCCCTCGCCCTCGGCGTCCTCCGGGACCGACCCCGCGGGCGGCCAGGAGGACCCACCACAGGCGCCCGTAAGTCCCCTCCCCGGAAAGGGTGTTGAGCTGCCGGTCGCAACTCCCGGCGACGGGGTGCTGCCGAGCACGACTCCGCTGGTCGGCAACGGTACGGATTCGATGGGCGCCGGCCTCTCCACAACCCCGGATACCCGGCGGTAATGTCGCGCCCGCCGGGCGGCAGGGACCGGCGGTGAGCGCGAAGGGGCCCTCATGGCGGAAACGTCTCAGGACCGGTGGCAGCGCGCATGGAGCCACCGGGAGCAGCTGCTGAAGGTGGCCCGCCGCAGATCCATGAGCGTCGAGGACGCCGAGGACGCCGTGCACGAGGCGATGCTGCGTGCCGCGGAGAATCCGCACCTCGACGACGAGCGGCTGGGCGCCTGGCTGACGACGGTGACCATGCGGCTCTGCGTCGACCGCTACCGCCAGGTCCACCGCGAGGCCGAGGTGCACAACAGTCCGACACTGATCACGCCGGGCCCGGCGCCCGTCGAGGACGTGGTGTGCGACCGGGCCGAGGCGAAGTGGCTGGCCGTACGCAGCGGGGAACTGCCCGCCCGGCAGGCCGAGGCGCTCTGGCTGAAGGCCGAGGACCTCGACGTCGGGCAGGTCGCCGTGAAGATGGGGCTGAGCTACCGCACGGTCGAGTCGCTGCTGGCGCGGGCCCGGCGGACGCTGCGCAATTCCCTGGCCGCGACGCTGGGCCTCGCCGTGTGGCTGTGCGACCGCTGCCGGCCGCGAACCCTGGGCAACGCGCAGGCCGTGGCCGTGGCATCGACGGCAGCGGCCACGCTGGTCGTCGCGGGGTTCGTCCTGCCGTACGACCACGGCGGGGACGTTCCGCCCGTCCCCTCGCCGGGCACGTCCGACACCGGGGAGGTGCGGGTGGCGGGCGACGAGGCCCGTCGCCCGCCGGTCCCGGCCTCCGCCGCGAGCCCGGTGACCTCGTCCCTCGTCCCGAGCCCCACCTCGCCGCCGTCGCCGCTCCTGCCGGTCGTCTCCGTGCCGCCGCTGCCATCCCTGCCGTCGCCCGACGTCCCGGAGGTGACGGACGTGGTCCGGGGTGCGTCGCTGCCAGCGCTGCCCACACCGCCGCTGCCACTGCCCAGCGCGAACATTCCGGGCGCACCCGGCGCGGCGGCTGCGCCCGCGCCGTCCGCACCACCCGCGCCGTCGGTACCGCCGCTGCCCACGTCGGTGCCGCCCGTCCCGATGGGCGCGCCGACGCCGTGAAGACGGCGATCACACGGGAAACGCACAACGCTGCCCGACGTGAACGCCACACCCCTTGTACCGAATAGGGTCCGGGCAGGATCTGCACGTTGCCGGCAGCGCATCCCTGCCGGTCACGCCGCTGGTACAGGTTCAGTGGATCCCCGGACGTCTTGCAGCCGCAGCCGCCTTCACCGTCCTCGGGTTTCTGGTCCCCGCACCCCGCATGCCACCTCGCGCCGCCCGCCATACCCTGGTGGTCCGAGGGGGTCTGGAGGTGCACGATGCCCCGCCCTGTGTGGTCCGGAGCGATCAGCTTCGGCCTGGTCACGATCCCGATCAAGCTGCTGCCCGCGACCGAGGACCGCAGTGTCCACTTCCGGCAGATCCACCTCGAGGACCAAGGGCTGATCCGCTACAAGAAGGTCTGCGAGCTCGACGGCAAGGAGTTGTCCCAGGCCGAGATCGCCAAGGGGTACGAGCTGCCGGGCGGGGACACGATCACGATCACCGACGAGGAGCTGGAGGCGATCCCGTTGCCGACGGCGAAGGCGATCGACATCGAGGGGTTCGTGCCCGCCGCGAGCATCGACCCGATCCGGATCGGTGACGGCTACTACCTGGCTGCGGACGGGCCTGTGGCGGCGAAACCGTACACGCTGCTGCGGAAGGCGCTGGAGCGCAGCTCGAAGGTCGCGGTCGCCAAGATGGCCTTCCACGGCCGTGAGCGCCTCGGCCTGCTGCGGACGGTCGGCGACGCGATCCTGATCCACATGATGCGATGGCCGGACGAGATCCGGAGCTCCGAGGAGCTGACGCCTCCGGCGACCGAGCTGCGCGAGGACGAGGTCGAGGGCGCGCTCGCGCTGATGGACACGATGAGCACCGAGGGCATGCCGGACCTGCACGACGAGTACCGCGCGTCCCTGGAGCAGGTGATCGCCGCCAAGGTCGGGGGGAAGGCACCCCCGGAGACACCGGAGCGGGAGGAGCCGGCCGGGCAGGTCGTGGACCTGATGGCCGCCCTGAACGCATCGGTGGCGGAGGCGAAGGAGCGGCGCGGCGACGCGACGGTGCACGAGATGCCGAAGAAGAAGGCGGCCGCGAAGAAGAAGACGGCCGCGAAGAAGACCGCGGCCAAGAAGACGTCAGGCCGCAAGCCCCGCAGCGCCTGAAGGCCTGAGCCGGAGCCTGCCCGCTCACCGGGGATGCCCCCTTCTGCACGTCGACACCCCCGCCCCGGTCTCCGCCGTCCTGGACATGCCCTTCTGTACGTCCTCGCAGGTGGGCCACGGGCATGTCCGGTACGCGCAGCTTGGCCGTCGAGTGCGGAAGAGGTAGGGACGCAGGTGCAGTCGAGTGACAGGTGGATGAGCCGCTGTCCGGGGCCTAGCGTCGGAAGAAGGGAGGTTTCCACATCCGCGCGCAAGGAGGGTGATCATGGACATCACAGGTTCGGTAGCCCTTGTCACGGGTGCCAACCGTGGCATCGGGCTGGCCTTCGCCCAGGCACTGCTCGCTCACGGCGCCGCCAAGGTTTACGGCGGGGTCCGGGAGCCGGAGACCCTCCGGGACACCGGGCTTGTTCCGCTGCGACTGGATGTCACCGACGAGGAGCAGGTCGCCGCAGCCGCACGTGCCGCCGGCGATGTCAGCATCGTCATCAACAACGCCGGGGTCGCCGGTGGCCCGTCCCTCCTCGAGGGATCATTCGACGGCGCCAGGCGCGAGATGGAGGTCAACTACTTCGGCACCTGGGCTGTCTCGCGTGCGTTCGCGCCCGTCTTGGCCGCCAATGGCGGCGGTGCGCTGGTGAACATGCTGTCCGTGGCATCGTGGGTGGCCAACAGGCGGCTTCCGAGCTACGCGGCCTCCAAGTCCGCACAGTGGTCGCTGACGAACGCCTTCCGACTGGCGCTGCGGGAGCAGGGCACGCTGGTGGTCGGCGTGCATGCCGGCTATGTCGACACCGATTTGGCGGCGGATATCGACTCCCCGAAGATCCTTGCGGCCGACGTGGCCGAGAAGACGATGGCAGCGCTGCTCAATGACGAACCCGAAGTGCTGGTGGACGAGGCCACCCGCCACGTACGCGCCGCGCTCTCGGGGGAACTGGAGGCTCTGTATGCCAATCGGTGACCGCCCCGACCCGCCGCCGTCGTCCTGACCGCCGAGCAGGCCGGTGACGCACCCGCGTTCCCGGCATCAGGGGCAGCGGACATGGCGGGCTCGTCCGCTCAGGCCGCACGGCAGGAACGCCGGCGCCGGCCGCTGCGTGCGATGACTGGACGTGGCCGGCATCCAGGCCGAGCTGACCGCCCTCGGAGCGACGCAGGCATTCCCGGGGACCGTCCCAACCCGCAAGATCATCGGGTTCCGCGGTCGTGGTGGCGGAGCTGGGCGGAGCTGGTACCGGCGGTGGCGGCGATACGGTACGGCTCTGCTCGCTCGGCGAGCAGAAGCAGATCGCCGGGGTCAGGGTGGAAGCACTGCTCGTGGGCAGTCCGGCCGGTGCCCTGGCCCCGGATGTCAAGGACACACGAGCGATACGCGAAGGGCTCGGACACCATGACAGAGAAGATCTCTGGCGCCCACGACGACCAGGACGACGACCCGAGCCCCGGAAGGGCCGCCGGATCCGGAGCGCCGGTGATCTTGAGCAACAAGCCCGGCTCGTTCGCCAGGGGCGTCCTGGAGAGGCGCCATCCCGCGCTGATCCGGCAGGTACGCGACGCTTTCCCGTACGGTCCCCGGCAGCACCGGGCCCTCGACGCTCTCCTGGACGAGATCACCGACGGTGTCGTCGAACCGCTCGAGGCATCGGACCCGGACCTCGAGCTCTGGTCGGCCTGGGGGCGGAAACACTTCGGACGATCGTGGTTCGACGTCCCGTTCCTCTGGGCCGAGAGCTACTTCTACCGCAAGCTCCTCGCCGCCGTCGACTACTTCGGTGAGGGGCCATGGCAGGGCGTCGACCCCTTCATGCCCTTCAAACAGGCCGAACTGCGCGGTGCGGCGGTGGACGAGGAACTCCGGGCCCTGGACGAGCTCGCCGATGCGCCCGCCGACGAGCGGGCCACGGCCTTGCTGTACGCCTCGCTCTGGGGCAACCGCGCAGACCTCGGCTTCCGTGCCTCGGCGGATGAACCAGCGCCCGGCGACACCGACCCCAACCTGGTCGCCGACGACAGCGCCGAGCTGTGGTCGCTCCTGCCCGCAGGGGCGCCGGCGACCGTCGCCGTAGTGGCGGACAACGCCGGACGGGAGCTGATCCCCGACCTGATCCTCATCGACCACCTCCTCGGACACCGTCACGCCGAGCGGGTCGTACTCCACGTCAAGCCCTACCCGTACTACGTATCCGACGCGACGACGGCGGATGTCGTCGACTGCCTCCGTCGCCTCGCCCAGGCGCCCGGTGAAGCGGGCAGGATCGGCGGGCGCCTCTGGGAGGCCATGCGGACAGGTCACCTGGAGGTGCGCACCCACCCGTTCTTCTGCGCTCCGCTGCCGTACGAGGAGATGCCCGAGGAACTGCGGAAGGAGTTCGCGGCTGCCGCGGTGACCATCCTGAAGGGCGACCTCAACTACCGCCGCCTTGTCGGTGACCGGCTGTGGGAGGCGACGACGTCGTTCGCGGACGTCTCCGCGTATTTCCCGGGGCCCGTCGCAGCGCTCCGCACCCTGAAGTCCGATGTCGTCGTCGGGCTGGAGCAGCAGAAGTCGAGCGCTCTCGAACGGTCCGGCCAGACTTGGCGCACCAGCGGTACTCACGCGCTGATCCAAGCTCGGCGGTAGACGGGAGGTATCCCGACGCCCTTCTAAGAAGGCCGGCCACCACGCTGCGGAAGTCGCCTGACCACACGCCGGCCTCCGGTCGGCCCGTTCGGGAGGGAATCGCGCCTTGGGGCGCCCTGAAGGAAGCTGCCACCAAGCGCCATGCAGCACTTCGGTCTTCAGGCAGACCCGAACGCGCGCTCGCGTTTTCTTCGGGATGAGACCGGGTCGAGGTCGTCGAGGAGGACTTCCTTCTGGCCGAATCCCTGCCGGCGCACTGCGATGCCGTCTGGACGAGCTGCTCCTGGCACTACAGTGCCAATCACCAGCGCTCCCTTGCCGACTTCGTCGCCCGAATGCAGTCCATGGTCCGCGTCGACGGCCTGTTCGGTGCGGAGTTCATGATGCCTGTCGAGGGACGCCACTACCTCATCGAGCACTACACCTCACCCGAGAAGCTCGGCCGTCACTTCACCGTCAGCTGGAACGTTCTGCTCATGCTGCGAACGAACGAGTTCACCGAACGGGCGCACGTCGGTCAGTTCCGGAGCCACACCCACCGCATGGGCCTGCTCCTCGCGGCCCGCACCGCCACGTAGCCGAGAACAGCAACCGAAGAAGAGGATCATGAAGCACGAGTACGAGGCCACGTTCCTGTCCGTCGACGTGGCCGATCTCCAGGTCAAGCTGACCGCCCTCGGTGCCACGCAGGCATTCCCCCGGACCCTGCTCACCCGCAAGATCTTCGAGAATGACGCCCTCGACAACGGCCAGTGGGTCCGACTCCGCGACGAAGGCACCCGCTCCACCCTCACGCTCAAGCAGGTCACCGACTCCACCACGATCGATGGCACCACCGAGATCGAGACTGAGGTCACCGACCTGCATGCCATGGCCGACATCCTGCGCCGACTCGGTCTGCGCGAGGTCCGCTACCAGGAGAACTACCGCGAGGAGTGGCGCCTGGGCGAGGTCGCCTTCGACTTCGACACCTGGCCCGACCTCCCCACCTTCGTCGAGATCGAAGGACCCGACGAGGCGTCGGTCCGCCACGCAGCCTCTCTGCTCGACCTCGACTACGCCGACGCCCGCTTCGGCAGTGTCGACGAGATCTACAAGAGCGAGACCGGCCGCGACATCCTCGCCGAACCCACCCTCCTCTTCGCCGAGGACGAGAGGACCGACGCACCCGCGGCGACGGTCCCGAGCCACTGATCCCGGGCAGCGCCACGCTTACGGAACTCGCGTTACCCCTCGGATTATCCCCGGTATCGCCGACTTCGCCCGCGGCGGCCCCCGGCCCCGGCGGCCACGAGCGACGGCAACCACCGGGTCGACGGCTTCTGCTGGCTCTACTGCGGCCAGCACTGTGGGCACGGCCTCGTGCATCAAGCAGATGAATCATTCGACCGCGGGTGTTGACGGCTTGTGGTGGGCGAGGACGGCCGGCGGCATCGCGGTGGCCTGGTCGTAGGCGGCCTGCACGTGAACGAGCGCCTTGCTGGTGGCGATGACTCGCTGGTCGTGGTGGCGAGCTGATGCCGGCAGGCGGCGGCGAGGACGACGAGGAGGGCCGCGTCGAGGAACATCGCCGGCAGGGCGCCGTCGCGCGGCGCCGACTGGGTACGCATCGCCCGAACGACGCCGCGCAGGGCACGGGGGTATTCGTTTTCGGCCTGGATGCCGGCGGACGGGCTGGATGGCGCCTGCGGCGCCACAGCCGCCCGCGCCCGCACACCCGCGGTCGCGCTCGATTGCGCGCTCGTAAAAGATTTCGGAATTCGTTGCGACGGACCCCCCGCCCCTCCCCGTAGAGCAGATGTAGGAGCTGCTCCACGGCCGAAGGGTGAACCGGATGGGTGTCGAGATCTGTGTGGAAGGGCTGACCAAGTCCTTCGGCCACCAGGTCATCTGGCAGGACGTTTCGCTGACGCTTCCCGCCGGGGAGATCTCGGTGATGCTCGGCCCTTCCGGCACGGGCAAGTCGGTGTTCCTCAAGACGCTCGTCGGGCTGCTCAAGCCGGACCGTGGGTCGATCCGGATCGCGGACCGGGACATCACCAGGCTCCGCGAGCACGACCTGTACGAGGTGCGGAAGCTGTTCGGCGTCCTCTTCCAGGACGGTGCCCTCTTCGGGTCGATGAACCTGTACGACAACATCGCCTTTCCGCTGCGCGAGCACACCCGTAAGCCGGAGAGCGAGATCAGACGCATCGTCCTCGAGAAGATGGACATGGTCGGGCTGATCGGTGCCGAGGAGAAGCTGCCCGGAGAGATATCCGGCGGTATGCGCAAACGGGCGGGGCTGGCCCGGGCGCTCGTCCTCGACCCGGAGATCATCCTCTTCGACGAGCCGGACTCGGGTCTCGACCCGGTGCGGGTGGCGTATCTGAACCAGCTGATCGTGGACCTCAACGCGCAGATCGACGCCACGTTCCTGATCGTCACGCACGACATCGCCTCGGCAAGGCAGGTGCCGGACAACATCGGATTGCTCTTCCGCCGCGAGCTGGTGATGTTCGGCCCCCGCGAGAAGCTGCTGACCAGCGACGAGCCGGTGGTACGGCAGTTCCTGAACGGCCGGATGCAGGGGCCGATCGGCATGGCGGAGGAGAAGGACGCGGCCCAGGTCGAGCAGGAGCTGGCCCAGGTAAATGAGGGCACCGCTGTCAAGGACATGACACCACGCCTGCTGCCGAGTCCCGGGATCACCCGGCCGCCCCGCTGGGAGGCCATCGCGAAGCGAGAGGCGGTGGTGGGCGCATGAGCCTCTCCCCCACCGGCGCGCTGCGCCACTCCGGCAGTCTCTTCGCCATGGCCCTGGACGTCGTACGCACCATTCCCAGGCGGCCCTTCCAGGTCCGGGAGTTCATCCAGCAGGCCTGGTTCATCGCGAGCGTCACGATCCTGCCCACCGCACTGGTCTCCATCCCCTTCGGCGCGGTCATCGCCCTGCAGATCGGCAGCCTCACCCGCCAGCTCGGGGCCCAGTCGTTCTCGGGTGCGGCCTCGGTGCTCGCGGTGCTGCGCGAGGCTTCGCCGATCGTCACCGCGCTGCTGATCGCCGGGGCGGGCGGCACCGCGATCTGCGCGGACCTCGGTGCGCGCAAGATCCGTGAGGAGATCGACGCGATGCAGGTGCTGGGCATCGATCCGATCCACCGGATGGTCGTGCCGCGGGTGCTGGCCTCGATGGTGGTCGCGGTGCTGCTCAACGGCCTGGTGTCGGTGGTCGGCGTGGCCGGCGGCTACTTCTTCAACGTCATCCTGCAGAACGGCACGCCCGGCGCCTATCTGGCCTCCTTCACCACGCTCGCCCAACTGTCCGATCTCTGGGCGGCCGAGTTGAAGGCCCTGGTGTTCGGCGCGATCGCGGCGATCGTCGCCTCGTACAAGGGGCTGACGGCCAAGGGAGGGCCGAAGGGCGTCGGCGACGCGGTGAACCAGTCCGTGGTGATCACCTTCATGTTGCTGTTCGTGACGAACTTCGTGATGACCGCCGTGTACTTCCAGATCGTTCCGCAGAGGGGTTGACGAATGGCGCTCATCAACCGGTTCGTGGGGCGTCCGCTCCGCTCCCTCGAGGAGCTGGGCAGCCAACTGTCGTTCTACGGGCGCTCGCTGGCCTGGACCGGCCGCACCCTGCGCCGCTACAAGAAGGAGATCCTGCGGTTGCTCGCCGAGGTGAGCTTCGGCCGTGGCGCGCTCGCCGTGGTCGGTGGCACCGTCGGTGTGATCGCGTTCCTGTCGTTCTTCACCGGCACCGAGGTGGGCCTGCAGGGGTACGCGGCCCTCAACCAGCTGGGCACCTCCAACTTCGTCGCGTTCCTGTCGGCGTACTTCAACACCCGCGAGATCGCCCCGCTGGTGGCCGGGCTCGCCCTGTCCGCGACTGTCGGCGCCGGGTTCACCGCGCAGCTCGGCGCGATGCGGATCAGCGAGGAGACCGACGCCCTGGAGGTGATGGGCGTCCCCTCGCTGCCGTTCCTCGTGACCACGCGGATGATCGCCGGTTTCGTCGCCGTGATCCCGCTGTACGTGATCGGGCTGCTGTCCTCGTACTTCGCCGCCCGGACCATCACGACCGGCTACTACGGGCAGTCCGCGGGCACGTACGACCACTACTTCCAGCAATATCTGCCGCCGGTCGACGTGCTCTGGTCCTTCGGCAAGGTGATCGTCTTCGCCGTCGTGATCATCCTGGTGCACTGCTACTACGGCTATTACGCGAGCGGCGGTCCTGCGGGTGTGGGCGTCGCGGTGGGCCGTGCGGTACGCACCTCGATCGTCGCCATCAATGTCCTGGACTTCTTCCTCAGCCTGGCGATCTGGGGCGCCAACACGACCGTACGGATTGCGGGGTAGGGCCGATGCGGACACGGATCGTCGGACTGAGGGTGTACGGCATCGTCTTCATCGCGGTCATCGCGCTGCTGCTGTCGCTGTCCGTCGCTGTCTACCAGCAGGTGTTCGTCTCCGTCGTACGGATCACGTTGGAGGCCGACACGCTCGGCAACCAGTTGGAGCCGCGGGCCGACGTCAAGCTGCGCGGGCTGCTGGTCGGCGAGGTCCGCGCGGTGCGGGCCGACGGTGAGAAAGCGACGCTCGACATCGCCCTCAAGCCGGAGCACGTCTCCCGCATCCCGTCCGATGTGCATGCCCGGCTGCTGCCCAAGACGCTGTTCGGCGAGAAGTACGTCGACCTCGTGGCTCCCCGGGAGCCGTCCCGGCGGCACATCCAGGCCGGGGACGTCATCACCCAGGACCGCACCAAGGTCGGCATCGAGGTGCAGCAGCTGATGAACGACCTGCTGCCGCTGTTGCGTACGGTACGGCCCGCCGAACTCAACGCGACGCTCTCGGCGTTCGCCACTGCCCTCGAAGGCCGCGGCGACCGGATCGGCGACAACCTCACCCGCGTCGAGGGCTATCTGGCCCGGCTCAACCCCCATATGCCGTCGATCAAGGAGGACATCTCGCGGTTCGCCGATGTCGCCGAGGTCTACGGCGACGCCGCGCCCGACCTGATGAGGATCCTGCGGAACACCGTCACCACGAGCCGCACGATCGTGGAGAAGCGGGACCAGCTGGCCACCCTGTTCACCTCCACGGCCACCGTAGCCAGGACAGCGGACGGGTTCCTGGACGAGAACGGGGAGCGGCTCATCACCCTGGGCCGGGTCTCCCGCCCCACGCTCGCGCTGTTCGCCCGCTACGCGCCGGAGTACCCCTGCCTCCTCGACGGCCTGGTGAGGCAGGAGGCGGCGGCAGAACAGACCTTCAAAGGCGGAAAGATGCATATCACCCTGGAAGTCGTCCGCCCGCAGGGCGCGTACGAGCCCGGCGAGGAACCGCGCTATGGAGAGCGCTCGGGACCCGACTGCCGCGGAATGCCTCATCCGCGGATCCCGGCACCGCACGACAAGCTGAACGACGGTACGCGCGGTACGTCGAGTGCGTCCCAGGCGTCCTCGGTGTCCGCCACCGCGGCCGAGCAGCGTGCCGTGAACTCGCTCGTCGCGCCCGTCATGGGCGTGCCGGCCGATGAGGTGCCCGCGGTGGCGACGCTGCTGTTCGGTCCGATGGCCCGGGGAACGGCGGTGAGCGTCGCATGAGGTTCGTACGCGTCAAGCGCGCCAGGGAGACCGCGGCGCCGCTGGTCAAGTTCAGTGTCTTCGCGGTCGTGACGGTGCTCGCAACCGCGCTGCTGGCGGCCACCATCGTCAATATCTCCTTCACTCCCGAGCACACGTACAAGGCGGTGTTCAGCGATGTCACCGGCCTGGAGGAGGGCGACGACATCAGGGTGGCCGGGGTGCGGGTCGGCGAGGTGCATGACATTCGCATCACGGACCGGACGCTGGCGGAGGTCAGCTTCAGCGTCACCCACAACCGTCCGCTGCTCACCAGCACCGGCGCGGTCATCCGCTACCGCAACCTGGTCGGCTCGCGGTACATCGCGCTGACGGAGGGCGCCGGCGACGGCACCCGGCTGGCGCCCGGAGGGCGGATCCCGCTGTCCCGGACGCAGCCCGCGCTCGATCTCAACGCGCTGCTCAACGGGTTCAAGCCGCTGTTCGCGGCACTGAGCCCCAAGGACGTCAATCAGCTCGCCGGCGAGATCATCAAGACCCTTCAGGGCGAGGGCGGAACGGTGAACAGCCTGCTCGCGCACACCGCCTCGCTCACCACCACGCTCGCCGACCGCGACGAGCTGATCGGTTCCGTGATCGACAACCTCAACACGGTGCTGGCAACCCTGGACAAGCGCGGCGCTCGCTTCTCCGGGCTGATCAAGCAGCTCCAGCGGGTGATCTCCGGGCTGTCCGCCGACCGCAAGCCCATCGGTGACTCGCTCGTGAACATCGGTGATCTGACGGAGGCCACCTCGGGCCTGCTGGAGGACGCCCGGCCTCCGCTGCGCGACGACATCGCCGAGCTGAGGGATCTCACCGGAACGCTGAACAAGAACGAGAAGACCGTGGAGGGCGTGCTGAAGCGGCTGCCGAACAAGCTGAACGAGCTGACCGGGACGGCCTCGTACGGCTCCTGGTTCAACTTCTACCTCTGCGACTTCGACGGCCGGATCGTGCTGCCGAAGACCCGGGAGGTGCTCACTCCCGAGCTCCACGTCGCCCGTGCGAGGTGCGCATGAAAGCACGCATGATGCCGTTCCGCGAGCGGAACCCGGTCGTCATCGGCGCGGTCGGCCTCACCACGCTCGGGCTGCTGACCGTCGCCGCGTTCAACGCCGACAGCCTTCCGCTCATCGGCAGCGGGGAGACGTACAGCGCGGCATTCTCGGAGGCGGGCGGGCTCAAGCCCGGCGACGAGGTCCGTATCGCCGGCGTGAAGGTCGGCAAGGTCGACGAGGTGGATTTGGACGGAGACCACGTCAAGGTGGTCTTCCGGGTCAAGGGCGAGCCGGACTTCGGCACCAGGACGGGCGCGGCCATCCGCGTCAAGACGATCCTGGGCGCGAAGTACCTGGCGCTGGAACCGAAGGGGCCGGGGCAGCTGAAGCCAGGCAGCGAGATCCCACTGAGCCGGACGACTCCCGCGTACGACGTCGTGGCGGCCTTCAGCGATCTGACCACCACGACGGAGAAGGTCGACACGGAGCAGCTGGCGCAGGCGCTCGACACCATCTCCACCACCTTTGAGGACTCCCCCGCCGAGGTGAAGGCGTCCATCAAGGGCCTGTCGAAGATCTCCCGTACGGTCGCGTCCCGCGACCAGGCGCTGCGTGAACTCCTCGACCACGCGAACGGGGTCAGCGAGGTGCTCGCGGAGCGTTCCGGCGAGTTCTCCACGCTGGTCAAGGACGGCGACGCGCTGTTCAAGGAGATCGCACAGCGGCGGGCCGCGATCCACGCCCTGCTCAAGAGCTCGGCCGCGCTCGGAATCCAGCTGTCTGGCCTGGTCAAGGACAACAACGCGGAGATCGGCCCGGCGCTCAAGGGCCTGAACACGGTGGTGGCGATGCTCGAACGCAATCAGGCGAGCCTCGACCGCAGCATCAAGCTGATGGCGCCCTATGTGCGGGTCTTCACCAACACCCTCGGCAACGGCCGCTGGTTCGACAGCTACATCCAGAACATGGTTGCCACTCCGGTGGTCCCGCGGACGGGAGGTTCGTGATGAGCAGGCGTCTGCTGCGCCGAGCGGCGCTGGTCACGGCGCTGGCGGTCATCGCCGGGGCCGTCGTGGCGCTGTGGCCGCAGCGGGATCCGGTCCGGGTCACGGCGTACTTCCCGCGCACGGTCGGCATCTATCCCGGTTCCGACGTACGGGTGCTGGGCGTCCGGATCGGTGAGGTCAAGGAGATCACTCCGCAGGGCGAGCGGGTGCGGGTGACGCTGGAGTACGACGCCGGACGAAAGGTCCCTGCCGATGCCAAGGCGGCGATCATCAACTCCTCGGTGGTCAGCGACCGTTACCTGCAGCTGCTGCCGGTGTACCGGAGCGGCCCGGTGATGAGCAGCGGCGATGTCATCCCGGAGAAGCGGACGGCCGTACCGGTCGAGCTGGACCGCATCTTCGAGAGTCTGCACACGACGGCGGAGGCGCTGGGCCCGCGCGGCGCGAACCAGGACGGTTCGCTGTCCCGGCTGCTGGGCGTGAGCGCGGACAACCTCGAAGGGCAGGGCGAGAACCTGCACCAGACGGTGGAGGACCTTTCCCTGGCGGTGACGACGCTGTCCGACGGCAGGAAGGACATGTTCGGCACCATCCGCAATCTGCAGGTGTTCACGGCCGTGCTGGCCGCCGACGACAAGAACGTGCGGTCGTTCAACGACAGCCTGGAGCAGGTGGCCGGGCAGCTCGCCGCGGAACGCACGGACCTCGCGGCCGCCCTGCGGCATCTGGGGGTGGCGCTCGCCGATGTGTCGGACTTCGTGCGGAAGAACAAGAAGTCGCTGACGTCGAACGTGGAGGGGCTCAGCAAGGTCACCAAGGTGCTGGTCACCCAGCGCGCGGCGCTCGCGGAGCTGCTGGAGGTCGCCCCGGCGGGCCTGTCGAATCTGCAGAACGCCTACAACGCGGGGTCCGGAACCCTCGACACCCGCAACAACCCGGAGCAGGCGCAGGATCCGGCCGCGCTGCTGTGCTCGCTGCTCAGCACGACCGGGGAGGCGAAGGCCGCGGACTGCCGGGAGCTTGAGGAACTGTTCGGCTCGCTCCCGGAGCTCGGGCCGGCCGGCACCCTGCCCGTCTCCGGGGCCGGCTCGGTCGACCGTACGCTCGGCGGAATCCTGGAGGCCCGCGCATGAGGGCACTGCGCAGAGCCACGGCGGCGTGGGCGGCGGCCGGTTCACTGGTACTGACCGGCTGCGAGTTCAACGGTCTGTACGACGTCGGGCTGCCCGGCGGCGCGGCCGCCGACGGAAACGCCTACCGGGTCACCGTCGAGTTCCGGGACGTCCTGGACCTGGTGCCCCAGTCCGCGGTGAAGGTCAACAACGTCACCGTGGGCGCGGTCGAGAAGGTGGAGCTGAACGGCTGGCACGCCACGGTGCGGCTGCGTATCTCGGACACGGTGAAGCTGCCGGGCAACGCGATCGCCGAGCTTCGCCAGACGAGCATGCTCGGCGAGAAGTACGTGGCGTTGTCCGCCCCGGTGGACACCACGCCCGTCGGCAGGCTCACCGACGGCGCCCGGATCCCGCTGTCCCGCAGCGGCCGCAACCCGGAGATCGAAGAGGTGCTGTCCGCCCTGTCGGCGCTGCTCAACGGCGGCGGGGTGGCCCAGCTCAAGACGATCACCACGGAGCTCAACAAGGCCCTGGAAGGCCGGGAGAACCGGGTCAAGTCCCTGCTGACCGAGCTCGACACCTTCGTCGGCGGCCTCGACGAGCAGCGCGCGGAGATCGTCCGCGCGCTGAACGGCATCGACCGGCTGGCCAAGCGGCTCGGCCAGGAGCAGAAGACGATCGCCCAGGCCGTCGACACCATGCCGCCCGCGCTGAAAGTACTGGCCGACCAGAGGCAAAAGCTGACGTCGATGCTCACCGCGCTGTCGGAGTTCGGCAAGACCGGCACCAAGGTGATCAACGCGTCCCGGGCCGATGTGATCGCCAATCTGCGGAGTCTGCGCCCGATCCTCGAGCAGCTGAACAAGGCGGGCGACGATCTGCCGAACGCCCTGGAGCTGCTGACGACCTATCCGTTCCCGCGCAACGCGGTGGACGCCGTCAAGGGCGACTACGTCAATCTCAAGATCACCGCCGATCTCGACCTCGCGGGCATCTACGGCAACCTCGCCGACGAACCCGGGAAGCCGAGTAAGCCGGGGAAGCCGGGTCTCCCCGAGGTCCCCGGCCTCCCGGAGGTCCCCGCGGTCCCGGGTGTGCCGACGCCCACCGCGCTGCCGGACGCGCCGGGCGTGCCGGACGGTCCTGGCAGCCCCTCGGCCCCCTCGGACGACGGGGATGCGCTCTGCCCGCCGGTGTGCACCGGCAGTTACGCCTCGTACGGGAGCGGGGACGAGGACGGCTTCCCGCCCGGGGTCGATCCCGCCCTCGCCGAGCTCATGCTGAAGGGGATGCTGCCGTGATCACACTTACGGTCAAGGCCCAGTTGCTCGCCTTCGCCACGGTCACCGCCGTCGGCGTGTCGTACGTCGGCGCCCGGTACACGGGGCTGGCCGACGCCCTCCTCGACCGCGGATACACCGTACGGGCCGACTTCGCCGACTCCGGGGGCATCTTCTCCGGCGCCGAGGTCACCTATCGCGGGGTGCCGGTCGGCCGCGTCGGGGAGCTGCGGCTGGCCGGCGCGGACGGGGTGTCGGTGGCGCTGGACATCGAGGACGCACCGCGGATCCCCGCGGACACCGTGGCGGTGGTGGCGAACCGTTCGGCCGTCGGCGAGCAGTACGTCGACCTCCAGCCGCGGGCCACCGACGGCCCCTATCTGCGCGACGGCAGCACGATCGCCCGCCGCGACACCCGGGGGCCGCTGCCCAATACGGAGATCATCGGCAGCCTGGACGAGCTCGTGAACTCCGTCGGCAAGGAGGATCTGCGGATCACGGTCGACGAGCTGGGCAAGGCGTTCGCCGGCACCGGACCGGAGCTGAGCCGGCTGGTGGACTCGGGCAACGCCCTGGTCGAGTCGGCGTCCGGCTCGCTCCCGCAGACCATCACGCTGATCGAGGACTCGCGGAAGGTCCTGAAGACGCAGGCCGACAAGGGCTCGGCCATCAAGGCCTTCTCCCGCGACCTGGCGGCCCTCACCGCCGAGTTGAAGTCCAGTGACGGGGACATCCGCAGGCTCATCGGCGCCGGTGCCCCCGCCGCGCAGGAGGTGAACTCACTGCTCACCGCGACTCGGCCCCATGTGCCGGTCCTGCTGGGCAATCTCATCAGCGGCGGGCAGATCACGGTGGCCCGGCTGCCCGGTGTGGAGCAGGCCTTGGTCACGTTCCCCGTGGTGGTCGCGGGCAGCTACACCGTGATCCCGGGCGACGGCACCACCCACTTCGGGCTGGTCGTGAACGCCGACGATCCGCCGCCCTGCCGGCAGGGCTACGGGACGCAGCGGCGCGACCCGGCCGACACGAGCGAACGGCCGGCGAACACCGGCGCGCACTGTGCGGCCCCGCGCGGCGGTCCCACCTCGGTCCGCGGCGCCCAGAACGCCCCCGGCGCCTCGGGGCGCGCCGGGTCCGGCGGTGCGGACCCGGCCGCATACATCGCCCCGTACGACCCGGAGACCGGCACCGCCGCCGGACCGGACGGAACGCCCGTCGAGATCGGCTCGACCGGCGGTGAACCGAGGGTGTTCGGAAAGGACTCGTGGCAATGGCTGCTCGTCGGACCGATGGCGTGAGCGACATGAGCAACATGAAGGACAGGAGCGAGGAGGCGGCGGCCGGGGGCCTCGCGGCACGCGTGACACGGTCGCTGCGCCGCCTGTGGGCCCTGCTGACTGAGGCCGCACGCCGGGGCAGGGCGATGCCCGCGTCCCTCGCCGTGGCGACCGTTCTGACGACGGCGCTGTCCGGCCTGCTGACGTACGAGGTGTACGAGCAGCGCGTCGAGGAACAGCGGCACCAGGCCATCCTGGCCGCGGCGCGCCAGTCCGCACTGAACTTCACCTCGCTCGACCACCGGCACTACTCGCGGGACAGCGCGAACGTGCTGAAGGGCGCCACGGGCGAGTTCCGGGAGCAGTTCGCGGCGCAGACCGCCGAGCTGACCAAGCTGGTCGCCGCGAACAAGTCGGTCTCCGAGGGGCAGGTGCTGGAAGCGGGCATCGCCAGGGCCGACGAGCGGACCGCCCGGGTCCTGGTGGTCGCCGACAGCAAGGTGACCAACGTCGCCGCGCCCGAGGGGCAGGCCCGCACCTACCGGCTGCAGCTCGATCTCGTACTCGAGAACGGTCGCTGGCTGACGTCCGATGTCGAGTTCGTCGGCTGAGCGCGCCTCGTCCCCTCGTCCCTCGTCCTCTACCCCCGCACCCACCACCCCGTACCTCCAGAGAGGAGAAACCCCGTGGCGAACACGAGCACCCGAGGTCGCGGCGTCAGCTCTCCCGCCCGCCGCTCCATGACCGCGGCCGCCCGAGCGGCGGCCAAGCGCGCCCATCGCCCTGAAGCGGGTGAGAACGCCCCCGCGAACAGCGGGGACGAGGTCACGGTGGTGGCCGGACGCACCCTGCGCGCGGAGGAGCCGGAGCCGGGCACGAAGGGAGCGGAGCCGGACTGGGAGGCGCCCGACTGGGAGGAGCCGGACCGGGAGGGGACGGACCCGGAAGGACCGGATCCGGACGAGCCGGGCTCGAACGAGCCGGGGCCGCGCGGCGGACGGCGCGGCGGGCGGCGTGGCGTGGTGAGCGCCGTGCTCGCCGTCCTGGCCCTGGTGGCCCTGATCGCGACCGCCGTGCTCGTAGGGGAGTACCGGGACGCCCGGCAGACGGACCAGGCGCGGCGCCAGGCGCTCGCCGCCGCGCAGAAGGCGGCGCCGGTCGTCCTGTCGTACGACAACAGGCATCTGGACCGGGACTTCGCCGCCGCGCGCGCCCATCTCACCGGGGCCTTCCGCGAGGAGTACGGGAGGACGACGGCGAAGGTGGTGGCACCGACCGCGAAGAAGTACCAGGGCGTGGTCGAGGCGACAGTGGCGAGGCCCCCGGGTGGTGGCGCCCAGGCGGCGTCGGTCGTGTCGGCGTCGCCCGACCGGGCCGTCGTCCTGCTGTTCGTCAACCAGGTGACCCGGAGCACCCAGGTCCCGGGGCCCCGTCTCGATCTGAACCGGGTGCGGATGACCCTCACGCGCACCTCGGAGGGCTGGAAGGTGAGTGCCGTCGACGCGCTGTAGCCATCGGCCGGCCGTACCCCTGCCGGGGCGCCCCCAGGGCGCCTCAGCAGGGGTCTTTTTGTGCTCGCTTTCGTGGCCGCTCTTGACAGCCTCCCCCCGCTCCAGGCAATCTTCCATTAAGCAGAAACTAACTTCCGCGCTACGGAAGGAGCGCACAGCCCTCATGGGATACACGGACCAGCGCTTCGATGTGAACCTGTCGATCCTCTTCACGGAACTCCCGCTCCTGGAGCGCCCCGCGGCCGCCGCCGCGGCGGGCTTCACCGCGGTCGAGCTGTGGTGGCCCTGGATCGAGACCCCCACGCCCGACCGGAGCGAGCTGGACGCCCTGAAGACGGCGCTGGTGGCTGCCGGCACCCGTCTGGTGGGCCTGAACTTCTACGCGGGGCAGCTGCCGGGACCCGACCGCGGCGCTCTCTCCGTGCCCGGCGAGGAGTCGGACCGCTTCCGCGCCAACATCGACGTCGCCGCGGACTTCGCCGCATCGGTGGGCTGCAAGGCGCTCAACGCGCTGTACGGCAACCGCGTCGAGGGCGTCGACCCTGCGGTCCAGGACGAGCTCGCGCTGGAGAACCTGATCACGGCGGCCCGCGCGGCCGACCGGGTCGGGGCGATCCTCCTGATCGAGACCCTCAACAAGCCGGAGTCCCCGCTCTACCCGCTGGTGAGCGCTCCGTCCGCGATCGAGGTCGTGGACAAGGTGAACGCGGCGACGGGCCTCGGGAACGCGAAGTTCCTGCTCGACATCTACCACCTGTCGATGAACGGCGAGGACGTCGGCCAGGTCATCGCGGAGTACGCCGACAGGACCGGCCACGTGCAGATCGCCGACAACCCGGGCCGCGGCGCGCCGGGCACCGGCTCGCTCCCGCTGGAGCAGCTCCTCGACGAGCTGAAGAAGGCCGGCTACGACGGCTGGGTCGGCCTGGAGTACAAGGCCGGCGACCGCCCGAGCGCCGAGGCCTTCGACTGGCTGCCCGCCGAGGCCCGCGCGGCCCGCTGACTTCTTGCCCGTACCACCAGTTTCCGAGAGGCACCCTCACCATGAGCACTCTTCCCAAGATCGCATGGATCGGCCTCGGCATCATGGGCTCCCCCATGTCCGAGAACCTGCTGAAGGCCGGTTACTCCGTCACCGGCTTCACACTGGAGCAGGACAAGCTGGACCGGCTGGCCGCCGCCGGCGGCACCGCCGCGGGCTCGATCGCCGAGGCGGTCGAGGACGCGGACGTCGTGATCACGATGGTGCCGGCGTCGCCTCAGGTCGAGGCCATCTCGTACGGCCCCGACGGCATCCTGGCGAACGCGAAGCAGGGCGCGCTGCTGATCGACATGTCGTCGATCACCCCGCAGACCTCCATCGACCTGGCGAAGAACGCCGCCGAGGAGGGCATCCGCGTCCTGGATGCCCCGGTGTCCGGCGGCGAGGCAGGCGCCATCGAGGCCGTCCTCTCGATCATGGTGGGCGGCGAGCAGGAGGTCTTCGACGAGGCCCTCCCGATCCTCGAGGCGCTGGGCAAGACCATCGTCCTGTGCGGCCCGCACGGCTCCGGCCAGACGGTGAAGGCCGCCAACCAGCTGATCGTCGCGGTCAATATCCAGGCCTGCGCCGAGGCCGTCGTCTTCCTCGAGAAGTCCGGCGTGAACCTCCAGGCCGCCCTGGACGTCCTGGGCGGCGGCCTGGCCGGCTCCACCGTCCTCGCCCGCAAGAAGGACAACTTCCTGAACCGGGACTTCAAGCCGGGCTTCCGCATCGACCTGCACCACAAGGACATGGGCATCGTCACCGACGCCGCCCGCAACGTCGGTGCCGCGCTGCCGGTCGGCGCCGTGGTCGCCCAGCTGGTCGCCTCCCTGCGCACACAGGGCGACGGCGGCCTGGACCACTCGGCCCTGCTGCGCGCCGTCGAGCGCCTCTCGGGCCGGCCGGTGGCCTGAGCCCGGCAGGGCTCCGCAAGGGGCCCGAAGGGCTCCGCCCCGAGGGCCCGAAGGCCCTCCCCCGACATCCGGGCCGTGGCTGCGCTGACACCTGTCCTGTCGCGCCCAAGTGCAGCCACGGCCCGGATTCATCACCTCCATTTCAACAAACTGTTGACGTTTTCGCCGGAGTGAATTTACGCTCCAGGCACTCCCCCTCGCTATCGCTGGGGGCGCCCCCAGGCAGCCCCTTGCACGGAAGGTCAACCCAGCCACCCATGACGCAGCGCGTGCTAACGACCGAGTCCGGCGCTCCGGTCGCCGACAACCAGAACTCCGCCGCCGCCGGCGTCGGTGGCCCGCTCCTCCTCCAGGACCAGCACCTGCTGGAGAAGCTCGCCCGCTTCAACCGCGAGCGCATCCCGGAGCGCGTCGTCCACGCACGCGGCTCCGGCGCCTACGGCTACTTCGAGGTGACCGACGACGTCACCGGCTTCACGAAGGCCGCCTTCCTCTCCGAGGTCGGCAAGCGGACCGAGACGTTCCTCCGCTTCTCGACCGTCGCCGACTCGCTCGGCGGCGCGGACGCGGTCCGTGACCCGCGCGGCTTCGCGCTGAAGTTCTACACCGAAGAGGGCAACTACGACCTCGTCGGGAACAACACGCCGGTGTTCTTCATCAAAGACCCGATCAAGTTCCCCGACTTCATCCACTCCCAGAAGCGCGACCCGTTCACGGGCAAGCAGGAGCCGGACAACGTCTGGGACTTCTGGGCGCACGCCCCCGAGGCCACGCACCAGATCACCTGGCTGATGGGCGACCGCGGCATCCCCGCCTCGTACCGCCACATGAACGGCTACGGCTCCCACACCTACCAGTGGACCAACGCCGCGGGGGAGGCCTTCTTCGTCAAGTACCACTTCAAGACGAACCAGGGCATCCGCTGCCTGTCGTCCGAGCAGGCCGCAGAGGTCGTCGGCAAGGACGCCAACAGCCACCAGACCGACCTGCTGCAGGCCATCGAGCGCGGGGTGAACCCGTCCTGGACCCTGTACGTACAGGTCATGCCGGCCGCCGAGGCCGCGGACTACCGCTTCAACCCGTTCGACCTCACCAAGGTGTGGCCGCACGGCGACTACCCGCTGCAGCGGGTCGGCCGGCTGGTCCTCGACCGCAACCCGGACAACGTATTCGCCGAGGTCGAGCAGGCCGCGTTCTCCCCGAACAACTTCGTCCCGGGCATCGGCCCTTCGCCGGACAAGATGCTCCAGGGCCGTCTGTTCGCGTACGCGGACGCCCACCGCTACCGCCTGGGCGTCAACCACACCCAACTGCCGGTGAACGCCCCGAAGGCCGTTCCCGCCGGGGCCGACAACTACGGCCGCGACGGCTTCATGGCCACCCGCAACGGCTCGCGCCACGACAAGAACTACGAGCCCAACTCGTACTCCGGCCCGGCCCAGACGGACGCGGCCCTCGCGGCCCCGCTGGCCGTCCGCGGCTGGACGGGCACCCACGCCGCGCCGCAGCACTCCAAGGACGACGACTTCTTCCAGGCCGGCGAGCTCTACCGACTGATGTCGGAGGAGGAGAAGCAGCGCCTGGTCGCGAACATCGCCGGCGGACTGTCCCAGGTCTCGCGCGACGACGTGATCGAGAAGAACCTCGCCCACTTCCACGCCGCCGACCCGGACTACGGCAAGCGCGTCGAGGAAGCGGTCCGCGCCCTGCGCGAGGACTGAGCGGCGTACTCGGCCCACCGAGACCGCGTACGGGAGCCGACTGGGAGGTCTTCCTCCCGTACGCCGTCCGAACCGCCGGCCCGGATGAGGGGTGGCCCGCGGTAAGGACAGCGCGAGGACCGCGGCGGCGAGCCAGTGCGGTGGTACGGGCAGCACGACCCCCTTCCTGACCTGAAGGAAGGCCAGGCCGGAAGCCCATCGCCCCGCCGCGGTCCCCAGCGCTCACGGACGCCGTCCGTCCCCTCCGGGCCGGGGACGACCAAAGGCTCCGCCCGGCGGCGCGAACGATCCGTCGCGCCGGGCTCGCACCGTCGGGCGGCAACAACTTCACAGCCCTCACGGCTCCATGGCTCCACAGTTCTGCGGCTCTGCGGCTCTGCGGCTCTGCGGCTCTGCGGCTCTGCGGCTCTGCAGAGCCAACAGCCAGGGTTCACAGCGCGGTTTACGGTCCCGCACTGCGTTCCCGAGCGATCGGCCGGTGACCTGCGCACAGAGGTCACCGGCCGGTCGTGTTCCTCACTTTGGGAACATCACGGGAACAGGGCCGGCGACATTCATACCTATTGTCCGATCATGGCGAGCATGGTGGAGAGGCCGAACAAGGACGGTTCGGTGACCTGTCAGGTCAAGTGGCGTCAGGCCGGCGAGTGGCAGTCCGAGCGGTTCGGCGGTCGCCGTTCAGCGGAGCGGTTCAAAGGGCTCGTCGAGGCGCACCGAGGGGTGTGGCCCGGTTGGGTTCGCGGGCGCGGCTTTGCCGAGCCCGAGTCGCAGGACGGTGACATGCCGTTCGCGACCTCGCCCTCGCGCTGGATCACGTCGCGGACGGCCGCGAACTCAGCATCCGCCTCGCCGCCAACTGGTCCCGCCCGGGCCTCGACCCCACCGCCTCCCGCCGCAGACGCCGCCCGGCGTTCGCGGGGCGCCTGAGCCCTTCCGGCCTATCCGGCATGCGTCTCGTCGTGGGTGGTCGCCGAGGACATGAGACGGTCCGCCTCCGCGGGTGTCGCGCCGGGCGGTACGACCAGCAGATCGCAGCGCCCGACGCCGTAGGAGAGCAGACGGATCGCACTCGGGCTCTCCCCCGCGTCGGAGCGGTTGATGTGGACCGTACGGTCGGCGAGGGTGAGCCTGCCGAGCCCGGTGCGCCACAGGGGCCGGCTCACCGTGATCCTGCTGACGTGCGGCCACCGCTCGTCCAACGCCGCCAGCAGATCCGGCAGTTCGCGGGCGAGGTCATGAGAACGGGGCCACCACGCGCCGTCCAGCCTGTACGGCCCGGCACCTGGGGGCAGCAGTTCCAGCCTGATGGGCAGCGATTGATCGTGATTCACGGTGACTCTGTTTCTGAGGCGGGGTGCGTGCTGTGTGATCATGCCCATGGCATGTCCCTGTCGTCGTACCCAAGAACGACGCCGGCATGGCAGCAGACGTGCGAGGTGCTCTCAGTGAGCACCACTGTACTCCGGCCCACTCCGCCCCACTCCGGCCGGACCGGAGCGGACGGGAGCGGACAGGAGCGGATCGTTCAACCGATTTGCGGGCGTAGACTCGCGCAGCATCGAGCCGCCGAAGCGAATTCTGCCGTGCTCGGATTTCTTTCACGTCCTGCGCGATCCCCGACAGTCGGGTGCCTGACTCCAGGTACCGGACAGCCAGGTCCATGGTCATCACCGCGGCCTTCCGGCCCACCGCAAACCGGCGTACCGGAGCTCCGCTTCCGAGGGGACAGCTGTGAAACTGAACGAACTGCTGGACGGGTACGCACACCAGGTGCTTCAGGGCGCCATCGGAACGCGGATCAGCGGAGGAATGCACTTCGACGCCCACCGCATGACCCGGGGCTCGCTGTACATCGCGGTACCGGGCCACCGCGAAGGCGGCCCCGACGGGATCACGCGTGCCGTGGAATTCGGAGCGGTGGCGGTCCTGGTGGAAGGCGCGGGCGTCATCGTCCCGGATGGGGTGTGCGTCGTACGCGTACCGGACGTCCGGGTGGTGGCCTCGGCGGTCGCCGCCCGCTACTACGGCGAGCCCGGGCGGGCCATGGACATGGTGGCGATCACCGGCACCAACGGAAAGACCTCGGTGTCGTACATGGTCGAGTCGGTCCTGCGGATCGCCGAGGGCGCGAGGGTCGGGGTCATCGGGACGGCCGGCAGCCGCATCGGCGACGACCCCGTGCCGATGCCGCACTCGGTCCTGACCACGCCGGAGTCGCCGGACCTGCAGTACCTGCTCGGTCACATGCGCGACCGCCGCACGGGCAGTGTCGTGCTGGAGGCCACCTCTATGGCGCTGCTGACCCACCGCGTGGACGACGCCCACATCGACGTCGGCGTATTCACCAACATCGCCGGCCGGCTCTCCGACCTCTGTGTCCTCACCTCCGACAACCCCCGCACCGAAGATCCCGGAGCGATCCTCGACCAGATCGTCCCCGGCATCACCCCGACCGGCACCCCGTTCGAGCGGATCCCCGACCGGAGTCAGGCCATCCGCTTCGCCCTCGCCGCCGCCGGACCCGACGACGTGGTCCTCGTCGCGGGGAAGGGCAGCGAGCCGCACCAGATCATCGGTGAGGAGTTGCTTCCCTTCAGCGACATGGCCGTCGTACGGCAGCTCTCCGACGAGCTGTCGCCGGCACAGTCCGGGGCTGCTGATGCCACCCCCCGCTAACCGGCTCTTCACTGACGGCGTCCACGCAGGGCCGCGGTCCCGCCCGAGGGAGGGACGTGCCGCCGCTCTGCGCACCTGCGACTCCGACGCCCGCTCGGGCCTGGTCCACTGCGAAAAGGGAACTGCTGCATATCGAGGAGCGTCTCGGCCCGGTCAAGGCAGCCGGCTGTCTTGAACAGGCCGCAGTCGCCTCGGTGGAGGAGAGGGCAACCGCACCCGAGGGCGAGCGGGGTCGGAGGCCCGTTGTTCCCAGGCATCGCGGTTCGGGTTCTTTGTACACACCCGGGAGGCAACCTGCGAGGTCCTGAGAAGGGCTGTTCCCACGGGAACAGCAACCGCGAGTTCGCAGGCTCCGAGTGGCAGGGACTGGCATCGAACAAACCTCGAATTCGCTGGTCAGCGGCGTTGTCCCAGGTCAAGACCGAGTCAGGAATCCGATTACGGTCCCGCACTGCGTTCCCGGGCGATCGGCCGGTGACCTGCGCACAGAGGTCACCGGCCGGTCGTGTTCCCAGTTCCGGGAACACCACGGGAACAGGTCAGGGGACACGCCGAGGGGGCACGGTCGAGCGCCCGGATGATCTCGTCGCGGGACAGCCCTGTGACCATCCTCAGCCGGCAAGCGGACCGCCGCAGGATCCGGGGCTCAACGCCCCGCGGGGGCGGGGATACCGAGCACACGGTCGCGCAGGACGGGCAGTTCGGAGCGGATCCGGGCGACTTCGGCCATGTCGACGTCGGCCGTCACGGTCTGCTCGCGGTCGCGCGCTTCGGCCACCACGGTTCCCCAGGGGTCGACGGCCATGCTGTGCCCGGCCTGCTGTACACCCCCGTGAGCTCCCGCGGCGTCACAGACCAGGAGGAACACCTGCTCTTCCACGGCGCGCGCACGGACCAGGAGCTGCAGATGCGCGAGACGGGCGGCGGGCCATGCGGCCGGCACCACGATCAGTTCCGCCCCGGCGTCGAGCAGTCCTCTGAAGAGCTCCGGGAAGCGGAGGTCGTAGCAGATGGCAAGGCCCAGCCCGCCGAATTCCGTGGGGACGGTGACAATGTCGCTGCCCCCGCCCATGGCAACGGCCTCGCCGGTGTCGAATCCGTACCGATGGATCTTCCGGTAGTGACCGCGCAGGCTTCCCTCCCGGTCGAAGAGCAGAGCGGCGTTGTACAGCGTCCCGTCCCCGTCCCGCTCGACGATCGACCCGGCATGGAGCCACACGCCGGCCGCGCGGGCGGCGGCGGACATCACTTCGGCGGTAGGGCCGTCCAGCCCCTCGGCATCGCGCTCCCAGTCGTCGTAGGCCCACGCTCCGGCTGTCCATAGCTCCGGCAGTACGACGAGGTCGTCACCGGCCCGGCTGCGGACCGTCGCGGCTGCCCTCAGGCGGCGGTCGCCGGCGGTTTCGGCCGAGTCGACGGACATCTGCAGGAGCGAGGCACGCATGGTTCTCTCCTCTCGGCGGTCACCGCAGGGACCGGCCGGGCCCGGAGGGCCCTCGCCACCAGCGTAGGAGCCGAGCGCACAAGGCGGACACCCGACAGGTGCCTCCCCTCCGACGGTCCGTGTCGCCCCAGGTGCGAGCGGGTTCGCGGGCGGTCACAGTCGGTACGGACCCGCGGACACACTGTGGGTCCCGCGGACGCGCGGCTCATCGCGGTGGCCCGGGTGCCGTGCCCTCCGCACCCGCGCACGCACGACCCTGGGCGTGTCCGTGGCTCCGGGCTCCGCCCGCGGCGGCGGTGGCGGCCGATCCGGCGGCGGGTCGTTCAACAAGAGCACCCCCTCATTGAGTTATCAGCCATTTCGCTCAATTAAGGGTGCATCATGGCAAACCGGACCCACGCCCGTTCCTCAAGTGCCCGGCAGCTCTCGTAGGGAGTTCAGCTTGCATCCGCACGTCCACCGGCCAACGACCGTCATCGCGGCCGCGCTCGTCGCCCTCGCCCTCGCGTCCGGATGCGCGATGGAGTCCCGACGGGGCCCGCACGCTCATTCCGCCCCGTCATCGACGCCCCCGTCCAGCGTGTCGCCGTCACCGGCCCTCTCCGCGCAGGCGACCTCCGACCTGCGCGACCCGGCAGAGGTCGTGAGCAGGAACGGCCTGCTCAGAACGACGATCGTCGTCGAGCGGAAGAAGGTGCCTCTGGCGGGGCGCGACGTGTGGGCCCTCACCTACAACGGCCTCTACATGCCGCCGACACTGCGGTTGCGGCCGGGCGACCGCATGGAGATCACCTTCAAGAACGAGCTGGACAACCGGACGAATCTGCATGTGCACGGCATGCACGTCTCCCCCGGCGGCAATTCCGACAACGTCTTCCTCGCGATCGAGCCCGGGAAGACGTTCCAATACTCCTACACCTTCCCCGACAGCCTGGCGCCGGGGACGTACTGGTACCACCCGCATCCGCACACGGCCTCGGCCGCCCAGACCGCCGGCGGCATGTCGGGCGTCATCCTGGTCGACGGGCTCGACGCGTACATGCCTGCCTCGTTGCGCGGCATCACCGAACACGTCATCGCGCTCAAGGACTTCCAGCTCGTCGGGGACCAGATCAAGACCCAGGACCTCAAGATCGGGGCACCGACCACGCGCACCGTGAACGGTCAGCTGAACCCGCGCATCCGGATCCGGCCCGGCGAGACCCAGCTGTGGCGGCTCGCGAACATCGGGGCGAACATCTTCTACAAAGTGGCCCTGCCGGGCAGTACGTTCCATGTCGTCGCCCGGGACGGCAACCCGGTGAACGAGGTCTACGCGGCCGACACCCTCGTCATCCCGGCCGGCGCCCGCTACGACGTGCTCGTGCAGGGCCCCGAGGCGGGCGTGACGGAACTTCAGACCCTGCCGTACGACACCGGCAAGGCCGGCAACCAGTTCCCCCGGGCCACGCTCGCCACGGTCCGGTCCGCGGGCGAACCCACGCGGCCGGCGGCCCTGCCCACCTCCTTCGCACCGGTGGACGACCTGGCGAAGGAACCCGTCGCGGGCCGCAAGACGATCGTCTTCACGGAGAACGCGGACGGCACGCTCTTCTACGTCAACGGAAGGCAATTCGACCACAACCGCGTCGACTTCCGGGTCAAGCTCAACACGACCGAGGAGTGGACCGTCAAGAACGACAGCGACGAGGTGCACTCGTTCCACGTGCACACCAACGACTTCCAGGTGATGAGCGTGAACGGCAACCCGCAGATCAACCGCGGCTTCCAGGACACCGTGGACGTGCCCCCGCGCGGAAACATCGTCATCCGGTCCCGCTTCCTCGACTACCCGGGCAGGACGGTCCTCCACTGCCACATCCTCAACCACGAGGACGCGGGCATGATGGCGGTGCTCCAGATCGACGAATAACAGACGCCCGGACACACCGGGGCCCGGCCCACAGGGGCCGCCGGTCGCCGCCGACGGGGCCGGGCACCGGACCGGGGCGCACGCCCCGGGGCCAGCCCCCGCGCTCCTCGCCGTGGAGGACCGGCCGCTGTCACGCGCTCCCCGGCGGCACCGGGGGTCCGCGAAGCCTGCCCGTCCCCGGGGCCGGTGCCGTCCCATCTCCGAGTGAGCCACAGCCTCATCACCGCGGTGAACGCCTGTGGCTGCTCGACCTGAGTGCAGTGCCCGGCGTCCTCGATCGGGGCCGGCGAGGCCGAGGGTATGGACCGGGCCGAGGTACCGGCCTCGTCCTCGGTGACGATGCGGTCCTGGCGCCCGTGGATCACCGGCGCCTCGGCGCTGATACGGGGCACGGACGGCGGGCTCGGTCGAGCAGTCGGGGTCGCCCGGTCAGCGGATCTGCGGCAGATCCTTCGGGCGTGGTCCGCCACTGCCCTTGATGGCCTACGGATCGGAACAATCCGAGGTGCGCGGGCGTCCTGCCCGGGCCAGGGCCACGGCAACCGCCAGGTACGGCAGTGCGAGCAGGGCGAAGACGACGCCGTGCGACGCGTGGCCCGAGAGCGCCGCGTACGCCCCGTAGACCAGGAGCGTGGCGGCGCCCGTGCCGAGGCCGGCGAGGGACGTCACGGTGGCGCGGCTCGGGCCCGTGATCGACGCCTGGAGGCGGGCGTCGGCCAGGACGTCCGCCAGCTGGAGCACCAGGAATCCCAAGCCGACGAGGACGAACCCGGCCGCCCTGCCCGACAGCGCACCGGCTGCCAACGCACCCGCCGCGACTGCGACGGCCGCGCCGAGGACCCGAGCAGACAGGCGCTCTCCCGGCCCAACGAGCAGCGAGCCGACGGTGACCCCGATCCAGACGACCAGGACCAGCAGCGGGACGGTCCTCGTGGCGACGCCGGTGGCGGCGGCCAGCAGCGGTACGTACTCGTCGAGCGCGCCCCAGACGGAGGTCAGCACGATGGACAGCATCAGCGCGCGCCGCACGGGGCGTCTGCCCCGCACCTCCGCGAGGCCGGCCCGCAGGGTCGCCGCGTAGGCCCCGCGACCGGAGGTCACGACGGCGGGCGTGCGATGCTCGGGCAGCGTCGCACCGACGGCCGCACACAGCAGGCACGCGACGACGCTCGCCGCACCGAGCAGACCGTGACCGCCCATCGCGAAGGCGGGGGCCGCCGCCGCGGTCGCCGTCGCCGTCGCGACCATGCTCACCGCGGCGGCCCGCCCCATGACGCGGGCGTACCGCGACGCCGCGTCGAGCCGTTCGAGTTCGTCGTGCACCAGTGCTTCCATGGCGCCGGAACGCAGCGCGCCCCCGACGCCCCACAGCACGAACCCGGCGGCGAAGGCCGCGTACGACGGGGTCAGGACCCACAGCGCGAATCCGGCCGCCGACAGCAGCGGTCCGACGGTCACCATCAGGCGGCGCGACACGGCATCGGCCCAGACGCCCGAGGGAACTTCCAGCACCAGCCCGGTGAGGGACCAGAGGGAGAAGAGGAAGGAGATCTCAGCGGTGCTCAGCCCGTGCTCGGCGAACAGCAGCGCGTAGACGGGGTAGAGCAGGACGAAGTCCTCAAACCCCGCGTAGGCGTAGAGCTTTCGCTCGATCCGGCGCACACCGGGGTGAGGTGGGGATGGGCATGACGAAGAGGTGAGCATGAATCGTGGTCCTTGTGCGGAGCGGACGGGGACGCCGGGTGCTCACCCGCGCGGCGGCCCGCGACAGCCCGTTCCGGGACCGGCAGTCGTGGATCAATGTCGTCGTCGGCTCATGCGATCGAGTCTGGCACACGATGCGTTGATCAGGCCTGCCTTCACTCCTCCTCGCAGCCCCCGCGGCCCCGCAGCCCTCTTGGCGTCGCGCACGGCAGATGACCGCCTTCGCACGCCGACACGTTCCACTCTTCGCTGTCCGGCGGGGCAGGTCGCTTCGCCACGAGCACCAGGCGCCGGAGTGTGGCGCCGAAGTCGACCGGCCCCGGACGCCGCGGGGCCAACCACGGGCCGGGCGGCCTCGCAGGCGAGTTCGCCCGCACCGTGACGGCCGGCGTGCTGCGGGCTTCGGCGTACGGACCGGCCGGGAGTGCGAGAGCCGCGCGGGACAACATGAATGACCACTACAAGGGGGACGACGCGCCCATCAGCGCCTGACGCAGGCTCCTCGCCGCATGACCGTTAAGATCACATACATCCGATTATGTGCCTCTCGGGGGTGTGTGATGCGCCGTATCACTGTCGGGCTGACGCTGTTGGCCGGCCTGGCCTCTTGGCCGTGGTTCGGTGCGCAGGCCGAATCGGCCGTCGACCCGGTCGGCCGGGACGACAGCCGCGGCACGAACATCCTGATCGTCGGTATCGACAGCCGCGCCGGCATCTCGCCTGCCGAGAAACGGCGCCTCCATGTGGGCGGCGAGGGGTGCGACTGCACCGACGTGATGATGCTCGTACACCTCTCCGAGGACCACAGGCGCGCAAGCATCGTTTCCCTCCCCCGGGACAGCTACGTCGAGTACGCCCAGCCGGACGGCGCCACCACCCCGGCCAAACGCGGCAAGATCAACGGCGCCTTCAAGATCGGCCGTGGGCCCCTGGCCGTCCGCACGGTCGAGAAGGCCACCGGCCTGCACATCGACCACTACCTCGAGACCGGATTCACCGGCTTCGAACAAGCCGTCAACAATCTGGGCGGCGCGACCGTGTGCACGGACAAGCCGCTCAAGGACGAGAATTCCGGCCTCGACATCACCACGGGCACCCATCACCTCGACGGGAGCGGAGCTCTGCGCTACGCCCGGGCCCGGCACCTCAACCCCCCGGGCGACCTCGGCCGGGTCCGCCGCCAACAGCGCATGCTGGCCGACATGCTCGCCCGCCTGACCGCCCAAGGGGCACTGGCTGATCCCGTGAGCGCGGCACGCACAGCTCACCAGCTGCTCACGTCCGTACGCACGGACGAACGGACCGGCCTGGTCGACCTCGTGCGCATCGGCTGGACACTGGGCCGGCTACCGGCGGACCGGACGGAGTTCGCCACCGTGCCGATCACTCACTTCGACCACCGCGTGCCCGGCGTCGGTTCCACCCTGCTCTGGCACGAGGCCCGCGCCGATGCCCTGTGGGACGCCCTGCGATCGGACCGACCCATCACCGGAGACACGCGCATCCTGCCCGTGCCCGAAACACGCGCCGGGACCAACCCCGCCGGAATCACGGTACGAGTCGACGACGCCGCCGTCGCCAAGGCCCTCGAGCGCAGCAAGTTCGTCGTGACGGACACCTCCGCATCCGCCCCCGCGGTGCGACCCGCCGGCCCCCCTGCCATCACCTACCCGGCCGGACGAGAAGCGGATGCGGCCACCCTGGCCGCCGCCCTGCCCGGAGCACGCCTGCAGGCGGTCGCCCGGCACGACGCCCTCTTCGACGTCGCCGTCGGCTCCGAGCCCGTCGTGGTGAAGACGGTCACCTACGACCGCAACGTCGCCGAAGGCGCCCCCGTCACCGCGGACCACCTCCGCTGCGCCGGGTCAGCGACGCTTCGCGACGAGGGCCGGCACCGCTGACGCAGCGGGGGCCTCCAACTGCGCGGGATCCAAGGCCGGATCCGGAAACCACCACCTCGGCACTCCGGCTCGCGGCTCGCCCTGGCGCTCGGTCCGGCCGGTCGGGCCATGCACGGCGGGCGCTTCTCGAACGCCTCACGCGAACCGCTGCAGAAGGCAGACGGTGCGGGCTGCCCGATCCCGGAGGGCGGCACGGTGATGCCGTCGGTGAGGTGCACGCAGCGGTCGCCGGCCGATCGTGCTTCACAGCACGGGAACGCGACCGAGCAACGCGCTGCGGGCAATGCGCCCCCGGCTGAGCAGGGAAATGCCGTTGATCGGGCTTGCCCGGTGGGTGGAGGCTGTGCGTGATCACCCCTCAACGCCACCCCACGAGGAGCCGTCTGTGACGAACGGCTGGGCCGCCGACCTCTTGCTCGGCGGCATCATCCTGGTCGGGGCGTCCGTGCAGCGGCTGGCGGGAATCGGGTTCGCGCTCGTGGCGGTGCCTGCTCTGGTGCTGCTCCTCGGTCCGGCCGAAGGCGTGGTGCTGGCGAACTGTGCGGCCGGAGCCATCAGTGCCGTCGGACTTGTCGGCAGTTGGCGGGAGGTCCGTCTCGCCGCGATGCTGCCGTTGGTCGCTGCTGCTGCCTGCACCGTGCCGGCGGGGGCTTGGGTGGCCGGCCGACTGCCCGAGCCGGAACTGCTGGCCGGCATGGGGGTGCTGGTGAGCGCGGCCGTACTGCTGGCGATGGGCGGCGCCCGGGTGGCCGCCCTGCGCGGCACCAAAGGGGCGCTGGCCGCGGGTGCAGCAAGCGGGTTCATGAATTCCTCTGCCGGCGTGGGCGGCCCGGCAGTGTCCTTGTATGCGGTCAACGCGGGCTGGACGGTCGCGGAGTTCGTGCCGAACGCGCAGTTCTACGGGGTCGTGGTGAACGCGTTCTCCGTTGCGGCCAAGGGCCTGCCACAGCTCACGGCTCCGACCTGGGTGCTGGTCGCTACAGGAATTGCGGCAGGCGCCGTGATCGGAAAGGTGCTCGCAGAGCGGGTGCCTGAGGGACGGGCCCGGCTGATGCTGTTCCTGCTGGCGCTGGCGGGCGGGCTCACCACGCTGTGCAAGGGACTGTGGGGTCTTTGAGCCCTGAGGGGCCGACGTAGTCGAATGTTCGTTCGCCGGGCTCCTCATGGAGTGAGTCAAACTTTCCGGCAGGGGTTGAGTTGAGGGGCCGGGAAGGACGGCTGGGTGAGCAGACAGCAGAAGCCGTCACGGCTGGTGTCGGTGGACGAGCAGATCCAGGTCGTGTTGGCCGTGTTGAAGGGCCAGTTGCCGCTGGCCGAGGCAGTACGTCGGCACGTGCTTCCGGTCGCCTACCACGCTCACGCGAACACGATGAGGACCCCTCCGAAGATGGAGAATCCCGACCCGAGCAAGAACAAACTCTGCCAACTTCTTGACTCATGACACACACGTCGATGTGAGCAGCCGCGCCCACGCGTTGGGCGTCGCGCGACCTCTGCCGTCTGCATCACGAGTTCCCTACAGCCTGCCACCTTGCACCTTCCGGCCCCACTTGGTGGCGCGCATCCGTCTCGCAGCCGCCGCGTACGCCGGAGGTTGGAACAGAAGTCTGGAAGCTCACCAGCGAGAACGTTTCCGACATGGGGTTCCGGTTCGAGCACCCGGACACCGGCCACGAGGTGGACGTGGACTGGTACGAGCCGACCGGAGCCCTCGCCGTCCGCGCCCAGGCCCCGTGGCATGCTGGCGCCATGGACGAAGAGGTGGAACGAGTCCTCGCGGCCCGGGACGCGCACATCGCCGAACTGGGGCGCAGCACGTGCGCACTGCTGCTGGAGCAGTTCCCGGACGCGGTCGTCACGGTGGACGGCAACGACATCGGGTTCGGCACCGGTACCGGGTACAAGGGACTGGTGTTCACGGTCGCGCCGGCGAAGGCACATGTCACGCTGGGCATCGCGGGCGGTGCGGGGCTGCCCGATCCGGCGGGGCTCATGGAGGGCAGCGGCAAGGTGCACCGGCACATCAAGCTCCGCACGCCGAAGGATCTGGACAGTCCCGAGCTGCGGCGGCTCCTCGCGGCGGCGCTCGCCGCCCGGCGTCCGCAGGACGGGTCCGGGGGGATCGCGTGATCGGACGCGGCCCTGATGGCTGGCCCGTGACAAAAAGCACCGGCGGCGACCGCCTCGGCCGGCCGCCGTCCCGTCCGGCCGGGGCCGTACGCGACGACCCGGGCCTCATTCTCCGGTGAGCAGCCGGGTCCTGGCGTCGCTCGGCAGCTTGCTCCACCAGTGGTCGTAGCGGTGGTAGACCCGCGGTTCGCGGTCGGCGAGGAAGGCCGTCAGCGAGCGTGCCTCGGCGGCGAGTTGCTCCCAGACCTCGTCCGGGAGGTGGTGGAAGGCGGTCGCCTCGATTCCCCCTGCGGCCGGGCGCCACACGCCGGCGACGTACCCGTCGACCAGCAGCGTCGGCAGCACGTCACCGTTCCTGCGCGTGACGAGCGTGCGGTACGCGGAGGGGATGACACGGCCGCGGTCGGAGTAGGCCAGCAGGATGCTGTCCCACATGGCCATCAGCCGGGGCGGTGCCGGTGTTTCCTCGTCCGGGCGCGGTCCGCCCGGGACGTCGAACAGGTCCTCGCCCTTCGGTCCGTCCAGCCGCTCGATGTCACCGTCCAGAGCCTCCAGTGCCGTCCTGACCCTGGCCCGCTGGACCAGGGCGAACTGTGCCATGTCCGCGACCGAGGCCGGGCCGAACCCTTCGAGGTAGCGCAGGACCAGCGTCTGCAGGGATGCGGCGGACACGTCCGGGTTCGCCAGCACCGGTCGGGTCCGGGGTGCGACGTACGAGGGACGGGTGCCGAACGACCAAGGTGGCGTGGTGGGTGCGTGCAGCAGCGGTGCGTAGTGCCGCAGCCCCCACCATGCTCCTGGCCTCGGCGGCGCACCCAGCCGTCGCTCGAGCCAGCCCTCGTAGTCCGCGGTGGTCCGGGGCCGGTCGGCGAACGCCAGCAGCTCCGGGACCAGCGCGTCGGCGTCCGCGGCGGTCAGCCCGGATGCAGTGAAGCGGCCACCGAGCCTGGCGGCCCGCAACGACGGCTGCACGGCCTCGTGGAAGGACCGGTGGTCGTCGGCGTGGACGGCGTGCAACGTGATCCGCATCAGGGTCGACTTGACGACCGTGTGGCCGGCGAAGGCGGTGTCGAGGTCGGCCGGGTCGAAGTCGGTGAGACGGTTCCACAGCGCGAGGTAGGGCGAGGCGGCCTGCTGGGCCTGGAGTGCGACCACGCGCCGTACGGCGTCGGCGACACCGAGCGTCTCCCGGCGCAGCAGCATCTGCCGGGCGAGCGTGGAGCGGTTGAGCTCCCGTCCGGTGATTCCCATGCCGTGATCGTCTCGTTCACGGCGCCCGCGCGCAGAGGTTTCCGGTGATCGCACTTCCCGCACGGCCCTCGCCGACCGTACGGAACGATGAGCCCGTCGCCTTCACCCCCTGGCTGAAGCCAGGGGTACCCAGCGAAGATCAAGGGATGGAAGATCTGGTGCAGTTCCTCCGCGCCCGCCTCGCCGAGGACGAGTACGAGGCCATGGTGGCCGTCCAGCGCGCCCCCGGACCCTGGCGGGGCACGAGCCGGGACGAGGCGCCTGCCGAAGGCGGCGGCCTGGTCGACGCGAACGGCGACGGGATCGCGGTGGTTCATGACCGGTACCTCCGCCTCTACATGGCCCGTCGCGACCCGGCGCGCGACCTGCGTGAAGTCCGGGCGAGACAGCGGATCGTGGAGCGGTGCGCGCACTGGGATCGCCCAGTCGCCACAAACTCCGGTGACGCGCTGAGCGACTTCGAGAAAGGCGAACGCACCGCCTGGCTCCACGCCTGCTTCGCTCTCGCCCTGCCGTATGCCGGCCACCCCGCCTACCGCGAGGAATGGCGGGAGGAATCGCGGCCATAGCCGCTTCGCGCACAGGGGTTACCTTCCGGCCGGCGACAGGCTTAATCTCAGCCACCCGGCAAAGGCCCTCCCTCCCCAAGGCCCCACTGCCGCGGTGGCGCAGCGCACTCCCCGAACACACCGCTGTGCCCGCCCAGAGGCCCCGCTCGAACCGCTCCGGCGGGGCCTCCTCGCGCGTACGCAGGCCACCGGCCGCTCCCAGGGCGCTCCTGCGCGGCGCCTCATCACTCCTCCAGGTGCCTGCCGGGCTTCTCGATCTTCGCGAAAGCGGCTTTCGCCTGCCCGTTCCCGCTCCGGCGCAGCCTCCGCCGGGCCGGGTGGCGCGGCAGGACCTCCGCGAGGTCCGCGTGCGCCACGGGGTCGCCAGGGCCGGAAATAGCACCGACGGTCACATGGTTGCACCGAAATGCGGCATATAGTCGCAGCACAGCCGGGAGGACACACCGGGAGGACAGGCCCATGAAGATCGGCATCATCGGCGCGGGCAACATCGGCGGGAACCTCACCCGGCGGCTGACCGCTCTCGGGCACGACGTGTCCGTCGCCAACTCACGTGGCCCGCACACGCTGACCGCGCTCGCGGAGGAGACCGGCGCCACCCCGGTCACCGCGGCCGAGGCGGCGCGCGACGCCCAGGTCGTGGTGGTGACCGTACCGCTGAAGAGCGTGCCCCATCTGCCGTCCGGCCTGCTCGACGAGGCAGCCGCGGGCGTCGCCGTGATCGACACCGGCAACTACTACCCGAAGGAACGTGACGGAAAGCTCGCGGGTATCGAGGACCAAGGGCTGACCGAGAGCCGCTGGACCGAGCAGCACATCGGCCATTCGGTCATCAAGGCGTTCAACGGCACGTACGCCCAGGACATCCTCGAAAGGCCGCGCCCCAAGGGCGATCCCGAGCGCATGGCACTGCCCGTGGCCGGTGACGACGAGGCCGCCAAGAAGGTCGTGCGCGACCTGATCGACGAACTCGGCTTCGACACCGTGGACTCGGGCGGCATCGACGGGTCCTGGCGCCAGCAGCCCGGCACCCCCGTCTACGGGCTGCGCGCCGGCGTCGAAGAGGTCACCAAGGCCCTGGCCGACGCGTCCCCGGAACGGACGGCGGCGTTCCGCGCGTAGGCGTTCCGTACGCAGACGTTCCGTACGCAGGCGTTCCGTACGCAGGCGTTCCGCGCGTAGGCGTTCCGTACGTAGGCGTTCCGTACGCTGACGTTTCGTACGCAGGCGTTCCGTACGCAGACGTTCCGTGCGTAGGCGTTTCGTACGCAGGCGTTCCGTGCGCGGGCCTTTCGCGCGCAGGCGTTCCGTGCGCGGGCCTTTCGCGCGCAGGCGTTCCGTGCGCGGGCCTTTCGCGCGCAGGCGTTCCGTGCGCCGGCCTTTCGTGGGCAGGCGTTTCGTGCGCCGGCCTTTCGCGCGTAATCGCTCGGGCCGAGCCCGCGGCCTTCAGCGCGACCGTCCCTCCGCGCGTCGCGGCTGTGGGAAGCCGTCGGCAACGGCTCGTCAGCGGTGCCCGACGTCACCGCGACGGACATGAACGCCCGATGCGCGAGGGGCCCGATGCGGTGACCGCATGGCCCGGAGCGTACGACGCTCCCCCTTGATCCGCCGTACGGATCCAGGGCCTGATCCGGCAGACGGTCCTCGGCCTCGGCTCCTGCTCGCGGGACGACGACGCCCGCTCCCGCGCACGCAGCGGCAGAGAGGGCCTCCTCGCGCGAAGCGGCCCCCGCCCCCGGCAGGTCCCGGGGTGCGGGGGCCGTCCCTCCCCCGTCGGCAGCCGCTCCGTCAGGTGAGCGGCCGGATCGCGGTGGGCGCGTGGCCCGGCTCGGTGGCGAGCTCCTCGAACTCGGAGATGTCGCTGATGTCCATCGTCCTGCTCATGGAGATGTTGGTGATCCGCTCCAGGATCGCCTCGACGACGACCGGGACCCGGTACTCGGCGGCGAGCTTCTTGGCCTCCTCGAAGGCCGGGAGCAGTTGGTCCGGCTCGGTGACGCGGATGGCCTTGCAGCCGAGGCCCTCGGCGACCTTGACGTGGTCGACGCCGTAGACGCCCAGCTCCGGTGCGTTGATGTTCTCGAACTCCAGGTTGACCTGGAAGTTGATGTCGAGGCCGATCTGGGCCTGGCGGATCAGGCCCAGGTAGGAGTTGTTCACGAGAACGTGGACGTACGGGATGCGGTGCTGCGCACCGACCGCCAGCTCCTCGATCATGAACTGGAAGTCGTAGTCGCCGGAGAGCGCGACGACCTGGGCCTCCGGGTCGGCGGTGGCGACACCGAGCGCGGCCGGGATGGTCCAGCCGAGCGGGCCCGCCTGGCCGCAGTTGATCCAGTGGCGCGGCCTGTAGACGTGCAGCATCTGCGCGCCGGCGATCTGGGAGAGGCCGATGGTGGTGACGTAACGCGTCTCCGGGCCGAAGGCCCTGTTCATCTCCTCGTACACGCGCTGCGGCTTCAGCGGGACGTTGTCGAAGTGCGTGCGGCGGTGCAGCGTGGCCTTGCGCTCCTGCGTGGAGGCGATCCACTCCGTGCGGTCGGGCAGCCTGCCCGCGGCCTTCAGCTCCTTGGCGACCTCGACGAAGAGCTCCAGCGCGGCCTTGGCGTCCGAGGCGATGCCGTAGTCAGGGGCGAAGATCTTGCCGATCTGGGTGGGCTCGATGTCCACGTGGACGAACTTGCGGCCCTTGGTGTAGACGTCCAGCTTGTAGCCGGTGTGGCGGTTGGCCCAGCGGTTGCCGATGCCGAGGACGAAGTCGGAATCGAGGAAGTTCGCGTTGCCGTAGCGGTGCGAGGTCTGGACGCCGACCATGCCGGCGTTCAGCTCGTGGTCGTCCGGCAGCGTGCCCCAGCCCATCAGGGTCGGGATGACGGGGGTGCCGGTGATCTCGGCGAACTCGACCAGCAGGTCGCAGGCGTCGGCGCTGATGATGCCGCCGCCGGCGACGATCACCGGGCGCTCGGACTCCAGCAGGAAGGAGATCGCCTTCTCGATCTGGCGGCGGGTCGCGGACGGCTTGTAGACCGGCAGCGGCTCGTACGTCTCGGGGTCGAACTCGATCTCGGTCTGCTGGACGTCGATCGGCAGGTCGATGAGGACCGGGCCGGGACGGCCCGAGCGCATCAGGTGGAAGGCCTGCTGGAAGACGCCGGGGACCTGCGCGGCCTCGAGGACGGTGGTGGCGGCCTTGGTGACCGGCTTGGCGATCGAGGCGATGTCGACGGCCTGGAAGTCCTCTTTGTGGATCACGCTGGTCGGCGCCTGGCCGGTGATGCACAGGATCGGAATCGAGTCACCGATCGCGGAGTACAGGCCGGTGATCATGTCGGTGCCGGCGGGGCCGGACGTACCGATGCAGACACCGATGTTGCCGGGGCCGGTCCGGGTGTACCCCTCGGCCATGTGCGAGGCGCCCTCGACGTGGCGGGCGAGGGTGTGGTCGATGCCGCCACCCTCCTTGAGGGCCTTGTAGAAGGGGTTGATCGCCGCGCCCGGCACACCGAACGCGTGGGTGACGCCTTCGCGCTTGAGGATCTCAACTGCCGCTCGGGCGGCGGTCATACGAGGCATGGGGTGCTCCTGCTTCGGCCTGGCGGATCGGGCTCTGTCGCGCCACCTGAGAGCATCGATTCCGAGTTGATTTCCGACATGCGGAAGTTTAGTTCTGCTATACGGAATCAATCTAAGGTGCACGGTCGGCGACGTCAAGGGAGAGCGGCCCGCACCCGGACGAGGGATGGCCGAAGTCCCTCCCCAAGGGGTCGCGGGTGGTGGACGATGGACCACGAGGCGTGTCCGACAGCGCCGAAGGGGGTCAGACATGGGAGATCAGGTGCCGGTTCGCTGCCCGGTCTGCCGCCGGACGCACACGTTCGCCGCGCCCGTCTTCCCGTGCGCGTGCGGGGCGCCGCTCGCTCCCCCGCTCATGCGCGGCGCCCCCGCGGAACCGATACGGCACCGCACCTGGACCGACGACTGGGTCACCGTCCGCTGTCTGGCCTGTGGGCGGCAGGACCAGTGGCCGCAGCCGGAGCTCGGCTGCCCCTGCGGCACGGTCCTGCGCGTACCGGTCCGGCCGGTGACCGCGGCCCCGACGTCGACCGCGTCGGCCCCGTCCCGTACGGCATCCGCCTCTTCGGGACCGGCCTCGTCGGGACCGGCCCCCTCGGGACCGGCGACGTCCCTGTCGGCTGCCGGGCCGCACGGATCGCCGACGGGCTCGCCCTCGGGGTCGTCATCCGTGGAACGCCCGGCGCACATACCGCTGCCGCGGACGGCCCCCGTGCCCCGCCCCGCCTTCCACCCGGTCACGATCCGCACGGCGCGCGACGCCGTGACGGCCGCCGCGCTGTATCTGCGGTGGCTGGGGTTCCAGGAGGTCGTCCAGCCGGAGGAGCGCCCCGCCTCCGGGATCGACCTGCGCGGACCCGGGCTCGTCGCCCAGGTGGACCCCACCACCCGCCCGGCCACCCTGCGCGCCGTCGAATGCCTCTGGCTGAACGGGCTGAGCTCGTCGTCGGTGAGCGTCTTCTTCTCGCTCGCCGGTTACGCGGACGACGCCCGGGCCCGCGCCGACGACCTCGGCGTCCCGCTGTTCGTCATGGACCTCACGGGCACCCCGCAGCCGGTGAACAGCCCTGCCGACGAACTCCTGTCGGCCGGCGCCTGACACCGGCACCGGCGTGTCGTCCGGTGCGCTCGAGGAGTGGGAGACGAACGGGGCGTTCCACGCCATGGCGCGGGCCCACGAAGCTCAAATCGAGCTCTGAACCCGGCCGTTCGGGCTTCGCCCCCATCCCCGGCGGGGCACCACACCTACGGGGAGGTGGGCGCCATACCGACGGACATGTGGTGGTTCATCGGAGCGTGCGGGGTGCTGCTGGCCGCGGCCGCCGCCCTGTTGTGGAGCTGGGGGCCGCCCGACCGGCCCGACCTGACGCCGCAGGCGGTCGCCCTGCTGCGGGGCGGGCGGCCGGCGGCCCTGACCGTCGCGCTCGTCGCCCTGCACCAGAGAGGTGCGGTCGCAGCCGGCCGCCGGGGCACGGTGCAGCAGACCGGCCCCGCCCGTGGCGTCCGCGATCCGCTCCAGCTGGCGGCGCACCGGGCGCTCCTCTGGCCGGCCGGACCACGGGTGCTGGCCTCCCGACCCCCCGTGCGGCACGCGCTCGACGCGGTACGGGACGAGGTGTGGGTGGAAGGACTGGTGCGGTCGAACGGGCGCTGGCGCACCGCCCGGGTGCTGCTCGCCGCCGTGCCACTGACCGTGGCCGCGGGGCTGCTGATGACACGGCTCGGCGCACCCGACACACCGCGCGAGCTGGTGGTCCCGGTTCTCGTCGTACTGCCCGCGGCGGCATTGTGGTGCGTGCCGCGCCGCACTCGCGCGGGCCGGCAACTCCTCGCGTCGCTCCGTGAGGACCACCCGCTCCCCACGTCCCGGCACGGCTGCCCGCCGGGGCAGGTCCGGTTGGCCGTCGCGCTGTACGGAGAGCCGGCGCTCATGCTGTTCGTCCCGCACTTCGCCCGGGACGGCGGACTGCTCGGTAGGGGCGGCCCGGGCCACGGCAGCTCCCGGGACTACGCGGCCCGCGCACTCGACGGCGACTGGTCGGGCCCTTGAGCGATACTCGCCGTATGCAGATCCGACCGGCCGCCCGCGCCGAACTCCGCCTCCTCCAGGACATCGAAAGGGCCGCCGGCGAGCCCTTCCGCTCGCTCGGCATGGCGGCGGTCGCGGACGACGAGCCCCTTCCGCTCGACCTCCTGGAGCGTTACCGGCGGGCGGGCCACGCCTGGGTGACGGCGGACGCGGACGACCGGCCCGTCGCGTATCTGCTGAGCGAACCGGTCGACGGGGCCGCCCATATCGAGCAGCTGTCCGTCCACCCAGCCGCCGCACGCCGCGGTCTCGGCCGCGGCCTGATCGACCATCTGGCCGCCGTGGCCGCGGCCGACGGCCTGGCCGCACTCACCCTGACGACGTTCGCCGACGTCCCGTGGAACGCGCCGTACTACGCACGCCTCGGCTTCCGTGCGCTCGGCGAGGACGAACTCACCGACGGGCTCCGGGAGATCCGCCTCGCGGAGGCGCAGCACGGCCTGGACCGCTGGCCCCGGGTGTGCATGCGCCGTCCGCTCAGGGGATCCCGCGAGCCGCGATGAGTCCTGCGGCGTCCGGCGGTCGTACTGTCGAACCCGTTGCCGAGGAGGACATCTGATGCGCAGCGTGACCTATTCGATGAGCGTCTCACTTGACGGCTACATCGTCGGGCCGGACGGCGACTTCGACTGGACGGCGCCCGACGAGGAGGTCTTTCGCTTCTGGATCGACGAGATTCGAGAGGTCGGCGTCCACCTGTTGGGACGACGGCTGTACGAGACGATGCTGTACTGGGAGACCGCCGACCAGGATCCATCGCTCGACGACTCAATGCTCGAGTGGGCCGCGCTCTGGAAGCCGCTCCCAAAGGTGGTGTTCTCCACCACGCTGTCGGCGGTGCAGGGCGATGCCCGCCTGGCCCCCGGCGGCCTGGCGGAGGAGATCGAGCGGTTGCGAGCCGAGCCGGGGGAGGGCGACATCGCGATCGGCGGCGCGACTCTCGCCGCCGAGGCGGCCGCGTTGGGTCTGATCGACGAGTACCGGGCCATGGTCTATCCGGTGCTGGTTGGCGGTGGCATTCCGTTCTTTCCCCAACGCGAGCGCCGGGTGGATCTCGAACTCGTCGAGACCCGCATCTTCAGCTCGAGAGTCGTCTACCTCCGCTACCGCGTGGCGCGTTAGCCGGCTCGTCCGCCGAGCCCTAGGAAGAACGGGCCAGCCAGTCCTGAGCCCCGGCAGCGAGCGAGCGAGGCGACAGTAGCCCGGCCTCTGTCCACTTCCGAGCAACGGCAGACAGGTGCTCACCGGCGAGGATCATCGAGGCGCCTTCGCGGATAGCCTCGGCAGGCACGATCGTCCCGCGATCCTCGGCGTACCCGAAGGGGCGGATGCCCGCTGTGTACGGCTTACCTGCTCGGGCGGCTTGCAGGTGCCTCGCGTGGCACGGTGCGCAAGGGCGGGTCCTACTCGGCGCGGTGGTTGTACCGGGTCCCGGGCGGCGCGTGGACGGTGGGTGGCGGCTGGCGGGCCCTGCGGCACGTGAAGGGCGCGGACTTCGCGGAGGTGTCGTGGGGTGCTGGCGGCCATACCGGGCGGGTGGTACCGAACGGCACGCAGGTCTGCACGCAGTACGAGGGGCTCAAGTCGAAGGCGTGCGTAACCCTGCGATGAGCTCGGCGGTGCCGAAGCCTCGCGTTCCCGCGCCGTCACGTCAGGCCAGTAGTTGCCGGACCTCCCCAGCGCATCCCCACGACAGCGTGACGCCGGCCCCTCCGTGCCCGTAGTTGTGCACCACCACAGTTCCGTTCTCCTGCCGCTCTTCCTCCACGCGGACCGTGGCGCGGGTCGGCCTGGCGCCGATCCGGTGTTCGAGGACGCGGGCCTGGGCGAGGCGGGGCTCGATCTCGGCGCAGCGGGCGAGGATGCCGGCCGCTGCCTTGTCGTCGGGGGCCAGGTCTCCCTCGTCGTCGATGGCCGTGCCGCCCAGGACGACGGTGTCGCCGTGGGGGTAGAAGCACAGCAGATCCGGTGAGTAGCCGGTGTCCTCGGAGAAGAACTCGGTCAGGCCCGGGTTGGTGACGACGACGTGCTGGCCGCGGATGGGCCGGAGGTCGGGATCCGAGATCAGGTCGCGGGCGCTGAGGCCGGTGCAGTTGACGATTACCGAGGTGGGCCCCGCGTCAGCGAGTGTTGCGAGGCGCCGCCGCTCGAGCGTTCCACCAGCCGCATGGAGCCGACGCAGGAGGTAGTTCAGGTAAACCGGCATGTCGATCAGCGGCACGGTGAAGCGGTACCCCGCCGTGAACCTGGCCGGAAGCTCGGTCGGCTCACAGGGCCGGAAGCCCGGCAGGATGGTGGCCCAGTCCGGTGGGGCTTCGGCCGTGCGGGATGTCTCGATGCCGCTAGTGAGCCGGACGCCCGTGGCCGGGTTCTCGGCCAGCTTCCGGAAGATCTCCAGGGACCGCTGCCCCCACTCGTCGACCTTGTCCTTGGGCTCGACCAGATACGGGCCCCACATCGCCCCGGCCGCGAGTGACGTGACACCGGGCACCTGCAGGGCGATCACGTGCACCGGGATGCCGGACTCTGCAATAACGACGGCGGTGGTAAGCCCTGCCACCCCAGCCCCGATAACGACAACGCGCTCCCCTGCGGTCGTGATCCTGGCCCTAACGGCCGGGTAGCGTCGACGGGGCGTATCGGGCGAGTGCGTCCTCCAGGACCGGCAGAAAGCTGCGTACGTGAGGGTTCCGCTGGCGGCGGCGGAGGTCGGCGGCGAGCTGGTGGAGCAGGGCCGCGCTGCGAGGCGAGCGCACGACGTCGAGGCGGTCGGCAGCGATCTGGTCGATCTCGCAGGCTGCCTCCAGGTCTCCGTGGGCGCTGTGGCCGAGTGCCAGCCAGGCGCCCTCTCGAACAACGGCAGTACTTCGCCAAGGTCGACCTGACGCCGCAGGAGGTCGTCCCGGTAACCAAGGGAACGTCCCCTCCCACGCCGCCGCTGCTCGCCAACAAGGCCCGTCCGGCACGCGCGACCATGGAGGCCGCCTCGCTGGCCGCCTCGCTGGCCGTTCGCCGACCGTGAGGGGTGGCTGGTCGAGGTTGAGGTGACTGCCACATACACGAAGTGCTGATCAGCGCAGTTCACAAGGAAACAGCATCGTGGGGCGAAGTCCGCGACCGGGCTCCGCCCCACGTCCCATGCCCTCGTGTTCTCTCCTGTCGCATCTCGCAGCCGGTCCTGTTCTTGCTCCGGCGACACTCCGTTCATGAGACGCCGAAGGGCCGAGAGCTGGCCGAGAACAAGACGTAGGCCGGTCCGGCAGGCCCCTGAGTCACAGCGACTACGGACCGGTGCTACCGCGAGACGGTATGCAGGGCCTGGTCAGCCGCCGACCACGCCACCGTCTTCCCTGGTGATGACGATCGTGGCCGACCGGGGACGACCGGTGGGGCTGAAGTCGGGCCAGTTCGAACTCGCCCGAGGGTTGTCGGGCGTGCCGGAGTCACCGGGGTGCTGGATGTTCACGAACAGCGACCGGCCGTCGGGCGTGGAGGTGATGCCGGTGATCTCGGAGCGCGGCGGACCGACCAGGAACCGCCGGATGTCGCCGGTGTCGGGGTCGGCCGCCAGCATCTGGTTGTTCTGACGGGCGCCGTCGACCGTTGGCTGGGTGCCGTCGGTCTGGATCCACAGTCGGCCCTGGGCGTCGAACCAGAGGCCGTCGGGCGAGCCGAATGCCTGGTCCGGGGGAACGGTGGCGCCGCTGGCCTCATCCCCGGCGAGCAGGAAGATGTCCCAGACGAACGTCTCCGCGCTGGGGTTGCGGTTCTCGTCGATCTTCATGATGTGCCCGAAACGGTTGTTGAGCCGGGGGTTGGGCGCGTTCACCGAATCGGTTCGGGCCGTGTTGTTCGTGCAGGTGAAGAACACCGCGCCGGTGCCGGGCTGTACCGTGCACCACTCCGGGCGGTCCATCGGGGTCGCTCCCACCGCGTCCGCGGCAAGACGCGCATGGATCAGCACCTCGGCCTGGTCGGCGAACCCGTCGGCCGCGGCCAGGCCCGGCTCGCCGTGCACCAGAGGCAGCCACCTGCCGGAGCCGTCCTCCTCGAACCTGGCGACGTACAGGGTGCCTTCGTCGAGAGGACTGCGCCCGCGCTTGAGCGCCTTCTTGATCGGTTCTGCGCCCACGAACTTGTAGAAGTAGTCGAACTGCGTGTCGTCGCCCATGTAGACGACGGCCTCACCGTGCCTGCCGCGCACGACGACGGCGTTCTCATGCTCCATGCGCCCCAGAGCGGTCCGCTTCTTCGGCGTCGACGAAGGGTCGAAGGGGTCGATCTCCAGCACCCATCCGAACCGGTTGTACTCGTTCGGCTCCGCCCTCATGTCGAACCGGGCATCCGTGGTGTACCACGGGTACGGATTCTCCGATCCGATGCCGTAGCGTTCCTCGACCGAACCGGCCGGCGGCGGCTCCTCACCAAAGTAGAAGTACTTGTTGACCGTCTCCTCACACGTCAGGTACGTGTCCCAGAGGGTCGGCCCACTGGCGCAGTTGTTCAGGGTGCCCAGCACCCTGACGCCGTCCGGGTCCGCGCCGGTGCGCAGCAGTGGATGTCCCGCCGCGGGACCGGTGATCTCGGCAGGCGTGGTCATGGTCACCCGGCGGGCGAACTCCGACTCCGCCAGGTGCCACCGGCCGTCGCGGTTTCGCTCGATCTCGATGACCGAAACGCCGTGCGCGGCCAGCGACTTGGCGGTCTTCTCCGGCGACCAGGCGGCCCGGCCGTCGGCGTGCAGCAACTGCTCGGCCGTGGACTCGTGGTTCACGCACAGCAGACCCGAACGCCCGCCCTTGAAAGGGAAGAACCACATGCCGTCGTGCTGATCACCCGCCTGTTCGGCCTGCTCCGCCGCGCTGTTACTGGCGTCCTCGGCGAACGCGGGCCCGGACGGCACGATCGGGTGGCCCCATGGATAGAGCACCTGGTACCGGTACCCGGGCGGCAGCACGACCTCGTCGGCGACGCTGGGCGGGACCGCCGGGAACCCGAGCAGGGGCCGCCTGCCGGCTCCCCCAGCCGTGGATCCCGTGTCAGCAGCCGCCGCCTCGGGCAGGGTGGCGGCGCCGAAGAACGATGCGGCGGCCGTGACGAGTCCCCCGGCCACCACCGTCCTGCGGGACAGCCGGCGCTGGGCCAACTCGGACATCGAAGGTGAAGCGGCATTGTCGGGACGCACAGATGGCCTCCAGCCAAAATGGACCACGAGGATTGGGGGGCGCGCCCACAATAGGAAGCCGAAGTGGCCCGATCTTCACTCGAAAGTGAACGGGAGCGTAAGCCAGGGCGCTGCCGACCCGGTCGCCCTTGGCCACGCCCGTCCCCATCAGCCCGCGCGCCAACCGGTCCACGGCCGAGCCGAACTCCGTGTAGGTCCAGCGCGCACCCGAGGGCACGTCGACCAGCGCATCCCGGTCCGGGTACGCGGCGATCGCCCGGTCCAGGTTGCGCCCGATCGTGTCGCCGAGCAGCGGGACCGTGCCCGTTGCCGTGCGTGTACGAGAGCAGTGCCGGCTCCGTCATCGCGGGTCCCTCCGTCATCGCAGGTCCCCCTCGTCGTATTCGGCCGTGGAGCCCTCGGCGGTGGCCTGGCGCAGCTCGATCCGGCGGATCTTGCCGGACACGGTCTTGGGCAGCTCGCCGAACTCGAGCTTGCGGACGCGCTTGTACGGCGCCAGGACCGTGCGCGAGTGCGCGAAGATCTGCCGCGCGGTGTCGGCTGTCGGCTCCCAGCCCTCCGCCAGCACCACATACGCCTTGGGGACGGCCAGGCGCAGCAGGGGTACGCGTGGTCCGCCACCGTCAGCGGTCTGGAGTCCTACCCCGACGCACCGCGAGACCCGGGCAAGATCTTCGACCAGACCGGGCTGCTCCCTTGGCTGTACCAGTCGTACTGGGGTCCGCTCGACGTGTTCAACCCGTTCTACGACCCGTCGCCCACCGCTGACGACAAGACGAAGGCCGCCGCGCTCGCGATCGGCGACCCGCTGTACACCACCGGAGGGACGCCGAAAGAGCAGGAGGCGTGGGCGCTGTGGAAGAAGAACTCCGGGAAGATCGAGCCCAACCAGTTCTTCGTTCCCAGGGTGTTCGCCGATGACGCCCGTATCTTCCTGGCCTCCGGCGGCTTCCCCCGCAAAGCTCCAGCCCCGGACACCTCGGAGTTCCGGATCGCGATCGAGGACCTGAAGGCCCGCTTCGCGTCCTGCGCCTGGCACGACCCGATCGACCCGAACCGGGTTCTCGGAAAAGAGGTAGCGCAGGCATCCGCCGAATGGCAGCAGGAGATCGCCGCCCAGGCCACACAGCGCAACCAGATCCTCACCGCAAACAAGGACGCCACGAAAGCGCTCCAGGACGGCACGTTCGCCCTGGGCCAGACCCTTGGCCAGTCGTGGCTCGCCGACTACTACACCCGCTGGCAGGACTACTGGGCAGCGGGCGGGCTGGGCTGGATCGGCGACAGCTACGTGACCATCGAGGTGCCGGGCGCGAAAGGCAACTGCCTGGACGTCCAGGGCGGCGGCAAGACCAACGGCACGCCGGTCCAGATCTACACCTGCAACGGCAGCGCCGCGCAGCAGTGGACGATCGAAGGCAGCGAGGACGACCTCCACCTTCGGAGCGTCAACTCGCAGAAGTGCCTGGATGTGGCCGGGAACGCGTCGGCCAACGGTACGAAGATCCAGATCTCGGACTGCTACAAGTCCAAGGGACAGTCGTGGTCGGGTGATGTCCGTGCTTCTTCGCCGCTGAAGAGCGTCTCAACGGGTAAGTGCCTGGACCTGAGTGCGTTCACCAAGAGCACGGACGCGCGACTGTGGGGCTGCAAGGACACCAGCGCGCAGAAGTTCCTGATCAAGCCGTCCGGGCACAAGGGCACCGACAGCCCGTCCTATCCGGACAAGGCGCAGTTCGACAAGGCGAAGAAGGGCCTCACCGACGCCCAGGCGGCGGCGAAGAAGCAGCTGGCTGCGCTGAAGGCGCAGTTGGAGAGTGCCAAGAAGTCGGCCGCCTCTTCCGACGCGGCTGAGCAGGCAGCGTATGGCATCGCGGACGGCGCCGGTGCCCCGCGTGGCCGTGGTCTTCTGGTGGGTCAGCAGAAGGCGCAGGTCACCAAGGGTTCCGTGGCGGCGCTGACGGCGATGGTGAACGCCGGTGAGACCGCCGAGGCCGCAACGAGGGCCTCCGCGGGTGACACCAAGACGATCGCGCAGCGTGCGCTGGCGCAGGCGGCGCAGGTCAACGCGGAGTTCCGCAAGGAGGCCGCGCACATCGCCGAGTTGCAGGCGAAGGCGGCGGCGGATGCGGCCAAGCTGCACCGGGACAACGCGAAGAAGGACAAGGAGACGGCCGAGGCCAAGCTCGCCGTCGCGCTGAAGGCGGAAGCGGACGCGAAGGCGGCAGCTGCTGACGCGCACGCCAAGCGACTCGCGGCCGAGGCCGAGGAGAAGACGGCCAAGGCGGAGAAGGAGACCGCTGCGGCAAAGCAGGCCGAAGCGGCTCAGCACAAGCAGAACGCCCAGGCCGAGGCGGCGAACGCCCAGGATGCCAAGGAGAAGGCGGAGGCCGCCGAGGGGATCGCGGTCGCGCGGAAGAACGACGCGGTCAAGGCGCGCGACAACGCCCGTGATCTCAACGCCGACGCGTGGGACGCCGCGCCGAAGGCGGACGCGGCCCGCGCCAAGGCGGACGCCAAGGAGGCGTACGCCGAGGCCCATGAGTCCGACAGCAGTGCCCAGGAGTCCAGGGCGGCAGCGGACGCGGCGGACAAGTACGCGGACGATGCCGAGGCTGCCGCGGGTCGGGCCCGGGGCGAGGCGGATGCCGCGAGCGAGGCGGCGGCCGAGGCGGATGCCGCGGCGACCCGTGCCGAGGCGGCCGCCAAGCGGTCCCGTGCTCACGCGGACGCTGCTCAGGCCGCCAAGCTGAAGGCCGATGCCGCGGTGCGGACCGCGACCAGTGCCGCGGCCGACGCCATCAAGGCGTCCGAGCACGCCTCCGAGGAGGCCAAGACGGCCGTCAAGCTGGCGGAGGAAGCGGAGAAGCTGGCCAAGACCGCCAAGTCCCACGCGGACGAGGCGAGCAAGGAAGCGGGCAAGGCCCTCGTGGCTTCGGCGAAGGCAGCGGGCTTCGCCCACGTCACCGCCCAGGCCGCCGTCGACGCGGGCAACGCGGCCGCACAGGTCGCAAAGCCCGCCAACGACGCCATTCAGCTCGGCTCGCCGTATGTCACGACTGACTCGGCCGCCGGCCTGGTCGTGCTGACCGGGCAGGCATCGAAGTCGATCGCGGAGCAGCAGAAGGCCGTCGCCGACGCCCACGCCAAGAACGCGCAGGCCGAGGCCGCAGCCGCCAAGAACCTCGCCGACCAGGCCACCGGCGACGTGAAGATCGCCTACCAGTACGCGGCCAACGCCGCTGGCCACGCGGCCAACGCCCGCGGCTACTCCAAGGAGGCCCTCGGCTACGCGGCCGACGCCGCCGCAGCCGCCTCAAAGGCCTCGGCGTCACTGGCCCGCACCATCGAATACGACCGCAAGGCCACCGAAGACGCCGATACCGCCGACAAGGCCGCAGGCCGCGCCGAAGGCTATGCCAAGGACGCCCGTGACTCCGCCGATCAGGCCGCCCTCGACGCCGCCGCGGCCCGCGAGGCGGCAGCCGCTGCGGAGCAGGCAGCGAAGGACGCACGGGCAGCCGCGACACGTGCCGACGCCGCCGCGACCGAAGCCGAACAGGCCGCCAAGGACGCGCTGAAGTACGCCCAGGAGGCACAGAAGGCAGCCGAGGAAGCGGCACGCAGCGCCGCGAACAAGCAGGTCTCGACCGGCGCGGGAACCGGAGTCGGCGGAACGTGGTACGTCGTCGACGAGGACAGCATCGAGATCACCGACGCCAAGCAGCACAACCCCTGCGTGATCACGATCGGCTTCGAAGGCTGCACCACCACGTTCACGGTTACCTTCAGCGCGGTGGTCGACTTCTTCCTCTGCACCAACCCCGACACAACGGCCAGCGCCAGCGGCTGCCCGAGCGAGGACACGCTGCTCATCGAGAGCAAGCGCATCCCGGGTCTGACGAAGGACGTCACCCGGTACTTCTCCAAGCTGCAACTCATCCAGCAGACCCTCACCTACAAGCTCATCAAGGCGGTCCTGGTCCAGGACTTCGTCGACTGCTATCACGGCAGCGCCAGCGGCTGCGCCTGGGCGCTGAGCAACTTCATCCCCGGCAAGGCGTTCAGCAAGGTCTTCGAAGGGATCCGGGCTCTGGACGCAGCCATGAAGACCGGCGTCGGGGTCCGTGATGCGTTCAAGGCCCTCAAGGCCCTCGACCTGGACCCCGGGACCCTCGCCAAGCTCAACAGCACCATCAACGCCTATGAAGACCTGTACACCGCCTGCAAGGTGAACAGCTTCCCCGGCACCACCCAGGTGCTGATGGCGGACGGCTCACACCGGCCCATCAGCCAGGTGGGCGTGGGGGACCTCGTCAAGGCCACGGATCCGGCTTCCGGCCAGTTGCGGGCCCGGCAGGTCACCGACACCTTCAAGCACGACACCCAGCGGCTGGTGGACATCACCGTTGCCGACGGAGGGAGGCTGGCCAGCACCGCCGGCCACAAGTTCTACGTGGTGGACCGCGGGTGGACGCTGGTCTCCGACCTGCGCGTAGGCGACCGCCTGCGCACCCCGGACGGCTCCGTCCGCGCGGTGACCGCTCTCCACGACCGCTCGGGCCTGGCTCCGCGCACGGTCTACGACCTCACGGTCGACGACCTGCACACGTTCTTCGTGCTGGCGGGCGCCACTCCGATTCTCGTTCACAACTGCAAAGTAGCGTTGGGGTGGCAGAATAAGGGGAAGCTCGACGAGTGGGCTGGGAGGCCCGAGAACAAGTTCAACACCTTCTCCAACGCGTCCCCGAGGGACTTCGCCCGGATCGCAGAAATGGCCGTCGCCGACCCGAACGTGAAGCTTCACATCAACATGACGGGACTGAACGAACTCGGCGGCTTCATGGCGGCTGCCCAGCGTGGCCTGAGGGGCGGTGAGGCCGGAGCTGCTGCCACGGACTACGAGATGTCCATGATCGCGAGAGCTCTCGCCAATGGTCAACGCTCGTGGGATTCGATCAAGTTCTACTCCCCGTCGGGTCCAGACGGAGCCATGCGACTGGATCCCCCGACAGATATGCCGGATCTATCAGTGCTGCAAGGAAAACTTCCCCCCGTAAAAGGTTCGATCATCGGATACTGTCACTGCTGAGGAATCGAATATGGATACCCATCCGAAAGACCTGTACCCGGACGTGACCGCTTCGGGTGGCCTTGGACCAGCCATGAAAGAGGCAGCGAAGCTGCGCGGATGCGACATCGGGCTACCGCCCTGGGCCACCGACGTCATCAGTATCGAGACGGCAAGGGGTTACGTGTCCGTCGTTACTGCGACCGAGGAGCGTCTGTTCCGGGTGCGTGTCCACATTCCCGGGTTCACCTGGGAGATCGGCTCGACGGACGATCTTGGATTGCTCGTGGAGGCGGTCGCGGCATGGCGGGAAGGTATGCCGCTCGACGAGTTGGAGGCGAAATTCGAGTTCATGGAGCTCGATGAATTCGCCAGGGCACTCGAAATCGGAGAGCCTACCCCTTCGCAGTGGTCCGACCTCCTGTCGTCCGACTTCCACCGGAGACAATGGAACCTTCTGCGTCGCCTCCATGCGGATGAGGTACTGCGGAACATGTTCCCAACGATCACGCACGGTGCCGTCCGCTTGCGTGTGGATCCGCTGGACGGAACGAGCGGTCAGGTCCTGGTGCATGAGCTGGATGGGGAGCGTTATGAGGTCATTCGCGCCGGGGTGCCCGGGGCCGCCTGGGTCGAGGTGCCGACCGGTCATCTGATCGCCTACCTTCGAGCTGCCTTGAGCAATCAGTGATCTCGACAGATCGATGAAGTCGAAACCCCGCCAGGTAATCCCTGGCGGGGTTTCTTCATGTTGCTCACGCGTTCGGCCCGCACGAAGGCGGCCCGGGTCACCTACGCCGGTCAACACAGGGACAGCGTCATGGCCTTCCACCTGTCCCAGATCAACGACAAAGCACCCGGACTGGACTTCGTCGCCGGCGGCGACTGGCCGACGCTCAACCTCGAAGAGGTCGACGAACTGATCAGCGACATGAGCGCGCACCTGGTGAAGCTCCGGGCAGCACGTACGGAGATCGCCGGCGTGGGATCCAGGCGGACCAGCGAGACGGCCGAAACGCCCGGCCGCACTTGGACGTACGACGACGGGTACGGCCCCCGGCACATCGTCGCCTGACCGTCCTGGTGCACGACAGATCACACCGACGACATGGAGGGGACACGCCACCCGGCCGACGTCTACCACCAACTGTACGGCGCAGATGCCTATGCTGAATACACCGAGGCCTACGAGGAGTACGAGTCCTGGCCGCTGCTCTGCGCGCACCTCTCCGTAAGTCCGGACTCGACAGTCAGCCCGGCCGATCGAGTCCCACACGTTCTGGTCGAAGTGGCCGCCGACATGTACACCCGCCCGATGGATCCAGACCAGCTGGCCGAGTTCATCGAGACGGTGGCCGGGCCGCTGGAAGAGCTTCGCGCGATGCACCCCCGGCTCGCCGCCGCCCGCGCCGAATGGGCCGCGCGGACCGACACGATCACCAACGCCAAGACTGCGTGATCCCGTCGATCCAAGACGGCCCCGAGGTGCGCGACTCCAGCGTAGGGTTTCGAGCGGCTGTGGTGAACGCCCTGCCCAGGGGCCTCGCCCGCCCCTCCGCGCCAGGGATTTTTCAGGGACTTTCAGCACTGTCCGAGGGACTTCCGAGAGACTTTTCACCGCCTAACGCGGCAAGCCTCCGAAAGATCGAAAAGGGCCTCCGTTGCAGATCAGAGACCCTTTCCGAGGCAAAGCCGCAGGTGGCGGCAGACGAGTCGGGCTGTACGCCGGGATCTGCGCAGCGAAATCGGCGGCGCGCACGGGAAGAATCAGTTGACGCCCCGATCACGGCCGGCCCAGTACGGCTCCCGCAACCTGAACTTCTGGATCTTCCCCGTCGCCGTCCGCGGGATCGCGTCCCGGAACTCCACACTCGTCGGCGCCTTGTACCCCGCCATCCGCTCCTTGCAGTACGCGATGATCTCCGCCTCGCTCACCTCCGTGCCCTCGGCCGGCACCACCAACGCCTTGATCGTCTCGCCCCACTTCTCGTGCGGGACGCCGATCACAGCGACTTCGGCGACCGCGGGATGACTGAAGATCGTGTCCTCCACCTCGATCGACGACACGTTCTCACCACCCGTGATGATCACGTCCTTCTTCCGGTCGGAGATCGTCAGATGCCCGTCCGCCTCGTCGATCGACCCGCCGTCCCCGGTATGGAACCAGCCGCTCTCCAGCGCCGCCGCCGTCTCCTCCGGCTTCTCCCAGTAGCCGTCCAGGACCACATTCGACCGCGCCAACACCTCACCCGAATCCGCGACGTGAAGCCTCACACCCAACGCGGGCAGCCCCGCCCGCGACAGCTTCCGCGCGCGCACTTCCGCCGGCAGCTCCACATCTTCCGACCGCGCCCGGTTGAACGTCAGCACTGGCGACGTCTCCGTCAGACCGTAGATCTGCGTGAACTCCCAACCCAGCTCCTCCTCCACCCGCTGGATCATCCGGCTCGGCGGCGGCGCCCCCGCACACACGATCCGCACCCGATCACGGCCAGGGATCTCGCCCTCCCAGCCCGTCGCCGCATCCAGCACCGCGTTCCACACCGCCGGTGCACCGCACATCAACGTCACCCCGTGCTCGTCCACCCGACGCAGGACCTCTGCGCCGTCGACCTTCCGCAGCACCACCTGCTTCACGCCGAGCCCGGCCATCACGAACGGCATCCCCCAGCCATTGCAATGGAACATCGGCAGCGTGTGCATGTACACGTCCCGCTCCCACGCCCGCGTATGCAGGCCGAACGTCAGGCCGTTCACCCAGATGTTGCGGTGCGTGAGCTGAACCCCCTTGGGACGGGCCGTCGTTCCCGAGGTGTAGTTGATCGTCGCGGTGGCATCCTCGTCAGGATTCGACCAAGGACGCGACTCCACGCCGAACCGCATCAGCTCGCTCTCCGTCTGCTCCCCCAGGACGAACCGGTGATCCGTCTTGATGTCCGCCACCGTGTCCTGGACCTCGGGATCGACCAGCAGCACCGAGGCACCGCTCTGCCGCACCACGTACTCGATCTCCTCCGCCTTCAGACGGAAGTTGACCGGCACACAGATCCGCCCGCTCATCGGCACCGCGAACAACAACTCCAGGAGACGAGCGGAGTTGTGGCTGACCACCGCCACCCGCTCGCCCTCCCCCACACCCAGCGCATCCAGGCCCGCCTGCCACGCCCGCACCCGCTCACCCAGCCGCCCGTACGTCGACACCGGCACCGGCGGCGCGGGCTGGCTCGGCTCGTCGATCACCCCGGGACTGGCGGCGAAGCCCAACTCGGCCCGGTCCAGGAAGTCCGCAATCGTCATCGGAACGCGCATCGCTCTCCCCTACTCCTCTATATAACGTGCTGGCTGCTTACGGTTGTCGGAGCTGACGGGCCGGTCAGGGCCCACCCTCCATCACGCCGCGATCCGCGATCGAAAAGCAATGCCCCCTGATCTTGACGTCTTCAAGACGTCGTCGGCGCGGCCGACGTAGGTGATGTATCCGTCGGCGTCGCGCGCGCCGATGTCGCCGATGCGGTGGTAACCGCCGGCCATCACCTCGGCCGTGTGCTCCGGATCGCCGTGGTAGCCGGTCATCAGCCCCACCGGCTCGGCCGACAGGTCGATGGCGATCTCGCCCTCCTCGGCGCCCGGCTTGCCGCTGACGGGGTCGAGGAGCTCGACGCGGAGGCCGGGGCTCGGCCGTCCCATGGAGCCCGTCTTCAGCAGCTGCCTCGGGGAGTTGGAGACCTGGACGGCCGTCTCGGTCTGCCCGAAGCCGTCCTGGATCGTCACGCCCCAGGCACGGCGGACGGCCTCGATGACCTCGGGGTTGAGCGGCTCACCCGCCGCGACGACCTCGCGCGGCGGCGTGCGGAGCTGGGTGAGGTCGGCCTGGATCAGCATCCGCCACACGGTGGGCGGGGCGCAGAAGCTGGTGACGCCGACGCGGTCCATCTCGGCCATCAGGCGGGCGGGGTCGAAGCGTGTGTAGTTGAGGATGAAGACGGTCGCCTCGGCGTTCCAGGGAGCGAAGAGACTGGACCAGGCGTGCTTGGCCCAGCCGGGTGAGGAGATGTCGAGGTGGACGTCGCCCGGCTTGAGGCCGATCCAGTACAGGGTCGCCAGGTGGCCGACCGGATACGAGACGTGGGTGTGCTCGACGAGCTTCGGCCGGGCCGTGGTGCCGGAGGTGAAGTAGAGCATCAGGGGGTCGTCGGCCCGGGTGGGGCCGTCGGGCTCGAAGGTCTCCGGCGCCACGTACGCGTGCTCGTACGGGAGCCAGCCGGTGACGCCGCCGCCGACCGCGATCCGGGTGTAGTCGCCCGGCACCTCGTCGAACTTGGCGGTGTCGTCGGTCCGGACGATCACCTGCCGCACCCGCCCCCTGTCGATCCGGTCGCGCCGGTCGACCGGGCCGAGGAGCGGGGTCGCGGGGACGACGACGGCGCGCAGTTTCATCGCGGCGAGGGCGGCCTCCCAGAGCTCGGCCTGGTTGCCGAGCATCACGAGGATGCGGTCACCGGCGCGGACCCCATGCTGCCGGAGCCAGTTCGCGACGCGGTTCGAGCGGGCGCTGAGCTCGGCGAAGGAGAGTCGGGTCGTGGCGCCGTCCTCCTCGACGATGTGCAGCGCGGGCCGCTTGTTGCCGTCCGCGATGGCGTCGAACCAGTCCAGCGCCCAGTCGAACCGTTCGAAGCGCGGCCAGGCGAACCCCTCATACGCCGTGGCGTAGTCCTCCCTGTGCTGGAGCAGGAAGTCCCGCGCCGCCCGGAACCTCTCCGTCTCGTCGCCAGCCGTCATGCGTCCTCCTCGTTGCGGGACCGGTGCCCAGCATCGTGTAATCGGTGACGCAGGTCTCACTACCCCCTATGGGGGTGCTGTGTGTCGGGAGGACCGTAGGCGGATGACCGAGGCAGCGGAGATGGTCGAGATACGGGCGGCGCTGCCACGGCTCCGCCGAGCCACCGGGCTGCAGATCGCCTTCGGCGGCCTGCTCCACGAACCCCGCCGGATGCGGATCGCCGAACTGAACGGCACGATGACGGGCGCGCTGCGCGGGTTGGCGATCCGGTCGGGCCACGGGCTCGGCGGGAAGGCGATCGCCCGGTCGCGACCGTGCGCGGTGACCGAATACGTGACGGCCCGTCAGCTACGAGTACGACACGCCGGTGGCGGCCGAGGGCCTGCGGTCGGTGGTCGCCGTGCCCATCGTCGTGCGCCGCACCGTACGGGGCGTGCTGTACGGGGCGCTGCGGCAGGCCCTGCCGCTGGGCGACCGCACTCTCGACGCGGCGGTCGCGGTCGCGCGCGACGTGGAGCAGAGCCTGGTCGTCCGGGACGAAGTCCAGCGGCTGCTGGCCGCGGCCCGCGAACCGGAGCCTGCCGACAGGGCCGGCGCCTGGGAGACGGTCCGCGACACCCACACCGAGTTCCGCGCCCTCGCCCCGCGCATCCCGGACGCCCCGCTCCGCGAGGAGTTGCTCGCCCTGTGCGACCGCCTCGCCGCCGCGCACGCCCCGGCCGCCCTGGATGCCTCGATCGCCCTGTCGCCGCGCGAGCTGGACGTCCTCGCCTGCGTCGCGACCGGTTCCACCAACGCTTCCACGGCCGAGCGTCTGGGCCTTCGCCCGGAGACGGTCAAGGGCTACCTGCGCGCCGCGATGCGCAAGCTGGGGGCGCACACGCGCCTGGAGGCGGTGGTGGCGGCGAGGCGGGCGGGGCTGCTGCCCTGACCGACACAAGAGAGGTCGGCACGACGCAGGTCGGCCACGAGAGGGGTGGGAGATGGTGTCGGCGGACCGGATGCTCACCTTCGTGGCGATGTCCCTGCTGGTGATCGTGATCCTGGGGCCGAGCGTGCTGTTCGTGATCGGGCGGGCGCCGGCCCACGGGCGGCGCACCGCGATGGCGACCGTGCTCGGCAATGTCGTCGGGTCGTACGTCCTCGTCGTCGCCGTCGCGCTCGGCATCGGGTCGCTCGTCGAGAGCTCCGTGGCCGTGTTCGTGGCGGTGAAGCTCGCAGGGGCGGTGTATCTGGTCCATCTGGGCGTTCAGGCGTTCAGGCACCGCAAGGAGCTGAGGCTCTCGGCAGCACCCGCCGGGCCGGCCGTTCCCGTCCGCGGCGATCTGCGGACGGTCGTGGACGGCGTGGTCGTCGGGGTCACCAACCCGAAAGGCATCGTCTTCTTCGCCGCCGTACTCCCCCAGTTCGTGGACCCCTCCCTGGGCCGTGTGCCCGCGCAGATGCTCCTGATGGGGCTGGTGCCGATCGGGATCGGGCTGGTCACGGACACCCTGTGGGGGCTCGGCGCGGCGGCCGCCCGGAACTGGTTCGCCCGCTCGGAGCGGCGGCTCCCGCTGGTCGGCGGGGCGGGTGGCTTCGCCATGATCGGGCTCGGGGTGACGGTCGCGGCGACGGGGCGGGCGGACTGACGGGGCCGGCGGAGGACCGGGCGGACCGACACGGGCCGACGGAGGACCGGACGCACCGCCGCGGGCCGGTCGGCGCTGCGGCTCCGGGCATCCGCTAGGAACCCGTCAGGAGAGGGCCCGTCCCGGTCAGTGGCGCGTCATGATTCCGCTTCCCGCCTCCTTGTCACGGGAGCTCGGGGCGACGCTTCCGGGGTACCGGTACGCACGTACCGGCGCACACGGAACGTCGCCCGGAGGACACCATGGACAACCTCATCCGCGAGGACGCGGACCCCGACGAACCCACCCCGGCAGAGCCGCTGTTCGTACCGGTCCGGCTCGGCTCTGCCGGGGGATACCAGCTGCGCTTCATGCGCACCCCGCTCGGCGTACGCACCGCCATCGGCTTCACCAGCGCAGGCCGGCTCACCGCCGTGCTGGGCGAGGGCCAGGCGTGGATCAGGCTCGCCGAGCCCGCGCTGCGGGCGCTCTCCGAGCCGCTGGGGGTGACCAGGGTGACCGTGGACCCGCAGCTCACCGCCCCGGCGCCGACGGCGTGCGACCCGACCGTCCGGACGCCCGCCGGCCGGGCGGACGCGCTCGCGTTCATCCGCTGATGCCCGCCCCATTGTTGCCCGAAGGAGTGAACATGACCGCAGTGTCCGTGGGCCGCACAGCTCCGGAGCTCCCTGCCCCGTCCGACCGGGGGGCCGCATGGCCGTCCGCATCGCCGTCCGTCTGGCCCGCGTCCGCCGTGTCGGCCCCCGGCGGGGACGTCACCGTCGGCGGCGTGTCGCTGACCGGGCTCGCGGAACGGTACGGGACGCCCACGTACGTGCTGGACGAGGGCGAGGTACGCGCACGGGCACGGGCCTGGCAACGGGCCCTGCCCGACGCGGAGATCGTCTACGCCGCGAAGGCGTTCCTGTGCCGGGCAGTCGTCGACTGGGTCGAGGAGGAAGGGCTCGGCCTCGACGTCTGCTCGGCGGGCGAGCTGGAGGTGGCCTCCACCCGGGGCTTCCCTGCGGACCGGATCGTCATGCACGGCAACGCCAAGTCGCCGGAGGACCTGCGCACCGCTCTGCGGCTCGGCGTCGGCCGGATCGTCATCGACTCGGACTGCGAGATCGCCCGCCTCGCGGCGCAGGTCCCGGGCCCGGACGCGCAGCAGGTGATGGTGCGGGTGCTGCCCGGCATTGAGGCGGGCGGCCACAAGAAGATCCGGACCGGTGCGGAGGGCCAGAAGTTCGGGCTGTCGATCGCCGAGGGCGACGCGGAGGATGCGATCGCCCGGATCCTGGGGCAGCCCCGGCTCGAACTGGTCGGCCTGCACTGCCACTTGGGCTCGCAGATCGCCTCGCCCGAGCCGTACGCGCAGGCGGTGCAGCGCCTCGTGCCCTTCCTGGCCCGCATCCGCGACCGGTACGGGATCACGCTGCGCGAGCTGGACCTGGGCGGCGGCTTCGCCGTCGCGTATCTGCCGGGCGACCCGGCGCCCACGCCCGCCGCGTACGGCCGCCGCATCACCGACGAACTGGTGTACGCCTGCGCCGAGTCCGGCTTCCCTGTGCCCCGGCTGACGGTCGAACCGGGCCGCTCGATCATGGCACCGGCGGGCGTCGCGCTGTACCGGGTGCTGTCGGTGAAGCGGTCGGCCGGCCAGGTCTTCGTCGCCGTCGACGGCGGCATGAGCGACAACCCGCGGCCCGCGCTGTACGGGGCGCGGTACACGGTCCGTACGGTCGGGCGGACCTCGACTGCCCCGATGCGCACGACGACGGTGGTCGGCCGGCACTGCGAGGCGGGAGACGTGCTCGCGGAGGCGGTGGAGCTGCCGGAGGACGTACGGCCGGGGGACGTGCTGGCGGTGCCGGCGTCGGGGGCGTACCAGGTGTCGATGGCGTCGGGTTACAACACGACCGGCAGACCGCCGGTGGTGGCGGTGACGGAGGGACGGTCGAGGCTGCTGGTGCGGCGCGAGCGCGTGGAGGACCTGCTGCGCAGGGACGTGGGTCTGTAACGCGCCCTCCGGGTGCAGCCGCTCCCGCGAGAACGGCTACTCCGGGAAGTTCCCGAACCGCACATCGCGCGCCGTGGCCGAGGTCATGGTGGCGAGCAGCCGCTCGCCCTCCTCGGCCACGGCGGTGCGCTGCGCCCGCGTCAGCTTCACGAACGGCTGGACGGTCAGGATCGCGGCCCGCTCGGTCTCCTCCAGCTGCCACAGCCCGGCGAGGAACCCGTCGACGAGGAAGACGCAGAACGACCGGTTGCCCTTCCAGGTGCGCACCTTGAGCTCCTCGGCGACGACCCGGCTGCGGTCGGCATGCGACAGCAGCAGGTTGTCGTACTCGGGCAGGAAGCGCGGCGGCGCCGGGGTGTCCGGGTCGGGGCGCGGGGCATCCGGAAGGTCGAAGAGTTCCACGCCGTTCTCGTCGCGGAAGGTGAGCAGCTCGGGGCGCAGCCGTTCGAAGGCGTCCAGGAGCCGGGTGAGCCCCGACCAGGTCTGCATGTCCTTCACCGATGCGGGCCCGAAGGCGGCGAGGTAGCGCCGTACGACGGTGTCGGGCGCGGGGGCGGGCTCCACCGGCCGGCCGAACCACTCCTCGGCGGTGGTCAGCGTGACCTGGCCGCTGCGGCCCCACAGTCCGCGCGGCGTGACCTGCACCAGGGGCAGCAGACAGCGCGCGGCGGTGGTGAGGGCGAGCGGATCGGCGTCGGGCCACTGTGCGCGAAGGGCCTCGCGGAGCTCCTTGACCGGGCGGGGGCGCTCCTGGAGCAGCTCGCGGCTGAGCGCGGTGAGCCGGCCGATGTCGACTCCGTCGAGCCTCCTGAGGAACATCCTCAGCTCGCGGTCCGGCCCTCCGGCCTGTGCGAACGGGCGCAGGGCGAGACAGTCGGCGGCGGTGTGGGTGTGGATCGTGGAACGCAGCGTGACCAGGCGCCCGACCTCGCGCGACTCCATCAGCCCGGACAGCTCCTGCGGGCGGAATCCGTGCAGGCGGGCCGCGAGGGCGTAGTACGGCGGCTTGACGTTCTGCGCCTGGAGGCCGACGAGGTGCTCGATCGCCGCCTTCGCGGACAACCGGTTCTCAGGATCGCGGCGCAGCAGGAGCTGGCGGGCCAGGGTGGCGCGGTTGAGGGCGCGGGGGCCGAGCACGGGGTCAGTGCCGTGCCTCCCGTGGTCACCGTCCAGGGCGTGCATGGCGTGCATGGCGTGCTCGCCGTGATTGCCGTGATTGCCGTGCGCCGGCTGGGTCCGGCGTGTCTTCGAGGCCATGACCGGCACGCTACGCGTCCTTGCGGACACCTTCTGTCCGCAAGGGACGGTCCGACCGGTTTCTGCGCATTCCCGTTCCGCCGTGCCGGGGAAATTCAGCCCGTATATCCTGCCCGTGGCCGCTGAGCAGGGTCGCAGCTGCGTCCGTACGTCATGCGGGAGGTGACCAGGATGTCCGACCGACGGGCGCGCCCCGTGCCGATCCCGAAGAGGCACGCCTGGCGCCGCCGCCCCGCCGAGCCTGCCCCGCCTCCCCCACCGCCGGGCCCCGCAGCCGCACCGGAGGTACCCGCCCCCGTGCAGAAGGACCAGGGCAGCATCGTCCAGGCCGCGCTGTACCGCGACGGCCGCCGCGTCTCGACGCCCGTCTCGCTCGCCGAGACCTTCCGCCAGCTGCGCGAGGAGCCGGCCGGCATGGCCTGGATCGGTCTGCACCGGCCGACCGAGTCCGAACTGCACTCCCTGGCCGGCGAGTTCGACCTCCACCCACTCGCCGTCGAGGACGCACTGGAGGCTCACCAGCGCCCCAAGCTGGAACGTTACGGCGAAACCCTCTTCGTCGTCCTGCGCGCGGCCCGCTATCTCGACGCCCCGGAGGAGGTCGACTTCGGCGAGCTCCACGTCTTCGTCGGCAGCGACTTCGTGATCACGGTCCGCCACGGCGCGGCCCCCGACCTGTCGGCGGTCCGCCGCCGCATGGAATCGACCCCCGAGCTCCTCGCCCTCGGCCCGGAGGCGGTGCTGTACGCCATCCTCGACGCCGTCGTCGACGGGTACGCCCCGGTCGTCGCGGGCGTGCAGAACGACATCGACGAGATCGAGACCGAGGTCTTCAGCGGTGACCCGGCTGTGTCCCGCCGCATCTACGAACTCTCCCGCGAGATGGTCGAGTTCCAGCGCGCCACCCGCCCCCTCGTCGGCATGCTCCACGGCCTGATGGCCGGCTTCGCCAAGTACGGCACGGACGAGGAACTCCAGCGCTACCTCCGCGACGTCGCCGACCACGTCACCCACACCAGCGAGCGCGTCGACGGCTTCCGCCAGGCGCTCGCGGACATCCTGACGGTCAACGCGACACTGGTGACGGAGCAGCAGAACGCGGAGATGCGGGCGCTGGCGGAGGCGGGCTTCGAGCAGAACGAGGAGATCAAGAAGATCTCCGCCTGGGCGGCCATTCTCTTTGCCCCCACACTGGTGGGAACCATTTACGGCATGAACTTCGACAACATGCCGGAGTTGCACTGGGCGTTCGGCTACCTCTTCGCCGTTGCGCTGATGGGCGTCGTCTGTGTGAGCCTGTACGTCATTTTCAAGCGCCGGGACTGGCTGTAGCGAAGAGCGAGCGAGACCCGGCTTTGTCGCTCGATGAGCATTGGCGTCGTCCTGGCTGCCGCGGGCGCCCGCCATGTTCGCTCGAGCCCGCGCATTTTTTGCAGTCGTCGGGCCCGTTGAGCCTACTCCGCCACCAGACGGCGCGCGGTGACCTGGGACAGAACGCGGTCCGCGGGCTGAGGGCGGGCCTGGACGACGATGTGCCACTGGAGCGAGCCGGGCCCACCGGACGGGCCGGGCGGGGTGACTCGGCAGTCACCGCCGCCAGGGCGGCCACGGAGCACCGCCCGCTGCCACCTTCACACTGCACGTTCGCCCCTCAGAGGCCGACACCGCAATCCGCAAGGGGCCATTGCCGCGACGGTGCGTGAGCTGGTCGAGTTGCCCGTGTCGCAGGTCGATGGTTGTGTCTTTCGTGTGGACACTCACGTGGGACCGCCGCCGATTTTGATCCTCGCTCATGACGGGCGATTCGTCACGACGAAACCGCAGAATGCGCCTTTCGGTTCCGGCGAGAGTTTTCCCTGTCCCGCGACCTTGGCACATCGATCATGCACGTGCTGCGACCCCACCGGACCTGGTGAACAGTTCACGATCATTCCGTGATCGCGAAAGTCGAAACCGCAGCCCGCACCACTTGTTGATCTTGCTCACACAAAAACCGTTGGCGACAGGGCGAGATCGGCCAAACGGAAGACGCCCTTCCAAACCTGCTTCCGGCCCCGCCGTGAACCAGGTCCGGATGATCTGTGCGCTCGAAACGGAAATCCCCGCCACAGAGAGTACCTGCCATGCAAGCCATCACTGTTCGAGACCGCGCCGCCGGTATCGGCGGACTCTCACTGATGGACATGCCCTACCCCCACGCCGCCGAGAACGATGTCATCGTGCGGGTGTATGCCGCGGGGTTCACCCACGGAGAGCTTGACTGGCCGGGAACGTGGTCCGACCGCGCCGGCCGCGACCGGACCCCGAGCGTGCCCGGGCATGAGCTGTCGGGTGTCGTCGCCGAACTCGGCTACGGAACCACCGGTCTTACCGTCGGCCAGCGGGTATTCGGACTTACCGACTGGACCCGCAACGGCTCACTGGCCGAGTACACCGCGGTGGAGGCCCGCAACCTCGCTCCGCTCCCGGCGGACGTCGACCACACCGTGGCCGCCGCACTGCCGATCTCCGGACTGACCGCATGGCAGGGCCTGTTCGACCACGGCCGCCTCACGACAGGCCAGACCGTCCTGATCCACGGCGCCGCGGGCGCCGTCGGGTCGATCGCGGTGCAGCTCGCGCACGAGGTGGGAGCCCGAGTGATCGGCACGGGCCGGGCCGCCGGCAGACAGGTGGCACTCGGTCTCGGCGTGGATGTCTTCCTGGACCTCCAGGCCGATCGACTGGAAGATGCCGGCGAGGTCGACGTGGTGTTCGACGCGATCGGCGGCGAGGTCCTCGACCGTTCGGCCGCGCTGGTGCGCGCCGGTGGCACGCTCGTCGCCATCGCTATGCCGCCCACCGTCCGTCCCAAGGACGGGCGGGCTGTCTTCTTCGTCGTCGAACCCGACCGCGCCCGGCTCATGGACCTCGCCCTGCGGCTCCGGGACGGACGGCTCAAGCCGATCGTCGGGGACGTGCGGCCGCTCGCCGAAGCGCCCGCCGCGCTCGCTCCCGACCGGCGCACCCCCGGCAAGACGATCATCCGGATCACCGAAGACCGAGTGCGAGAGCAATCGTGATCGGGATACGGCTTTCCTGTGGCGTTCTGGCTGCCGGCGTGGTGGCCGCGGCCGTCGCATGCGCCCCCGCGGCCGAGCGTCCGACCGGCAGGGTGCCGGTTGCCGCCGTGGCTTCCGAGCCACCGGAAGAAACGCTGACGCCTCTGTATGAACAGGCGCTTCCGAACGTCAAGGGCAAGACGTTCACCTCGGCGGCAGTGGACTTCCCGCCCGCCGCACGCGCGGTTCCGCATCGGCACGGCGAGGCTTTCGTCTACGCCTACGTGCTCGACGGCACTATGCGCAGCAAGCTCGATGGCGAGCCGACACGTACGTACCAGCAAGGCGAGAACTGGGTCGAGGAGCCGGGCGCCCACCACGTGCTCACGGAGAACGCCAGCAAGACGGAACCGGCGAAGCTGCTGGTCATCTTCGTCTCCAACACGGGAGATGAACTCAAGGTCCCTGATCCGCAAAGCTAGGGCATCGGTTGCGCAACGGGTGGTACGGGTTTCCCCGATTCATCTTCGAACGCCGCGACCGGCCCTGAATCCCCCTCAGCCGGACACGGGACACGCGAAGCGGCAGCCGATACCCCGCCCGGCTTCGAGGTACGTTCGGTGACGTAGCGGGCGGCCCGCCGCCCAGCCCTCGAGGAGACTGGCGTGATGGGTATGGCCGGACAGACGCCGCCGAGCCGCGAACCGGCCCCGGGCAGCAGCCGAACATGACCGGACACCACCCGACCGGTACCAACGATCCGAGCGATCCGAGCGATCGGGAGCCGCACCAGGCGGCCTACGGCGAGGCCCGCTGGCCGATGGCCGGAGCCGTCGTCGCCGCCATGGTGCTGACCCTGCTGATGCCCGACGACCTGCGCCTGGGGCCCCGCTGGCTGCTCCCCCTCGGCGAAGGGCTGCTCCTGGTGACGCTGATCGCGGGCGACCCGGGCCGGATCAGCCGTCGCTCCGCCACCCTGCGCGGAGTGTCGATCGCCCTGGTCGGCGTGCTGGCCCTCAGCGCCATCTGGTCGACCGTACGGTTGGTCGACGACCTCATCCACGGAGGAGCCGAGACCAATTCCGCCACCGGCCTGCTGCAGGCCGGTGGCGTCGTCTGGGGCTCCACCGTCCTCGCCTTCGCCCTGCTGTACTTCGAACTCGACAGCGGTGGAGCGGCCGCCCGAGCCCACCACATGCCGGACACCCCCGAACTCGCCTTCCCCCAGCAGCTCAACGCCGACCTGAACGCGACACAGTGGCGCCCCCGCTTCGTCGACTACCTCTACCTCGGACTCACCAACTCCACGGCCTTCAGCCCGACCGATGTCATGCCACTGGCCCCCTGGGCCAAGATCGCCATGGCCGTCCAGTCCCTCGTCTCCCTGGTCATCCTCGGGCTCGTGGTCGCCCGAGCCGTCAACGTGCTCGCCTGACCGCCGCCTCCATCTGCGCGAGGACCTGGTCGGCCGGCGCCTGGGACGGACTCGGCGGGCGACCTCCGTGGCGGCCCTCGGGAACCGCAGGGCGAGCGAATCGCTTGGCCGGAACTGCTCCGTGCCACGCGGAGGAGGTGACCGCCACCGTCGCCGCGCACGCCCCCGGACCCACGGGGTCCGGCGGGGATCGTAGGCTCATCAACTTCATTACAAATGCCTAGTGTTGTGCCTGTATCGTTGGGTGCGTGGAGTTGCTGCGGATGTCCAAGGCCGCGAAGCGTCTGGGTGTTCACCCGATGACGCTTCGCCAGTGGGCTATCGACGGCAAGATTCCGTTCTCGTGGGTGGGTCGTGAGCGCCGGTTCTCCTCGGTCGATGTGGAGAACATGAAGCGCGGCAGCGGCGCGGTAACCTCCCTTCCGAGGTGGGAGGTTCTGTATGTGCGTGTGTCGGGTTCGTCCGGACAGGAGTCCTCACTGGCCGCGCAGGAGGAGGAGTTGCGGGCCACGTCCACGGGTGAGGTCGTGAAGGTCGTCAGGGACCGCGGATCGGGTCTGCGGGAGAACCGGCCCGGCCTGAACCGGGTGTTGGCGATGGTCTCTGATGGCAGCGTCAGTGTGGTGCGGGTGACGCATGAGGACCGGCTGGCCCGGTTCGGTGTCGGCTGGCTCAAGCGGCTGTTCGGCGTATACGGCGTCACCCTCGAAGTTCTGCACCCGAAGAAGGCCGGCGGCCGGGACGAACTCCTCGAAGACTTCGTGTCCCTGGTCACCACCTTCGCCGGGCGGCTGTACGGCATGCGCTCGGCGGAAGCCCGCAAGCGGCTGCTTGCCGAGACCGGCCAGTACCCGCAGGATGATGCCGCGTGAGCCGGAAGCTGCCGCTTGCCGAGGGGGAGACCTTGCGCACGGCGTGCGCCCGTGGTGTCTTGCGCGCCGGAGTGGACGAGAAGACCGGCGAGCTGATGACCGCATCCGTGCTGGCGGAACGTGTTGCATGGGCGGCCGGTCTGGTGTCTGGCATGGTCGCCGATCTGCTGGCCGGGCACTGGAACACCGCCGACGTGGACGTGCTCGCCTCCGGTGAGGACGCGGGCGGCAGGAAACTGCCGTCGAACGCGTGGATGGCCTTGCGCCGCCTGGGCTGGACGATCGCCCCGATCGGAGGCTTCAAGGTCAACGACCGGATCGTTCGGATGGCTCAGGAGCAGGCCGGGCGCGGGCTGCGGGCGGCGAAGTGGCGAGCCGACCTGACCGCAGGAATCCTCGCGACCTGGCCCGAAGATCCTGCGAAGCGCACCCCGGACGAGTGGGACACCGTCCGGGGTGCGGTGCCCAACGGGCAGTTCCTGCCGTCCAGCGTCATCAAATCCCGTACCCGGCAGATCGCTGCTTTCGTGCGCAAGCACGGCCGCCTTCCGGCGGATGTGTTCGAGCTGGAGCCTGTACCGCGGATATCGCGGATGTTGCTGCTGTCCGCCTGTGACGGGCAACAGGTCACCATCGAGCGGAACGAGAGCGATCCGGGCCGGGCGCTGCTGCGTTTGCAGCTCCCTACCCGCCCCGACCCGGCCTCCTACCGGGACTGGACGTGGGTGGCCTGCCCCATCAGCCTGCCGCCGACGATCCCCACGAACGCGGTGTTGCACCTGCCCACCCTGCGCATCCACCAGCGCCGGGTACGCGTCGATCTTGCCTACACCCACCGGGTCCCCAAGACTGCCCGCAGCGGTCATGCGGTCGCACTCGGCGTGGACTGGGGCCTCAATACCCTCCTCAGCGCGGGCGCTGCCCGGCTGCAAGCCGACGGCACCATCACCGCACTCGGCAGCGGGGGCATGTTCCGCGCCGCCGGCGTCCTGGCGAAACAACACCGCCTGCGCCGCCTGTCCGAGCACCTGCACACCAGGACCGACCACTATCAGCGGCTCATCGGCGGCGACACCGCACACCCCCTGGCGGCCAAGGACGCGGTACTGACCGACGAAATCCGGCGCATCTGCGACAAGCGGTCGAACCTCAACGATGCACTGGCCTGGTCAGCCGCGCGCTGGGCCGTGGACCAGGCTGTCGCCGCCGCAGCCACGGTGATCTATGTCGAAGACCTCCGCTCGATGGAGGCCAAGGGCATGGGCCGCACCATGAACACCCGCCTCTCCCAGCAGGTGCGCGGGCAGATCATGAACCGCATGCGGCACCTCGCCGCCGAGGCAGGCATCGCCGTGGTCGCCGTGCCCGCGAAGAACACCTCGAAGCACTGCCCGCAGTGCCTGGCCCCGCTGCGGCACCGCAGAGCCCCCGACCGGCCCACCACGCCCGGCTGGAAATGGGCCCTGTGCCGCTCGTGCGGCTACCAGGGCGACCGCGACCAGGGCGCGTGGAAACGCATCGCCGCACGCGGCCTCACCCACCAGACCAAGACCGTGACCGACCGCGCCACCGACACCATGGTCATCCGCACAGTGGTGGACACACTCGAAACCCGCGCCGTGATCGCCCCGACCACCAGGACCCGCCCGGACCGGTCCAAGACCGGACCCACCCGGCGACAGACAACACGCCCCGCGCCCAGGCGACGCAGGGCACCCTCCCCCACCGGCCCATACGGTCCGGCGGGCAAGCGTCCGGAGGGACACGCACCAACGGGCCGGACCCGGCTGCCCCGCGCAGCCCACCGGAACCAGGACGTGACGACGATCAGCACACCCACCACCAGCCGACACAGGCCACGCGGAGCAGCACTGGGCGCGGGATTCCACCTGCACGCCCACGCCACCCCTCCACGGTGGGCACAACCCACGCCAGACACTACGTCTTGCACGGGATCGCTTAGCTGATCAGAGACGCTCTGTGCATGGTGGGTACACAGCCGCGCGGGACGGAACGGGGACCGGAGCGACCGCGGGAGGAGCGGGTCACCGGGGCGGTCCTGAAGGCGGTGGTCGACCGATCGGCGAGGACCTCGCTGACAAGATCAGGCAGGCGCTGCTGGAGTGGAAGGTGCTGTTCTTCCGCGATCAGCACGCCTTCGACCCGCAGTCCCAGCTCGCGTTCGCCGGCCTGTGGGGCGAGCCGGAGCCCAACCCCTTCTTCCCCAAGGGCGACACCGTCGGCGTCTCCCGCCTGGCCAAGGACGCCATGGCCATCGGCGCCGAGAACATCTGGCACAGCGACCACTCGTTCATGGCCGCGCCGGCGCTCGGCTATGCTCCGGCGTTTGGCCCCGGCTCCGACGCCCGCCGCCAGGAACTGACGGACCCCTTCGACAGGTTCCGCGACGATCCGCTGGGCGGCCTCAGGCCCTACCGGTACACGACGGACTGCTGTGACATCAACCGCTCCGCGGCGTACCCCTCCCTGATCCGGCCCGATCCAGAAGACGGGCCGTAGTACGAACCCCGCCCGCGGATCAAGGCCGTCCTGGAGAGGGCAAGGTCACAGCCGTGCCCTCTGCTGCTCCTTTGTCGGCCTGTCCTAACATCCGAGCATGACGGTCCTGCCTGACGACGGGCTCTCGCTGGCCGCCGAGTTCCCTGACGCGACGCATGAGCAGTGGCAACGCCTGGTGGCGGGTGTCCTGCGCAAGTCGGGAAAGGAAGTCTCGGGCGCGGCAGCGGAGGATGCCCTGTCCACCGCGCTGGAGGACGGGCTGCGCACCCGGCCTCTTTACACCGCGCACGACACTGCGCCCGGCCCCGGCTTCCCCGGTTTCGCACCGTTCGTACGCGGCGGCCGGGCCGAGGGCAACAGCAGCGGCGGCTGGGACGTACGGCAGCAGCACTCGGCGGTCGACGGCGGCGCGGTGCTCACGGACCTGGAGAACGGCGTCACCTCGCTGTGGCTGGTCCTGGGCGAGAGCGGGATCCCGGTGTCCTCGCTCGGCCGGGTCCTCGACGGCGTCCTTCTCGACCTGGCGCCCGTCGTCCTCGACGCGGGACGTGACGTCGAGCCCGCGGCGCGGGAGCTGCTGCGGCTGTTCGAGGAGCGGGGTGTCGGCAAGGACGCGGCACGCGGCAACCTCGGCGCGGACCCGCTGGGCCACGAGGCCCGTACGGGCGAGGCGCTGGACTTCGCGCCGGCCGCCGCTCTCGCACTGCGGTGCTCGGAGGAGTACGCGGGGCTGCGGGCGCTGACCGTGGACGCGCTGCCGTACCACGAGGCCGGCGGCTCGGCCGCGCAGGAGCTGGGCTGCTCCCTGGCCACCGGTGTCGCCTACCTCCGTGAACTGACCGAGGCGGGACTGTCCGTCGAACAGGCTTGTGCACAGCTGGAGTTCCGGTACGCGGCGACGGCCGACCAGTTCCTGACCATCGCCAAGCTGCGAGCGGCCCGCAGGCTGTGGGCGCGGGTGGCCGAGGTGTGCGGGGCGCCGGGGGCGGGGGCACAGCTGCAGCACGCCGTGACGTCGCCGGTGATGATGTCGCGCCGCGACCCCTGGGTGAACATGCTGCGCACGACGGTCGCCACGCTGGCCGCCGGGGTCGGCGGCGCCGACGCCGTCACCGTGCTCCCCTTCGACCACGCCCTCGGCCTGCCGGACGCGTTCGCCCGGCGCATCGCCCGCAACACCTCGTCCATCCTGGTGGAGGAGTCGCATCTGTCCCGGGTGATCGATCCGGCCGGCGGCTCGTGGTACGTGGAGCGGCTCACCGACGAACTCGCCCACGCGGGCTGGGAGTTCTTCCGGTGGATCGAGCGGACCGGCGGCCAGCCGGCCGCGCTGCGCTCGGGCCGTCTCGGCCAGGATCTGGCCAACACGTGGGAGGCGCGCAGCTCGAAGCTCGCCAAGCGCCGTGAACCCATCACCGGCGTCAGCGAGTTCCCGCACCTCACCGAGCGTCCCGTGGAGCGGAAACCGAAGCCCGCACCTGCGTCCGGTGGGCTCCCGAGGGTACGGCGCGACGAGGCTTACGAGGCGCTGCGCGCCCGCTCCGACGCCCATCTCGCCGCCACCGGGTCCCGGCCGCGCATCTTCCTGGCCGCCATCGGTCCCGCCGCCGCCCACACCGCGCGGACGGCCTTCGCCGCCAACCTCTTCCAGGCCGGCGGCATCGAGGCCGTCACCGAGGGCACCTTCGAGGACAGCGGCGCCACCGAGGCCTGCCTCTGCTCCAGCGACGCGCTGTACGAGGAGCAGGCCGCGGCCACGGCCCACGGGCTCAAGGCGGCGGGCGCACGGCACGTGTTCCTCGCCGGCCGCCCCGGGCAGTACACCGACGTCGACGCGTACGTCTTCGCGGGCTGCGACGCCGTCGACGTGCTCTCCGCCACCCTCGACCGCATGGGAGTGTCCTGATGGGAATCCCCGACTTCTCCGGGATCGAGCTGGGGACCCCGGCCGCCGGCGGCAGCGCCGACGAGTGGCGTACGGCCGTCACGAAGGCGACCGGCGGGGACGACCTGCTCTGGGAGACCCCCGAGGGCATCGGGGTCAAGCCGCTCTACACCGGCCGGGACCTGGAGGGCCTGGACTTCCTGGGCACGTACCCGGGCATCGCCCCGTATCTGCGTGGCCCCTACCCGACGATGTACGTCAACCAGCCGTGGACCATCCGCCAGTACGCCGGCTTCTCCACGGCCGAGGAGTCCAACGCCTTCTACCGGCGCAACCTCGCCGCCGGCCAGAAGGGCCTGTCGGTCGCCTTCGACCTGCCCACCCACCGCGGCTACGACAGCGACCACCCGCGGGTGACCGGTGACGTCGGCATGGCGGGCGTCGCCATCGACTCCCTCTACGACATGCGCCGGCTCTTCGACGGCATCCCGCTCGACCGGATGACCGTGTCGATGACGATGAACGGCGCCGTGCTGCCCGTGCTGGCGCTGTACATCGTGGCGGCCGAGGAGCAGGGCGTACCGCCCGAGAAGCTGGCCGGGACCATTCAGAACGACATCCTCAAGGAGTTCATGGTCCGCAACACGTACATCTATCCGCCGAAGCCGTCGATGCGGATCATCTCCGACATCTTCGCCTTCACCTCGCAGCGGATGCCGCGCTACAACTCCATCTCCATCTCCGGCTACCACATCCAGGAGGCGGGCGCGACGGCCGACCTGGAGCTCGCCTACACGCTCGCGGACGGCGTGGAGTACATCCGGGCGGGCCGGGACGCCGGGCTGGACGTGGACGCGTTCGCGCCCCGGCTCTCCTTCTTCTGGGCGATCGGCATGAACTTCTTCATGGAGATCGCCAAGCTGCGGGCGGCGCGCCTGCTGTGGGCCAAGCTGGTCAAGCAGTTCGACCCGAAGAACACCAAGTCCCTCTCCCTGCGCACCCATTCGCAGACCTCCGGCTGGTCGCTCACCGCGCAGGACGTGTTCAACAACGTCACGCGCACGTGTGTCGAGGCGATGGCCGCGACGCAGGGCCACACCCAGTCCCTGCACACCAACGCCCTCGACGAGGCGCTCGCCCTGCCCACCGACTTCTCGGCGCGCATCGCCCGCAACACGCAGCTGCTGATCCAGCAGGAGTCGGGCACGAGCCGGGTCATCGACCCGTGGGGCGGCAGCGCGTACGTCGAGAAGCTCACGTACGACCTCGCCCGCCGGGCCTGGCAGCACATCGAGGAGGTCGAGGCGGCGGGCGGCATGGCGCAGGCCATCGACGCGGGCATCCCCAAGCTGCGGGTCGAGGAGGCCGCGGCCCGCACCCAGGCCCGGATCGACTCCGGACGCCAGCCGGTCATCGGCGTGAACAAGTACCGCGTCGACAGCGACGAGCAGATCGACGTCCTCAAGGTCGACAACTCCTCCGTACGCGCCCAGCAGATCGCGAAGCTGCGGCGGCTGCGGGAGGAGCGCGACGAGCTCGCCTGCCAGGACGCGCTGCAGGCGCTGACCCGGGCCGCCGAGGGCACCGGCAATCTGCTGGAGCTGGCCGTCCGCGCAGCCCGTGCGATGGCCACCGTCGGGGAGATCTCCGACGCCCTGGAGAAGGTGTACGGGCGGCATGCCGGCCAGATCCGTACGATCTCCGGCGTGTACCGCAACGAAGCCGGCGAGTCCCCGTCCGTGGAGCGCACCCGTACGCTCGTGGGCTCGTTCGAGGACGCCGAGGGCCGCCGTCCGCGCATCCTGGTCGCCAAGATGGGCCAGGACGGCCACGACCGCGGCCAGAAGGTGATCGCCACCGCCTTCGCCGATCTCGGCTTCGACGTGGACGTCGGTCCGCTGTTCCAGACCCCGGCCGAGGTGGCCCGCCAGGCCGTCGAGGCGGACGTGCACATCGTCGGGGTGTCCTCGCTGGCCGCCGGGCACCTCACGCTCGTACCGGCCCTGCGGGAGCAGCTCGCCGAGGAGGGCCGTGAGGACATCATGATCGTCGTGGGCGGGGTGATTCCGCCGCAGGACGTCCCGACGCTGCTGGAGATGGGTGCGGCGGCCGTGTTCCCACCCGGGACGGTCATCCCGGACGCGGCGTACGACCTGGTGAAGCGGCTGTCGGCCGACCTCGGACACGACCTCTGAGCCCCATGGCGATCGACCTCGGCACGTATGTGAAGGGTGTACTCGACGGGAAGCGGGCGATCGTGGCCCGCGCCATCACGCTCGTCGAGTCCACCCGGCCCGATCACCGGGCGCTCGCGCAGGAGTTGCTGACCGAGCTGCTTCCGCACAGCGGCAGGGCGCGGCGGATCGGTGTCAGCGGTGTTCCCGGCGTGGGCAAGTCCACCTTCATCGACGCGTTCGGCACGATGCTGACGTCGCTCGGGCACCGGGTCGCGGTGCTCGCGGTGGACCCGTCCTCCAGCCGGACCGGCGGTTCGATCCTGGGCGACAAGACCCGTATGGAGCGCCTGGCCGTGGATCCCTCGGCCTTCGTGCGCCCCTCCCCCACCGCCGGCACCCTGGGCGGGGTCGCCAGGGCGACGCGCGAGTCGATCGTGGTGATGGAGGCCGCGGGCCACGACGTGGTGCTGGTGGAGACGGTCGGCGTCGGCCAGTCGGAGACCGCGGTCGCGAACATGGTCGACTCCTTCCTGCTGCTGACGCTGGCCCGCACCGGAGACCAGTTGCAGGGCATCAAGAAGGGCGTCCTGGAGCTGGCCGACGTGATCGCCGTCAACAAGGCGGACGGCCCCCACGAGCGCGACGCCCGGGCCGCCGCACGGGAGCTGGCCGGCGCCCTGCGGCTCATGCACGGCAGGGACGCGGTCTGGACGCCGCCCGTACTGAGTTGCAGCGCCCGCGAGTCGAGCGGTCTGGACACCGTCTGGGAGCGCATCGAACAGCACCGGACCCTCCTCGACTCGACCGGCCGCCTCGCCGCCAAACGCCGTGACCAGCAGGTCGACTGGACCTGGACGATGGTCCGCGACGAGCTGCTCGGCCGCCTCCACGCCGACCCTGGCGTCCGAGCCCTGGCACCCGGCCTGGAGCAGCAGGTCAGGGCCGGCGGATTGACGGCCACGCTCGCCGCCGAGCGCATTCTGAGGGCGTTCGGCGGATCCGGCGGTCACGCGTCGTGACCGCCGTGGGCCGGACGCCCTCGGCATCAATCCTTCAGCGGTAGAATTCTCAGGGGCGTGGGATGTCCGCCCGCGCCGGAGGAGACTCGGCCGAGGCGCTGGACCAGCGGCATGAGGGGACGGGATGGCGGAGCGCAGGGCAACGGCCGGTCGGGACGCCGTGGCGATGGCCATCGAGGCCTGGGCACGGGAGCGGCCCGAGCTGGACACCAGTCCGCTGGAGGTCCTGGCGCGGCTGCACCGCTCGTTCGTGCGGTACAGCACCCGGCTCACGGCGTCCATCGAGCGGCACGGGCTGTCCGTGGCCGGCTTCGACGTGCTGACGGCCCTGCGGAGGTCCGGGAAGCCGTACCGGCTCACGGCGGGCCAGCTCGCCGACTCCGGGCTCGTCTCGTCGGCGGGCGTCACGCTGCGTATCGACCGGCTCGAGAAGGACGGGCTGATCGTCCGGGAGCGCGACGCCGACGACCGGCGGATCGTCCACTCACGGCTCACCGACGCAGGGCTCGCCAAGGTGGACGAGGTGTTCGCCGAGCATCTCGACAACGAGCGCCGCATGCTCGGCGAACTGACCCCCGCCGAGTGCCGCCAGCTCGCGCGGCTGCTGCGCAAGCTGGAGCACTCGATCCTCGCCTCGGACGAGGAGCCGGCGGGCTGAGCCGTCCGGTTCACCCCGCCGCGGCCTGTGCCTCCGCCTGTGCCCGGTACAGACGGCGCAGCCGCACCACGCCCAGGTCGTGCTGGTACAGGTTCTCCCGCTGGTCGGCGTCGGCCGGCATGGCCTCCAGCATGACGCGGTCCTGTTCGAGGACCTCCCAGTGGCGCTTCTCGATGAGCGTCTTGTAGAGGAAGCGCCAGGTGTCGCGCTCCCAGCCCCGGACCCGGCGGTAGCGCCAGAAGAAGACACCCGTGCGTCCGGCGTCGACCGGGCAGGCCGCCCCGACGATGCCGAAGGCACCGCCGGGTCCGGCGGACGGCGGGTACGGGATGGAGAGGTCCACCCAGTCGATGCCGGTGCGGCACAGCTCGACCCAGTCGAAGTTGACGCCGCGCTGGTCGGTCTTCTCGAAGAAGTAGCCCCGGTCGGTCTCGCGGATCCGGAACTTGGCGGTGGTGTCGCCGTCGTACATGGTGTGCGACTCGTGGTGCAGGAACGCTCCGTGCATCGGGTCGAGGAGGTTCTCCACGGCGAACCGCCACGGCACGTTCCACTCGGCGTAGCACAGGATCGGCTCGACGTCGGGGTCGGTGAGCGGGTCGGGGAGGGTGAGCTCGGCGGGCTCGGGGTGCTGTTCGTCGCCGAACCAGGCGAGGACCGCGCCGGCGACCTCGCGGACCGGCAGCGAGGTGACCAGCTTCTTGCCCTCCAGGGCGCAGCCGGGCAGTCCCGGCACGGACGAGACGGTGCCGTCGGTCTCGACCTCGACACCGTGGTACCAGCAGGCGACCCGGTCGCCGAGGTGCTTGCCCAGGGACAGGGGTGCGCCGCGGTGGGGGCAGCGGTCGGCGAGCATCGACAGGGCTCCGTCGGAGCGGCGGAACAGCAGCCACTGTTCCCCGAGCGCCGTCACCTTGCGCATCGCGCCGGGCGCGACGAAGCGGGACGGGACGACGGGGTGCCACTGGTTGCGCAGCCCGGTGGCGTAGATGTGCTCGGCGGTGGCGGTGGTGGACAGGCTCATGGTCAGGCTCCCAGGCGGTGCATCTCGGCGCGGAAGGACTCCTCGGTCCAGGGGGCGCCGTCGGGGGCGTGGACCTGGCGGGCGTTCAGTCCGCGGACGACGTCGGCGAGTTCGTGGCCGTCCTTGGTGAAGACCTCCTCGAGCGTGGCGGCGAGCTTGTACTCGTAGGGGGTGGGTTCGTGCGTACGGGACTGGTGGGCGTCCAGGTACGGCCAGGGGGCGGTGGTCATGGGGGTCTCCAACGGGCGGTTCACAGGTCGAGGACGAGGCGGCCGGAGGCGCAGCGCGAGACGCAGATCATCATGGTGGCGTTCGCGCTGTGCTCGGCCTCGCTGAGCAGGAAGTCGCGGTGATCGGGCGTGCCGGCCAGCACACGCGTCTCGCAGGATCCGCAGATGCCGTCACGGCACGAGCTGTTGACGCTCAGTCCCGCCCCTTCGGCGGCCTCCAGGATCGAGGTGCCGGGCCCGACGGTGAGCGTGCGGCCCGAGGTGCGGCACTCGACCTCGAAGGCCGCGTCCTCGCCGGTGCGTTCCACGGCCGGTGCGGCGAACCGCTCCACGCGCAGCCGCCCCGCGGGGCACTTCTGCTCGACGGCGGCGAGCAGTGGCTCCGGGCCGCAGCTGTAGACGAGGGTGCCGTCGGGCAGATCCGCCAGCGCGGCATCCAGGTCGATGTGGCCCTGCTCGTCGTGCGGAACGAGGGTCACCTCGCCGTCCAGCGCGGCCAGTTCCTCGGTGAAGGCCATCGAGGCGCGGCTGCGTCCGCCGTAGACCATGCGCCAGGGCGCGCCGCGCCGTGCGGTCTCCCGGGCCATGGCGAGCAGCGGGGTGATGCCGATGCCGCCGGCGACGAAGACGTATCCGGCGGAGTCCTCCAGTGCGAAGTGGTTGCGCGGCTCGGAGACGGTGACGGTCTGCCCGGGGCGCAGCCGGGTGTGCACGTACCGCGAACCGCCGCGCGAGGCGGGCTCGTCGAGGACGCCGATCCGGTACACGGTGGCGGACCGCGGGTCGCCGCAGAGGCTGTACTGGCGGATCCGCCCGCCGACCTCGACGTCGACATGGGCGCCGGGCGTCCAGGCCGGGAGGGGCTTGCCGTCGGGGTGGGTCAGCTCGACGGACAGCACGCCGTCGGCCTCCCAGGTCATGCGGTGCACGGTCAGGTGCAGAGCGCTCTCGCTCATCTCGGCTGCCTCCTCACGGGGCCGGCGTCGGGCCGGGGCTGCGGCCCGGGATCTTCACGGGCGGCGTGAACGGGTTCTTCATCGGTCCGAGCTCCGCCAGGTCGACCTCGACGAGCGTCGGCCCGTCGGCTGCGACGGCCTCGGCGAGCGCGGCCTCGGCGTGCTCGGGGGCGGCGATCCGCAGGTACGGGAGCCCGCAGGCCGCGGCCAGTTGCGCGAAGTCGGGCGTGACGAGGTCGACCCCGGAGCGGCGCTCGCTGTGCCTGTCCTGCATGTTGCGCAGCACGCCGTAGCCGCCGTCGTTGAACACGATCAGCGTGAGGCGGGGCCGTTCCTGGGCGAGGGTGAGCAGCTCCCCGAGATGGACGGCGAGGCCGCCGTCACCGGCGAGGACGACGGTGGGGTCCCCGGGCCGGGCGAGCGCGGCCCCGATGCCCATCCCCAGGCCCTGCCCGATGCCGCCGCCGCGCGGGAAGACGTTGTCGCGCGGGTCGTACAGGCCAAGGAGCCGGTTGCCCCAGCTGCTCGACGGGATGGTGACATCGCGGGCGACGACGGCCTCGCGGGGCAGTGCGGCGCGGATCGCGTCGCAGATGGCCGCCTGGGGGCCGATGGCGTCGTGCAGCGTGGCCCGCACCTCGGCACGGACCGCGGCGACGCGGCTCGTCCAGGCCGGTTCGGCCGCCCGGGCGTGGGGAAGCAGCGCCGCGAGGACGGCGGCGGCTTCGCCGTGCAGTGCGTGGTCCGCCGGATACACACGGCCCAGCGCGGCGGCGTCCAGGTCGATCTGGATGTGGGACGCGGGGAGCTCCAGCCCGTAGTCGGCCGTCTCGTTGGAACGGAAGTGGGTGCCGACGGTCAGCAGCAGATCGGCGTCGGCGAGCAGGGCGCGCCCGGCCGGGGTGGCGGCGAAGTTGCCGATGACCTGGGGATGGTCCTCGGGCACGGAACCGCGCCCGGAATTGGAGGTGAGCAGTCCGGCGCCGGTCGCGGCGAGCAGGCCGGCGAGCTCGCCACGGGCCCGGGTGGCGCCGCCACCGGCCCATATCAGCGGCCGCCGCGCGGACGCGAGCAGCGCTCCGGCGGCCGCCAGCTCGCCCTCGGTGGGAGCGGGTACGGTGGGCACGGCGGTCGCCGCCGGGGCATCGGTCTGGGCCGCGTACTGGAGGTCGATCGGCCACTCCACGCTCGCGGGTCCACCGGGTGCCGTGAGCGCCGCCCGCGCCGCCTCGCGCAGGACGCGGCCCGCCGCCTCGGCGGACGGGACGGTGGCGGCGTGCTTGGAGACCGCCGTCAGCATGCCCAGCTGGTCCTTCGTCTCATGGATGAAGCCGCGTCCGCTGCCCAGGAACGCGCTCTCCACCTGCCCGGTGACGTGCAGGACGGAGGTGCCGGCGCTCAGCGCCTCGATCAGCGATCCGGCCGCGTTGCCCGCACCGGTCCCCGTCGAGGTGAGGGCGCAGCCGATGGTGCCGCGGGCGCGCCCGTAGGCGTCGGCGGCGTTCACGGCGGATGCCTCGTGGCGTACGGGCACGAACCGGAGCTCCCGGTCGACGGCCTCGACGAGCGGCAGATTGTGCACGCTGACGATGCCGAAGACGGTGTCGATGCCCAGTTCCCGCAGAACGGCGACGAGGAGATCGCCTCCGGTGTCGTATCGCATGGTGGGGTCTCCTCAGAGGATGGAGCGGCCGACGCCGCCGCAGACGTCGATGCTGGTGCCGGTGATGTACGAGGCGCGGGGCGAGAGCAGCGAGACGATCGCGTACGCGACCTCCTCGGCCCGTCCGAGCCGGCCGAGCGCGATCCCGCGGTCGGCGGCGAGCTCCGCCTGCCACTCCTCGTAGGTCGTGCCGGAGCCCGCCGCCGCGTGGCGCCGGGTCCACTGGCCGGTGTCGATGAGGCCCAGGCACACCGAGTTGACCCGGATGCCGTCGGGGGCGAGCTCGGCCGACAGGGACTTGGAGAGGTTGAGGATGCCGGCCCTGGCGGCGCTCGTGGTGATCAGGCGGGGCTCGGGCTGTTTGGCGAGGACGGCGTTGACGTTGACGACGCTCGCCGCGTCCGAGGCCCTGAGATGGGGGCGGGCCGCGTGCAGCGTGTTGAGCACGCCGGAGAACTTCAGTTCCAGTTCGTCGCGCCAGTCGTCGCCGGTGGTCTCGTCGAGGCGCTTCATCCGGGACTGGCCGGCGTTGTTGACGAGTCCGTCGATGCCGCCGAACTCGCCGGCCACGCGCTCGGTGAAGGCGTGTACGGCATCCGCGTCGCGTACGTCGCACACGTCCGTCAGCAGCCGGTCGCTGCCGATGGCCGCGGCCGCCTTGGCGAGCCGGTCGGCGTCGCGTCCGCAGGTGGCGACGCGTGCGCCTTCGTCGACGAGGGCGCGGACCGTGGCCAGGCCGACGCCCGAGCTGCCGCCGGTGACCATGATGGTGCGGTCGGCGAGGCCCAGATCCATGGTGGTTCTCCAGGTCAGTTCATGGTGAAGCCGCCGTTGACGGCGATCACCTGTCCGGTCAGATAGCGGGACTCCTCGCTGAGCAGGAAGGAGACGAGTCCCGTGAGGTCGTCGGGCCGCTGAGGGCGGGAGACGGCCCGGTTCGCGCGGTAGAGGTCGTGGCGCTCGGCGGGCACGGTCCCGGTGGCCTCGCCCTCGGTGAGGCCGGGGGCCAGCGCGTTGACGGTGATGCCCCGCTCGCCGAGCTCCCGGGCCATGGCCCGGGTCAGGGCGATCACCGCCCCCTTCGAGGCGATGTAGTGGGCGAGGCGCGGGGAGCCGTACAGGGCGGCGTCCGACGCGAGGTTGACGATGCGTCCCTGCTCCCCGAAGAGCGGGTACAGGGCCTTCGCCACGAGCCAGGGACCGCGGGCGTTGACCGTCATCAGCCGGTCCCACACCTCGACGTCGATGTCCTGGAACTCCTTGCCGCCGACGCCGTTGGCGAGCGCGGCGTTGTTGACCAGGCCGTACAGCGGTCCCATGTCCCGTACCGCGTCGGCCAGTTCCGTGACGGAGGCCGGGTCGGCGACGTCGCACCGCACGAAGTGGGCGTCGGTCCCCTCCGCGCGCAGCGTCCCGGCGGCCCGCGTGCCGCGCCCGGGGTCGAGCTCGGCGACGACGACCCGGAAGCCGTCCGCGCCGGCCCGGCGGGCCATGGCCAGTCCCAGGCCACGGCCCGCCCCGGTGACGACGACCGTACGGACGCCCTCGCCGGCGTCAGTCACGCGTGATCCCGTACAGCGGCGAGTACTCGGGGTAGGTCGGGACCTGCGGCTTCTGCGTGCCGATGATCACGCAGAACAGCGCGTCGGTGTCGCCCTCGTTCTTCAGCGAGCGGGTCACCCCGGCCGGGACGACGATCATGTCGCGGTAGCCGAGCGTGCGGTACTCGACCTCGTCAGGGCCGCGGTGGACACCGACGCGGACCTGGCCCTCCAGGACGAAAAAGGCCTCCTCGACGTCGTGGTGGGTGTGCGCCGGGCCCTCGGCACCCGGGGGCAGCAGCATGTTGGAGAAGGTGAAACCGCCGGACGGGATGATCCGGTTGTCACTCTCGTGGTTGCCGGTGGCGCCGGAGCCCACGTAGCGGATCTGGGCGCGCTTGAACTGCGGACCGGCCTTCTCCTGGAAGGAGAGGGTGCCCCAGTCCGGCTCCCGCGAGTCCTTCGTCGCGATGAGGGCGTCGGTGTACTTCGCGAGGTCGCCGCCGTTGTCGTACTCGGTGGTGGTCAGAGGCATGGCAGAGGGCTCCTGTTCGTCGGTGCGCTGTTCGGGGATGCGCGCGGTGATGCGGAGGTGAGCGAGCACCCATGCGTTGACGTGCGCGGGCTGCTCCTGGTTGGCCAGGTGACCGGCGTCCTTGACGATCACGTAGGCGGTCCTGTGGACGGCGCCGGCGATGGCCTGGGAGGCCTCGGTGCCGGTGATCCGGTCCTGGTCGCCGCACAGGACGAGCGTGGGGGCCGTGATGCGCGCGAGCTCGCCCCGCAGATCGGCGGCGGCCATCGACTCCGCCGCGTAGCCGTAGCCGGGGAGGCGGACGGAGTCGGCCATCGTGTCGGTCACGCGTCGTACGAGCTCGTCGGGGGCCCGCTCGGACACCAGGCGGGGTGCGCGCAGCTCGGCGAACGCCCTCGGCCCGACCTCGGCCAGCTCGGAGGCGCGTGCCCGCATGGCTGCCGCCTTCGCCGGGTCCGTGCCTGATCCCGGGCTGGAGTCGGCGACGATCAGCGAGGCGACGAGCTGCGGGTGGCGTACGGCGAGCCGGAGTGCGATCACGCCGCCCCACGACACGCCCAGCACATGGGCACTCCCGCCGCGCGAGCGGATCAGGCCGGCCGCCGTGTCGGCGTAGTCGTCGAGCGTCAACGGGGCCTCGGGGTCGGCGGACTTGGCGTATCCGGGGGCGTCCCAGGCGACGACGCATGCGTACCGGCCCAGTTCGTCGAGCTGCGGTGCGAACGCGGCCGACGAGGAGCCGATCCCGTGCAGGCACAGCAGCAGCGGACCGGCCTCGCCCGCCTCTTCGACGTGCACGGCCTCGACGTGCACGGCCGCCGTCACAGGATCTGTCCCGTCCGGCCGGCCAGTGCGGCCAGGCTGCGCAGCACCGCGTACGGAACGACCTGGCTGGTCGCCGGGTTGCCCGGGTCGGGCAGATGCGCGACCTCGAAGCGGTACGTGCCGTGGGTGCCGGACGCCTCGACGACATGCCGGGTGTGGTGCGCGCCGGGGTCGGCGACGACCCGGACCCGTACGGCGTCCAGGTCGCCGACGGCAAGGGCGACCGAGGCGGCGACGTTCGTCGACTTGGGGAACTTCACCGGGATGTCGCGCGCACTGCCGGACATGACCTCGACGGGCCCGTTCGCGGCCCGCATACGGGTCAGCAACTCCTCGTCCATCCACGGCTGTTCGAGCGTGGCGGGCAGCTTGGTCGTGGTCAGCCGTACGTCGTGCAGCGGGCCGAGGGCACGCACGGCCTGGAGGAGGTCGAGTCCGCCGACGGCGCCGCCGGTGAAGTACACCCGGCCCGGTCCTGCCGCGAGCAGCCGCTCGGCGAGCTCCTCGTCGGTCAGCGCACCGGTCGAGGCGATCAGCAGATCGGTCCCCGAGGCGAGGACCCGCTCGCCCCATTCCCGTACGACGCCCTGGCCGGCCGCCTCCACGATCAGGTCGCAGCGCTTCAGCGCCTCCTCGAAGGTGACCTGCGGCGCCGGGGCCTCGCCGATGGCCCGGTTGTCGACGATGCACACGAGCTCGGCGCCGGGTACGGCGCCTTCGGTGAGCGCCGCACCGACGACACGGCCGATCGCGCCCCAGCCGACGAGGCCTGTCCTGCGCGTCGTCATGTGTGCGCTCATGTGGGTGCTCATGCGTGTGCTCCCTCGGGACGGATGCTGAGCGGGCCGGGGTCGGGCGACCCGGCCATGTGGCAGCGGATCTCCTGGGACGGTGCGCCCGCCGTGCCCCACAGGTCGGACAGCTCGGGCGTGCGCCGCCACACCTTGGCGATCCAGCGGTCCTCGACCACCTGGGCGACCTCGGAGGTGTACTCGCAGACCAGGCCGGTCGGGTCGGTGAAGTAGGAGAAGGTGTTGTCGCCGGGGCCGTGCCGGCCCGGGCCCCACTGGGGGCTGACGCCGTGGTGCCGCAGCCGGCCGAGCCCTCGCATGAAGTGGTCCACCGACGTCATCTCGTACGCCACGTGGTTGAGGGACGCCCACTCGGCCTGGTTGAAGGCGATGCAGTGGTGGTCGGCGTTGCAGCGCAGGAACGCCATCCGGTGCTCCGACCAGTCGGAGACGCGCAGGCCCAGCACGTCGCAGTAGAAGGCGACGGAGGCGTCGATGTCGGTGGTGTTGAGCACGGCGTGGGTGACACCGACCGGGACGGCCTCGTCCCGGCCGCGCGGGGTCACGGCCCAGGTCTCGGCGGACAGCTCGATGAGCCGGCCCTCGTGGTCGGTGAAGCGCAGGCCGTAGCCGCCGCCGACCTGGTCGAGGCGGCCGGGTCCGGCCACGGGGGTGATGCCGCGGGCCAGCAGCCGGCGGGCCGCCTCGTCCACCTCGGCGGGGGTGGCGACCGCGAAGCTGATCCGGCCGAGGCCGACGCGGTGCGAGCGGGTCAGCTGGAGCGCGTGGTGCTCCTCGCCGGTGCCGCGGAGCCATACGGCGTCGTGCTCGGAGTCCACGACCGTGAGGCCCCAGGCCTCGGCGTAGAAGTCGGCGGCCTCGCCGAAGGCCGGCGTGAGCAGCTCGACCGAGCGCAGGGCGCGCAGTCGCGCGACGGGGGGATGGGGCATGACCGTCTCCAGACGTACGGAGGGGAGGGGACTCGGGGCGTGTCTTCGCGCATCAGGCCCTGGGCCTGTCCGGCACATGGCGCCGTCCGCCCGCAGGGCGGGGCGCGCGGCGTCCGGTGCGTGCGATCGCAAGGCGGAGGATCATCTCCGTACCGGACGTACGTGGATGACTCCGACAACGCGGCGTCGGGGCAGCTCCCGTGCCCGAAGGGCTACGGGGTGGGGGCACCTCCCAGGCGCAAGCTCTGGGGGAGCGTGCCGGGCGTCGCCGGCCAGGCGGGACCTGCCGGACACGGCCTAGCCCGCCCAGGGCAGGGGCGCGTCGGAGGTGCCCCAGTACAGGGACTTCTGCCGCTGGTACGCGCGGATCGCGTCACGGCCCTTCTCGGTGCCGAGGCCGCTGTCCTTCATCCCGCTGAAGGGGGTGGAGATGCTGAACTGCTTGTACGTGTTGATCCAGACCGTGCCGGCGTCGATACGGCGGGCGAGGCGCCAGGCGGCCCGGTGGTCGCGGGTCCAGATGCCGCAGGCCAGCCCGTACACCGAGTCGTTGGCCTGGCGGACCAGGTCGTCCTCGTCGTAGTACGGCAGGGCGATCAGCACCGGGCCGAAGATCTCCTCCTGGCACACCCTGGCCGTGTGGGGCAGGCCGTCGATGACCGTCGGCAGGTAGTACGCGCCGTCCTGGTACGCGTCGCCCTCGGGTGCGGCGCCGCCGCACAGGACCCGGCCGCCCTCCTCGCGTGCCAGGTCGACGTAGGCGGCGACGGCGTCCCGGTGCCGGTGGTGGACGAGCGGGCCGACCTGGGTGCCGGGGGCGGTGCCGGGGCCGACGCGCAGCTTGCGGACCCGTTCGACGAGCTCGCCGACGAACTCGTCGTAGATGCCGCGCGCCACGAACAGCCGCGATCCGGCGATGCAGGACTGGCCGCTGGAGGAGAAGATCCCGAACATGACGCCGGCCAGCGCCTGGGGGATGTCGGCGTCCGCGCGGACGATCGTCGGGGACTTGCCGCCCAGCTCGAGCGAGGCCGGGACCAGCTTGTGGGCGGCGACCGCCGCGATGGACCGGCCGGTGTCGGTGCCGCCGGTGAATCCGATGCGGCCGACCAGCGGGTGGGAGACGAGGGCGTCACCGACGACCCGGCCGCTGCCGGGCAGCACCGAGAGCAGCGCCCGGGGCAGCCCGTACTCGTCCAGCGCCTGAGTGATCAGCCCTCCCAGGGCGAGGGAGACCAGGGGCGTCCAGGCGGCCGGCTTGAGGAGGACCGCGTTCCCGGCCGCGAGAGCGGGGGCGATCTTCTGGGCGTCGCTGGCGACCGGCGAGTTCCACGGATTGACGGCGGCGACGACGCCGATCGGCTCGTACACGCTCATCGTGACGTAGTCGCCGCGCGACGGGGTGATCTCCTCCTCCGCCGTCTCCAGGGCGGCGGCCGTGTAGCGGAAGGTGGCGGCGGCGCTGAGCGCGAGGGCCCTGGTCTCGGCGAGGGTCTTGCCGGTGTCGGCGGTCTGGACGGCCGACAGGTCGTCCGCCGCGTCCTCGATCAGTTCCGCGACGCGGTGGAGAAGCCGGGCGCGACGGTGGGGCAGAAGGTTCCGCCAGACCGGGTCGGCGGCGGCCTGCGCGGCGGCGCGGGCCGCCTCGTCGACCTCGTCGGCCGATGCCGCGTGGACGGTGGCGAGCACCTGACCCGTGGCCGGGTCCACGGTCTCGATGGGGGCGCCGCCGCCGCGCCGCCACTGGCCCGCGATCAGGATGTCGGTCGTGAAGCGAGGCATGGCTGGACCTCCGGGCGCGTGGGTGTGGGGGCGGTGCTGGTGCGGGATTTTCACTGGGTGCGGATGTCCCCGGCGGCCTGACGACAGGCCGACCCGGGATCCCAATCCCTCAGCGCTAGATATCTAAGCCCTAAGGCATCTTCCACGCAAGACCCCGCATGGGAGGATTCCCCGGAAGTCCGTGCCGCACATGATCAACGCAGCCGCATCGAGGATCCGGAGCCACCGATCCAAGATGTCTTTGCCATTAATCATTGACCGCTTAGATAACTGCTCCTACTGTCGCCGCAACGTCAATGTTCGCGGAAGGAACCACTCATGACGACTGTGGCCGGCCGGCCCGCCGTGGGATCGATAGCGGCGAGGCTCGAACGACTGCCGCACTCCCGCTGGCATGTCAAGGTCCGCTTCCTCATCGGCGCCGTCACCTTCTTCGAGGCGTTCGACCAACTGCTGGCCGCCTCCGCACTTCCTGTCCTCATGAAGGAATGGCACCTGACGACAGGGCAGGCCACCTTCGCCGTGACCGCCGGCTCGATCGGCATGCTCCTGGGCGCCCTGGCCGCCGGATGGATGGGGGACCTGATCGGCCGGGTGCGGACCGTCACCCTGGGGGTCGCCGTCACCGCACTCGCCAGCCTCGCCGTGGCGTTCTCGAACGGCATCGAGCTGTTCGCCCTCTTCCGCTTCGCCCAGGGCCTGGGCATCGGCGGTGTCGTCCCCGTCGCCGCCACGTACATCAACGAGATCGCACGCTCCGACCGCCGGGGCCGCTTCGTCCTCCTCTACGAGATGATCTTCCCGGCCGGTCTCGCGGCGGCAACCCTGGTCGCCGTGTGGGTGGTTCCCAACCTCGGCTGGCGGGCGATGTTCGTGATCGGCGCACTGCCCGTACTGATCGCGGCCGCACTCCCCAAGCACGTCGCCGAGTCCCCGCGCTGGCTGCTCGCACGCGGCAGGACGGAGGAGGCCGAGCGGGTCATCACCCAGATCGAGGCAGAGGTGGCCCGGTCCACCGCCGCACCGCTGCCCGCACCGGCCGCCGACCAGGCGGAGGAGGCCGCGCAGGGCCGGCTGCGCGAGCTGTTCCAGGGGCGGTATCTGCGCCGCACGGCGGTCGTGTCGGGCCTGTGGTTCGTCGCGTACTACGTCAACCACGGCATCTCCACCTGGCTGCCCTCCCTCTACACCAAGAACTTCGGTCTGGACCTGACCACCGCCCTCGTCTACACGCTGCTCAGCAACGTCACCGGGCTGCTCGGAACCCTGATCGTCGCGCTGCTGATCGACCGGGTCGGCCGCCGGCCCGCTCTGGTCACCGCCCTCGGCGGCACCACGCTGGCCCTCGGGACGCTCGCCCTGACCGGGGCGGTCTCCGGCGGGCAGGTCGCGGTGTTCGCGTCCTGCATGACCTTCTTCGTGTACGCGATCAACGCCGGGCTCTACCTCTACTCCCCCGAGCTCTACCCGACCCGCAACCGCGCCAAGGGAGCGGCCTTCGGCGGCCTGTGGAACCGGCTCGGCGTCATCCTCGGCCCGATCACCGTCGGCGCGATCCTCGGGGCGGGCGGCAGCCTGACGCTCGTCTTCGCTCAGCTCGCCTGCGTGGCGGCGGTGGGCATGGCGATCGCGTTCTTCGCGGTCGAGACGAACGGGAAGACGCTGGAGGAGCTCAATTCCTGAACCGAGCACCACCCCGGGTCGGGGTCGGGGTCCGGGTCCGGGCTCGGGTCCGGGTCCGGGTCCGGGTCCGGGCTCGGGTCCGGGTCCGGGTCCGGGTCCGGGTCCGGGCCGCAGGGTCCCCCGTTCCGCCGTAGGTGCGGAGCGGGGAGCCCGTTTTCACTTTCCGGGGTCGGCGCCCTCGAGCGACTGCCCCAGTGAGCCGAGCAGCGCGGCGAGTTGTCGCCGCTGCGCGAGCCCGAGCCCGGCGAGCATCTCCCTCTCGCTCGAGGCCCGGGCGTCGGCCACCCGGTCGGCCATGGCCATCCCGGAGGCACGGTCGTGGCTCCTCGACCGCAAGATCACCGCGAACGAGGTCGGCCTCGGCCTGATCGACAGCACACGCGCCTTCCTGGAGACGCTCGAGCCACGCAGGCTGCTCGTCGCGACCGGCGCGCCGACCTGCCCCATGGGGTCGCAGACGCCGGCCCTGCGGCCCAGTGACGAGGCCCCGGGGGTCGACATCACCGACGAAGGCTCCCGCGCCTTCGTCGACGTGGTCGCCGGGGCACTCGGCCTCCCGGAACTGCAGGTGATCGAGACCGGCGGCGACGTGTACGCCTCCGAGCGGCAGCAGTGGGACAGCGGCAACAACGCCGTCGCCCTCGGACCGGGCGTGTCTTCACCTACGACCCGAACACACAGACGAACGCGCTGCTGCGCAAGGCCGGGGTCGACGTCATCACCATTGTCGGCGCCGAACACGGCCGCGGCCGTGGCGGCGGCCACTGCATGACCGCCCTCTCATCCGCGAACCCGTCGACTTCCGAACCGCCGCCGCGACGACCCGGGCCCGAGGTTCAGGCCCAGGTCTGGGAGTAGATGTTGCGGTATTCCCGGCGCCCCTGGGCCGCCTGGATCCAGCGACTGGCGATCAGCAGGACGAGGCTCAGGCCGATGACCCCGAGCCCCGGACCGACGGCGCCGAGGGGCCCGAGGCCGGCGGCGATATCGGTGACGCTCCCCGGTCCGGCGGCGGCCGGCGGGACAGGGGCTCCCGGCGGTGCGGGGGTGCCCGGCGTCACGGCGTCGGAGCCGGCGGACGCGTCGGAGGCGTCGGAGGCGTCGGAGGCGTCGGAGGCGTCGGAGGGCCCGTCGGTCGGGGAGTCCGTCCCCTGGCTCGCGGCATCGTCCTGACCGTCGGCCGGGGGCCCGCCGGCCGGGCGCACCCCGAGCGCCGCCATCGCCTTGATCGCCGGCTGGAAGTAGGTGATGCCCCCGGTCGTGCAGTCCCCGTTGCCTCCCGAGGTCACTCCGAGCGCCAGCCCCTGCGAGAACAGCGGGCCGCCGCTGTCTCCGGATTCCGCGCAGACGGTCGTCTCGATCAGGCCGGTGACCGTGCCCTCCGGATAGTTGACCGTCGCGTTCAGCGCGGTCACCCGCCCGGTACGGAACCCGGTCGTGCTGCCGCTGCGGAAGACCTGCTGCCCGACGACGGGATCGGCGGCGCCGATGATCCGTACCCCTCGGCCACCGCCGATCTCCACGATGTCGGGACGTTCGGGGGTCGCGCCGCTCTCGTACTCCACCAGGGAGAAGTCGTTGCCCGGGAAGCTGGAGGCGACCGTGGAGCCGAGGGCCTCGCCCTCCCGGCCGCCGAACCAGGTGGTGCCGACGGGTCCGCAGTGCCCGGCCGTCAGGATGAACGAGCTTTGGCCGTCGGTCACGTTGAAACCCGCGGAACAGCGGATGTTGTCCGCGAGCATCGAGGCCCCGCCGTTGAGCCTGGTGGTGAACGTACCCGGGGTCCGTTCCATGTGGACGAAGCCGCCGATGCTCTCGGCGAGATCGGCCATGCGCGACCAGTCGGCGGCGGAGACGGTGCTGTCGGCGTGGACCACGACCCTGTTGGACGCGTAGTCCACCGCCCACGCGGTTCCGCTGACCGTCGGCGCCGAGCGCAGGGTCGCGGTGGCCGAACGGAGCCGCTTCATGCTGTTGGGCACGATCTTGGCGGTCACACCGGCCCGTTGCACCTCCGCCGCCGCGTCCGGGTCGGTCACCGCGACCACCGGACGGCCGTCGGCCCCCCTCCAGCTGCCCGCGGTACGGGACGTGCCGAGCCGCGAGACCAGCGACGCGACCGGGTCGCCGGCCCGCTGTACGGCGCCGGGGTCTGTCACCGGCGCGGACGGCTCGCCCGCCATGGCGTCGGAGACCATCAGCGCGCCGCACACCAGCCCGCCGACGGCAGCCAGCCGGGCGATCCGCTGAAGGTTGCGTCGTGCGTGCCTCATCCGCGGCCCCAAGGTCGTACCGACTACTGACACGGTGTCACCCGTTGGACGGTGGGCCCGGGAAGCCGGACCCCCTCGTCTATACGGACCTGTGCGCCGAGGTGTTCATCACCGGCCGCAGCTGAATCCGCTCCTCGATTCGTCGCCGACGTCCGTCCAGGCACTGCCCGCGTCGGCTTCCCCGGCGTCTCGTACGGCAGTTACCGCACGGCGGAGAGTCCGTGGCCGCTCTGTGCGGACGTGTCGGCGACTGGCCGGACGGCCTTCCCGAGCACGCGGGCCGGGTACTCGCCGTCACCGGACCCGCCGTCGTACGCGCCGCCGTCGTGCACGCCCTCGGGGCCCCGGTCGGCGACGGCGATGGCGAGCAAGGCGTCGTGCCGCGGAAGCGCACGCTCCTGACGGAGCCCGCGGACGTCCGTCGAAGTGCCGTCGGTCAGTTGTCGAGTGCCTGCCGGGCGAAGCGGAGGGCGTACGGGAGGGCGGCGCGGGTGACGGGAGAGGCGCCGGCGGCGTGGGCGGCGGCGGCGTGGGCGGCGGCCGTGACGAGGGGTTCTGCGGAGGCGACGGCGCGCCGGAGGGCGGCAGGGGTCAGCAGGCGGCCCGCCTGCCGCAGCGCGGGGGTGTCGGGGAGCGCGAGGGTGAGGGTCCGGTCGTCGGCGCCGGGGCGCGGCCAGGTGAGTTCGATGCGCATGGAGCGGCCTTCGTGGGGAGGTAGGGGGCCCGATGCCTGCCGCACGCCCGGCGGCGTGCCGGTGGGCCGGTCGGCGAAGCGCAGGAGCCGCGGACAGACGGTGACGGCGATGCCGACGGTGGCGGGCGAGGGTTCGGACCATCGGCTCCGACGGCGTCCACCGCCGGTTAGCTCACTCGGCGGTAGTTGGATATGCCCAGGCTTGCCGGAGTTGCGTGATCTTGTCAAGGTTGTTGAAGGGTGAGGGCTGTCACGGCTGAGGCCGCATGCCTCACCTGCCCTACGGAGGGAGAGCGACCATGACCGACCGTTCCCGCGCGTCCGGCTCAGGGGGCAAGAAGGGGCAGCATCCCGTCCAGGAGACACTGGCGCACCCCGTGCAGACGATGACGGCGGCCGTGGAGAAGGTCCCGGGCGCCGACCGGGTCAAGCCCGGCATGGAGCGGGTCAAGGGGGTCGTCGACGGTGTCCTGGACTCCGTCGGGATCGTCTCGCCGCACGCACGCCGTGTCGCCGCGTACACCGGTGCCGGGCTGCTCGGTGTCGCCGGCGTGGTCGAGTGGCCGGTGGCCGTGGCGGGCGCCGCGGTGGTGTGGCTCACGCAGCCGCGCCCCAAGGACGCCGCGGCGGCCGAGGCGGCGGGCGGGGCCCGCACCGAAGGGCTGAAGGCCAAGCAGGCCGCGAGGTCGGGCAAGGCGTCGACCGCCACGGGGTCGGCGAAGAGCCGCCCGGCCAAGGCCACGTCGGGGTCGGCGAAGACGCGCCCGACGAAGTCCACCAGCACCTCGGCCACGGCGAAGGCCCGCTCGTCCAAGCGCGCCGCCACGAGCGCCACGAGTGCCACGCGCGCCAAGGCAGGTGGGCGGAAGAAGTCCTGACGCCGGCCTTCCCCGTGTGACCACCGTTCCGCCCCGGCCCGTTCGGCAAGCCCGCGAAGGTGACAGATGCTGCTCCGCTTGCTGACCGGGCTGCCCGTCGTGGCCCTCCAGAACATCCTTGCGGCCCCCGTCGAGGCCACGCGCCGGATCGCCCCGCCGGCCACGGACACGGCGCGCATGGCCGCTGAACTCGTGCACGCCGGTGCCGGCGGCGCGGCGAAGGGCGCGACGGCGGTGTCCGCGACCGCGTTGCGCGTCGGCAGGGCCGCCCGAAACGCGATGACCCCTCAGGTCGGCTACTGGCGCGCCGGTTCCCGGATGCACCTCGCCCTGCGGCACCACCCGGACGCACAGACGCCCACCGTCGAGCGGCTCGAGGCCACCGCACGGAAGGTGGCCGTCGAGCTGGCCGAGCACCCTGACGTACTGCTCGCCTACTGGGACGGCGGGCTGGGACGGCTGGTCGTGCAGACCACGGAGGACGCGGCCGGCGACGAGTTGGCGGACAGGGTGTCCGCACTCGCCGCCGAGCACGGGCTGGTGCACGTCGGCGACCACACGCTGGAGCACGCGCACCCCGGTGCCGCCGGGGGTGTGCGCGCGAGCGCTCTCGCCCTCGCCTGCGACGCGGCGGGCATCGCCACCGCCTTCGCGGCACGGACGGCGTTTCTGCGTCGTGCGCCGGAGGTCGTGGTGGCCGCGGTCGTGGTGCTGCGCGAGGACTCGCGCGTACGCACGGCGCTGAGCCGCACGCTGGGCGCGGACGCGGCCGATCTGGTGCTGGCCGCGGCCCATGCGGCCGTCTGCGGGATCGGGCAGTCGCCGAGTCCGCTGCTGCTCGACGCGGCTCTGCGGACCGTCCAGTTGGTGCAGTCCCTGGCCCAGCTCGCCACCTTCGACGCCGTGCACGACAGCCTGTGCGCCCCGCATCGGCTGACGGTCGCCGGAGGCGACATCGAGCGTCCGTCGCTGCGTCCGTGTCCGGGCGAGGAGTACGCCGACGCCGCGGTCAACGGCATGCTGGGCGGCGCCGTCACCACGCTGCTGTTCACCCGCAACCTCGACGAGGCGGCCGAGACCGCACTCGGCGGTTCGCCCAAGGCCGCGCGCTACGGCCCTGCGGCATTCACGGCGGCGCTCGGCAGTGCCCTGGCGCGCGAGGACGTCCTGGTCCGCGACCCCGAGCGGCTGCGCCGACTGGAGCTCGTGGACACGGTCGTCCTCCATCCCGAGGCGCTGCGCAGCACGCGGCGTACCGTGCTCGAGGTGCATCCCAGCATGCCCGGCTGGGACCACCACCGGTTGTGGCTGGAAGCCACCGCGGTCCTGAGCGCGCCCGACGACACAGCCGATGGCGGGGCGACGACCGGCGCCGGGACTTCGCCCGAGAACGAGGCCATGCCCGGTGGCGGGACTTCGCCCGAGGACGGGGCCATGCCCGGTGGCGGGACTTCGCCGGAGAACGGGGCCATGCCCGGTGGCGGGACTTCGCCCGAGAACGGGGCCATGCCCGGTGGCGGGACTTCGCCCGAGAACGGGGCCATGCCCGGTGGCGGGACTTCGCCCGAAAACGGGGCAGCTCCGTCCGGGAAGCCGCGGCTCGGCCTGCGGCCGGTGCCCGATGAGACGGCGTCGGCCACGCGACGGTCGAAGTCGGGTCCGCCGGCGTCGGAGCCGCCGCCCACGGGACTGATGATCGCGTCGGTCGGCGGCGCGGACGTCGGCACCGTGCTGGTCGGCTGGGAGGTCGACCCGATGGCCGAGGCCGCGCTGGACGCGGCGCGCCGGGCCGGGCTGCACGTCGTGGTGGTGGACGACCACGCGCTCGGTGAGTTCGGGACCCTGGCCGATCAACTCGCCCCCGCCGAGCGCCCCTTCGCCGAGGTGGTGACCGGCCTGCAGGCCGACGGCCGGACCGTCCTCACAGTGGCGCGCGTCCCGCACGAACGGGCCGCGACCGAGCGGGAGCTGACGGAATCAAGCCGGGACGTGCTCGACGGGCTGCTCCGCAGTGACCTGGCCTTCGCCGTCACCGACGAGCGCAGCGCAGTCGTCTGGGGGGCGGACCTCCTGGCCCTTCACGGACTGGAGGGCGCCTGGCGGCTGCTGTCCGCCGTGCCCGCGGCACGGGCGGTCAGCCGACGGGCCAAGTTCCTCGCCGAAGCGGGCACCACGCTCTCCGAGCTCCTGGTGCTCACCCGTGGGTCGCGGTCGCAACGCGTCCCCTTCCCTCTCGAACTGCGGCTCAGCCCCGTCAACATCGCGACCGCGGTGGCCCTGGTGTCGAGCTGGTTCACCGCGCTGGTCGTCACCGCCGGTACGGCCCCGCACCCCCGGCCCCGGGTGCCCTGGCACGCCCTGCACCCGGACGAGGTCATGGCCCGGCTGGCGCGAGCTTCGCGGGCCGCGCCCACCGCCTGGACGGTGGTACGGACCCGGGCCGGACACGCCGCGGGCGCGGCGGTGACGCACCCGGCCCTCGCGCCGGCGCGGATGGGCGCGCGCCTGGCCGGTGCCGTGTGGGCCGAACTCGACGACCCGTTCACCCCCGTCCTGGTGGTCGGTGCCACCGCGTCGGCGCTGCTGGGATCGGCCGTGGACGCGTTCCTCGTCATCGGTGCCGTGGCGGTGAACGCCCTGGTCGGCGGGGTGCAGCGGCTACGCGCCGAGCGGGCGCTGTCCGCGCTGGTCACCGGTCAGCGGCGGACGGCCCGGCGCCTCGCCGACGCCGGCTCCGGCGCCGACGAGCCGTCCCTCGTCGCGGCCGAACGGCTGGCGCCCGGCGAGGTGATCGAACTGCGCACCAACGACGTGGTCCCGGCCGACGCACGGCTGCTGGAGGTCAGCGGCTTCGAGGTGGACGAGTCCTCGCTGACCGGCGAGTCACTGCCCACCCGTAAGCAAGTGGCCCCCGTACCGCAGGCGTCCGTGGCCGACCGCACCTGCATGGTGTTCGAGGGCACCACGGTGGTGGCCGGCCGTGCGCGGGCGGTCGTGGTGAGCACCGGCGACCAGACCGAGGCCGGTCGCGCGGCGTCGCTCGCCGCCCGGGTCCCCACCTCGGCAGGCGTCCAGGCACGGCTGCACCAGCTGACGCGCCGGGTGCTCCCCCTCACCCTCGCCGGCGGCGCCGCGGTGGCCGGGCTGTCCCTGCTGCGCGGCCGCCCGGTGCGCACCGCGCTCCAGGGCGGGCTGGCGGTCGCGGTGGCCGCCGTGCCCGAGGGCATGCCCCTGGTGGCGACGGTGGCGCAGATGGCCGCGGCGCGGCGGCTGAGCAGGCTCGGTGTCCTGGTGCGCACACCGCGCAGCCTGGAGGCGCTGGGACGCGTGGACACCATGTGCTTCGACAAGACCGGCACCCTCACCGAGAACCGGCTGCGGGTCGTCCGCGTGGTCACCGCCGACGGCGCGGAGCACCCGGCGTCCGACCCCGGCGCGGAGCCGGTCCTCCGCATCGCCGCCCGGGCCTGCCCCCGCGTCGTCGAGCAGGCGGGCTTCCACGCCCACGCCACCGACGAGGCCGTCCTGGCGGCAGCCCCGCGCGAGACCGGGTGGACCGTGATGCGGGCTCAGCCCTTCGAGGCGAGCCGGGGCTACGCGGCCGCCGCGGGAACGGCCGCGAAGTCCGACGACGACGGCGACGGCGACGGCCGGGACCTGCTGGTGGTCAAGGGTGCGCCGGAAGTCGTGCTGCCCTGCTGCCCCGACGCGGATCCGGCAGTCGTCGACACGGCACACACGCTCGCCGCCCAGGGCCTGCGGCTCCTGGCCGTCGCCCAGCGCCGCCTCACGGCGGACGAGTCGGATGAGGCCCTGGACAAGCCCCTCGAACTGCTGGAACTCATCGGATTCGTGGCCCTGGCCGACACGCCCCGCGCCGGCTCCGCCCCGCTCGTGGCCGGACTCGGCGAGGCGGGCGTACGGCCCGTCATGCTCACCGGCGACCACCCCGAGACCGCCCGCTCCGTGGCGGTCGCCCTCGGCTGGCCACCGGACGTCACGGTCGTCACGGGGGACGATCTGGCCGCGCTGGACCGGGCGGGGCGGGCGCGCCTGCTGCGGGACTGCGGGGTCGTGGCCCGCGTCGCCCCCGAACAGAAGCTTCAGGTCGTCGAGGCGCTTCGGGAGGCGGGACGCGTCGTGGGCATGGTCGGGGACGGCGCCAACGACGCCGCCGCCATCCGCGCCGCCGATGTCGGGGTCGGTATCGCGGCACGCGGATCGGCGGCCGCGCGCAACGCCGCGGACCTCGTGATCACCAACGACGAACTGTCGGTGCTCATCGACGCCATCGGCGAGGGCCGCGCCCTGTGGCGCAGCGTGGCCGACGCGATCAGCATCCTGCTCGGCGGGAACGCCGGCGAGGTCGGCTTCTCCGTACTCGGCACGCTGCTGTCCGGTACGTCGCCGCTGTCGACACGTCAGCTGCTGCTGGTCAACCTGCTCACCGACATGTTCCCGGCGATGGCGGTCGCGGTCACCCCCCACACCCAGGACCCCGCGGGTGAGGTCGCGGCCGAGGGCACGCCCGTCGGCCTCGCCGTCCTCGGCCGGCCGCTGACCCGCCAGATCCGGCACCGTGGCGTGATCACCGGGATCGGCGCGGCCGTCGCCTGGCTGATCGGCACGCTCACTCCGGGCTCGGCGCGACGAACGAGCACCATGGCCCTGTGCGGGGTGGTCGGCGCCCAGCTCACACAGACCGTCGCGGGACGCCGCCACAGTCCGCTGGTCCTGGTCACCGTGCTCGGCACCGCGGCCGTGCTCGTGGCACTCGTCCAGACGCCCGTCGTCAGCCACTTCTTCGGGTGCACGCCGCTCGGCCCGCTGGCCTGGACCGGTGTGGCCGTCGCCGTCGGTGCCGCTTCCCTCGGTCCGTGCGTACTGCCGCAGGCCGACCGGCTGCTGGCCGATCTCACCTCGCGGATGCGTCCCGTCGTACGGGTCGTCCGCTGAAGGTCGTACGGCTCGTCCGCTGACGGCCGCACGCCCTCGCGCTCGGCCACGGCTTGATGTCGACCTCGACGAGGGGGTCGTCACCGCCCTTGTCGTGGGCCCTGATGCGGTCCTGGTCGCCGCCGGCCATGAAGTTGTGTCCGCGGGGTCCGCCCACATGCCGGCGATGACCGTGGCGAACGTGGCGTTGCGGTACGCGAAGGCGGTCGCGTCCTGCACCGGGGACTGGCTGTTGACGTGCGACTGGAAGCCGCCGACGCAGTCGATGGGCACCACCGCGCTGCTCGAAGTCCCTGACCAGGTTGTGGACGGCAGTGTTCTTCGCGTTGACGCCGTCCGTGTTGCAGTCGTTGTCACAGCGAGCCGACATCACACGGCTGAGGAGGCGGAATGCGCAACTCGAATCGCGAGCGACGCAAGGAGTTTCGAAGAAGTTTCGGAATCCGGCGCCCTACGACGCGACGTCCACCCGGCCCGGATCGGCGAAGATCTCCTCCACGATGACGTCCGCGGCGCCGCGCACCGCGGCCGTGAAGCCCAGGGCCGAGCCGGTCACCCGGCACACCGCCGAGTCGCCCGCCACAGCCCGGTCACGCAGTTCACGCATGGCGGCGGGAAGCAGATAGGGGGCGACCGCCGCGAAGTAGCCGCCGAGCACGATCACGTCCGGGTTGAGGAGATTCACCGGGATCGACAGGCCGATGCCGAGCCAGCGGCCGATCTCGTCCAGTCCGGTCAGCGCCCTCGGGTCGCCCTGCGCGGCACGGCGCAGCAGTTCCCGGGCCTGTTCCTGAGGGTCGTCGAAGGCGGTGCCCGCCGCCTGCCGGCTCACCAGGTCGGGAGCGGCGACACGCATCGCGGCGGGCAGCCCCACCTTGGTCTCCAGGCAGCCGGTGCGCCCGCAGGCACACGTCCCGCCCGCGGGATCGACCTGGATGTGCCCCAGTTCGCCGCTGAAGCCACCGGCGCCACGCAGCAGTCTGCCGTCCGCCACGATGCCCGCGCCGATGCCCGCCTCGCCCGTCACGTACAGGAGGTCGGCGGCCGCGGACCGGGCGTGACCGCGCTCTGCCAGGGCGGCCAGGTTGGCCTCGTTGTCGACGACGACGCTCACACCGTCCGGCAGGCCGAGCAGATCGCGCAGCAGCCCGGCGACCGGGACGTCCTTCCAGTGCAGGTTCGGCGCGGAGCGTACGAGACCGGTGGCGATGTCCACCGGGCCGGGCACGGCGACACCGATGCCCACCGTGTGGACGCCGGCGCGCAGGGCGCCGTCGACCAGTTCCCCGGCCATCGCGGCGAGCGTGCGGATCGTGACCTCGGCGGCCTCGCGCGTCGCGTCGTGCACGAGGCGCCGCTCGTGGAGCGGCCGCCCCGCGAGGTCCGTCGACCAGGCCGCCAGGTAGCGGGAGTTGATCTCCAGACCCAGCGCGGCCACTCCCCTGCCGTCGATCTCCAGACGCCGTCCCGGGCGTCCGACCGTGCCGTCCTGCTGGTAGTCGGTCTCGCGCAGCAGCCGGCGCTCGATCAGCTCCGCGACGAGGCTGGAGACCGTGGCCCGGGTCAGCCCGGTGTGCCGGGCGACCGTCGCCCGGGACAGCGGCCCCGCCGAGCGGACCTCGCCCAGCACACGGACGAGGTTGACGCGGCGCACCGCCATCTGGTCGACGGGGGCCGCCCCGGGGGAGCGAGCCGCCTCGGCGGCGCTCTGTGACACGTACTCACTCCCTACCTGCCCCGGCAGGGCGACCTGCTGAAGGGTTTCGCTGTGCGCCGGCTGCGGCGCGCTGATCGCTGCTCGCTGATCGCCACGGGGCGACGGGTCAACATAACCCGCCGGTTCCGCGCATGTCCCGGCGCGCCGGGCCACACGGACGCGCACACCCCGGGCCACCGACGGCCGCGCCCCGGAGGCCATGGGCGGCCGCGCTCCCCGGGGCCCTGGGCGACCGTGGGCACGCGCCGGGCGCCACGGGCGGCCGTTGACCGCCCCGGGGCGCCCGGCAGGGACCGGGTCAGCGCACCCCGAGCAGGTGCTCCATCGCGAGCTGGTCGAGGCGCTCGAAGGCCATCGAACGCTCGGCCGCGCCCTGCACATCGAAGTCCTCGTACGAGGCGGTGTCGGCGAGCAGGCCCTTCAGGCCGTCGGCGGCGGTCGGCAGCGCGAGCTCGTCGAGCCGGGAGGCGGTCAGCGCCTCCTGGACCTCGGCGTCGGCGCGGAAGGCGGCGGCGCGCTCCTGGAGGATCAGGTAGTTGCGCATGCAGTTCTTCGCGGACTCCCACACGCCGTCGAAGCCGTCGGTGCGCACGGGCTTGAAGTCGAAGTGGCGGGGGCCCTCGTAGCCGGCCGTCTCCAGGAGGTCGACGAGCCAGAACGCCTGGCGCAGGTCGCCCGCGCCGAAGCGGAAGTCCTGGTCGTACTTGATGCCCGACTGGCCGTTGAGGTCGATGTGGTACAGCTTGCCCGCCCACAGCGCCTGGGCGATGCCGTGCGGGAAGTTCAGGCCCGCCATCTGCTCGTGGCCGGTCTCGGGGTTGACGCCCACGAACTCGGGACGCTCCAGGCGCTCGATGAAGGCGAGGGCGTGGCCGATGGTCGGCAGGAGGATGTCGCCGCGGGGCTCGTTGGGCTTCGGCTCGATGGCGAAGCGCAGGTCGTAGCCCTGCTCGGTGACGTACTCGCCGAGGAGGTCGAAGGCCTCCTTCATACGGTCGAGCGCGACCCGCACGTCCTTGGCGGCCCCGGACTCCGCACCCTCGCGGCCGCCCCAGGCGACATAGGTGGTGGCGCCCAGCTCGACCGCGAGGTCGATGTTGCGGATGGTCTTGCGCAGGGCGTACCGGCGCACGTCGCGGTCGTTGGCGGTGAAGGCGCCGTCCTTGAAGACGGGGTGCGTGAAGAGGTTGGTGGTCGCCATCGGCACCTTGAGCCCGGTGCGCTCGAGCGCGTCCTTGAAGCGTTTGACGGCCGCCTCGCGCTGGGCTTCCGACGAGCCGAACGGGATCAGGTCGTCGTCGTGGAAGGTCACGCCGTACGCACCGAGGCCGGCCAGGCGCTCGACGGACTCGACGGGGTCGAGGGCCGGCCGGGTGGCCTCGCCGAAGGGGTCACGGCCCTGCCAGCCGACGGTCCACAGACCGAACGTGAACTTGTCCTGGGGGGTGGGGGTGAAGGAATCGGACATGGTGCGGCCCCTTGGGTGACGGCAGCTCGATGATTTGTTTGTCTCCTAACCAATACCTCATGAAGCAGCTCCCGCCAAGCCCTCGGCCCACGGCACGAGCTCTGAGGAATAATCGATGATTTACCCCATATGCCCGCTCGCCTCGTCCTCGTTGCCCCGCTTGACGGCCGTTCGCGCCCTGGACATATTTTGTTCTTCGTATAACCAAAATTATGGGCCCACATCACCAGTGAGGTGCGCAGTGCCGACATCACCCGTCGTCATCGGCGTGGACAGCTCCACCCAGTCCACCAAGGCGGTCGTCACCGACGCCGCCACCGGCCGGATCCTGGCGGTCGGGCGCGCGCCCCACACCGTCACCGGTGACGGCGGCGCTCGGGAGACCGATCCCGAGGTGTGGTGGCAGGCGCTGCGCGAAGCGGTCGCCGCCGCTCTCAAGGAGTCCGGTACGGCCGCGTCGGCCGTCATCGGCATCGCGGTCGCCGGCCAGCAGCACGGCCTGGTCACCCTGGACCCCGCCGGACGCCCGCTGCGCCCCGCCCTGCTGTGGAACGACACGCGCTCGGCCCCGCAGGCGGCCGCGCTCACCGAGGCGCTCGGCGGCCCGGACGCCTGGCTGGCCCGCACCGGCTCCGTGCCCGTCGCGTCCATGACCGCCGCCAAGTGGCAGTGGCTGCGGGAGCACGAGCCCGCCGTCGCCGAAGCGGCCGCCGCCGTACGGCTGCCGCACGACTTCCTCACCGAGCGGCTGACCGGCGTCGCGGCGACCGACCCGGGCGACGCGTCGGGCACCTGCTGGTACTCCACCGCCACCGGTGCCTACGATCCCGGGCTGCTCGACCTCGTCGGCCTCGACGCGGCGCTGCTGCCGGCCGTTGCCGCGGGCGGTGCCGAGCGCGTGGGCCCGCTGACCCGGGCGGCCGCCGCCGCGCTCGGTCTGCCCGAGGGCATCGCGGTGGCCGCCGGGACGGGCGACAACATGGCTGCCGCGGTCGGACTCGGGTTCGGCGGCGCCGGGCTGCTCGACCATCCCGTGGTCAGCCTCGGGACCTCCGGGACCGCCTTCGCGGCCACCCGTACGCGGGCCGCATCGGCCGCGCTCGCGGGGTTCTCCGCCACCGACGGCACCCATCTGCCGCTCGCGTGCACCCTCAACTGCACGCTCGCCGTCGACAAGGTCGCGGCGCTGCTCGGCCTCGGCCGCGAGGACGCGGAGCCGGGCGGCGAAGCGGTCCTGCTCCCGTACCTCGACGGGGAGCGCACGCCCGATCTTCCGCACGCCTCGGGCCTGCTCACCGGCCTGCGGCACACGACCACGGCGGGCCAGCTCCTCGGGGCCGCCTACGAGGGAGCGGTCTTCACCGTGCTGCGCGCGCTGGACGAGCTGCTCGTCGCCGTCGGCCTCGACCCGGACGGGCCCGGCGTGCGTTCCCGGCCGCTGCGGCTCATCGGCGGCGGCGCGCAGGGGCGCACCTGGGTCGAGACCGTACGCCGGCTCTCCGGTCGGCCCGTCCTGATCCCCGAGGCCCAGGAACTCGTCGCGCTGGGCGCGGCCGCCCTCGCCGCGGGCGCGGCGACCGGCGACGACCCGGTGGCCGTCGCGACGGGCTGGGGCACCGGCCGGGGCCGCGAACTGCCCGCCGTGGAACGGGACCGGGCGACGTGGGAACGGATCGAGTCGGTGCTCGGCGATGCAGGTGGGTGGTTCGCCCGGGCGGGGCGCTGAGCCCTTCGCGCGCCTTCGGAGAGCGCGGCCGGTTCGGCCAACTCGCGTGCCCCGCCCATCGGTTCGAAAGTGTTTCGATCGCACCACTCCATTGCGGCCGGGGTGCCGCACGTCTGGACGCTCTACAAGGAGGTCCAGCGCTACTGGGCCCGCGGTCTGCGCGCCCCCGAGGACGTCACCGTCGTCCTGTGCGACGACAACTGGGGCAACATCCGCAAGCATCCCGACCCCGCCGAGCCGGCCCGCTCCGGCGGCTACGGCCTCCATCACCACTTCGACCACGTCGGCGTCGGCCGCAACCACAAGTGGGTGGACACGACGTCGCTGCCGAACCTGTGGGACCAGCTGCGGCAGGCCGCGGCGTACGGCAACCGCACGCTGTGGATGACCAACGTCGGCGACCTCAAGGGCGACGAAGTGCCTCTTCCTCGACTACGCCTGGAACCCGGCCCGCTGGGGCTGGAGGACATCCCCGCGTGGGAACGCCGTTACGCGGCCCAGAACTTCGGCGAGGCGCAGGCGGCCGCGATCGCCTCCGTCCTCGCCGACTACCGGGCTGCAGTCGCTGCGCAAGCCCGAGCTCCTCAACCGGTGCATCACCCTGGACCCGGCGAAGGACCCGGCGACCGACTCCTCCGCGATCGTGTACGACGACAAGGCGACACCGTTCTCGCTCGACCACCACCGCGAGCTGGAGCGCGTCACCGAGCAGTGGCAGCAGCCGGCCGCACGCGCCGGGCGCATCGGCCGCCGCCTGCCGGAATCCGCCCGGGACCGCCGGCTGCTCGACGCGTGTCTGAACGTCCGACGCTGCACCTCCCTCACGGTCCGGGGCTTCACCGACGCGTACGCGTGGGTGCCTGGCCGGTTCCAGGGCCAGGGCGCGGCCAACCTCCTCGACGAGGACTTCGCGGCCGAACCCGCCTATGTGGCGGTCCGCGACGAACTGGCCGCGGGGCGCTGATCCCGCCGGTCCGCTGCTGCCTCCGGCGGCGGGTGCGGCACGGTCGGCCGTGCCCTCGGTCGGCGGCGGGTGCGGCCGATCCGACCCTTGCAGCCCGTCCGACCTTGGGCTTCTCCAATATTGAGTCGAGGGTTGTCAAGTTTCCTCTCATGCGTCGCATAGATGTGCGTCAGGGCATCGCAGAACGGACCCGCACGGAAGAAATGACCCGTGACGCTCATGCGCACCGGCCCCCTCCGCGAGATCGGCCGTCTCACCCGTCAGCTGTTCGGGACCGCCGCCCGGCCCGCGGCGATGCCGATGGACGCGTACCGCACGGGTGAGGACTTCGTGGTCCACTTCGACCTTCGCGGTGTCCACCCCGAGACGATCGACCTCGATGTCGGCGGAACGTCCTCGGCATCCGCACCGAGCGGCGCTCACCGGCCCCCGCCGCCGCCCCGTGGGCCGGCGGCTCCGGCGCCTGCGAGCGCGAGTCCGCGCTCGTCCGAGGCGCGGGCGGCGGGGCGGGCCCCCTTTCCCGCTTTCCGGGATCGTCCCGGCCCCCGCCTCGGGGCCGGCCCCGCCCCCTGCGGTCTCATGTGCCCCCGTACGCCCTGCCAGGCGTACGGGGGCATGAGACCGCAGGGGGCGAAACACCTGGATCGCGTCGACGACAGGACCACATCCGACGTCCGGGCGCCGAGTTGTCACCGGGTTGCCGTAGAGGAGACTGGGGAGCAGGGAAGACGTCGACGCAGGGCGAGGCTGGGTGGCCATGGGAGCACCGGACGTCGGGCAGGGGACGAGCGAGCGCGACGGGTTCGCGAGGCCCGGCTGGGCTCGTGTCGTGGTCGACGCGCGGGGTGTCGTGACCGGTTGGAGCTCGGCTGCCCAGCAGTTGCTCGGGTACGCCGCCGACCAGGTGCTGGGGCGCCCGGCGGCCGACCTGCTGGCCGAGGCCGAGGAGCCGGCCCGGGAGCCGGGGGGCGGTGAGAGCGGCGCGGTCCTCGTGCGGCATCGCGACGGCGGGCTGGTGCCCCTGCGGCTGACCGTCCGTACCGAGGAATCCGCCGGTGCTGGGCGCGAGGTCGGGACCCGCTGGGTGGTGATGCTCGCCCCGGCGGCGACGCCGGAGCCGGCGGGGATGCGGGAGCGGGACTGGGACCGGGCGCTGCTGGAGTCGCTGTTCACCCAGTCGCCGGTGGGGCTCTTCGTCTTCGACGAGCAGTTGCGTCTGCTGCGGTACAACGCCGCGGCGGAGGGCATGCAGGGCACACCGGAGTCGGAGGGGATCGGGAAGCGGCTGACCGAGGTGTGGCCCGACTTCAGCGCGGAGTTGGCGGAACGCGTGCTGGCACAGGTGCTGGAGTCCGGTGTACCGGTGATCGGATTCGAGAAGCACGGCAGGCCCCCGGGTGACCCGGGTCGCGAGCACGTCCACTCGGTCTCCGCGTTCCGCCTCGAGGACCACGACGGCCGTGTACTCGGCGTGGCCGACGCCGCCGTCGACGTCACCGACCGCTACCTCGCGCGGCAGCGGCTGGCAGTGCTGGCCGAGGGCGGTGCCCGGATCGGATCCACCCTCGATGTGATGCGGACGGCGCAGGAGTTGGCCGAAGTGGCGGTGCCACGACTGGCCGACAGCATCGCGGTCGAGGTCCTCGAACCGGTGCTCGCGGGCGAGGACATCGTCCCCGGCCCCGTGCGGCCCGACGCGGTGCTGCGCCGTGCGGCTTCGCGGTCCCGCCGGCACGGCGTACCGGCCGGCGCCTACGCGGTCGGCGAGGAGAGCACGTTCCCCCTCGTCGCCCCGTCCGCCCGGGCCCTCTCCGATCTTCGGCCGCGCCTGGTCAGCCCGGTGCACGCGGACAGCGACTGGGTGCTCCACGATCCCGTCCGCGGCCGGCGGATGCTGGACGAGAAGGTGCACTCGCTCATGTTCGTGCCGCTGGTCGCCCAGGACCGCGCCCTGGGCATCGCCACCTTCTACCGCTGGGGGGAACAGGGTCCCTTCCAGCAGGACGACCTCACCCTGGCCACCGACCTGAGCCATCGCACGGCCCAGTGCCTGGACAACGCCCGCCGCTACCTCCGCGAGCACAACTCCCTCGTGTCCCTGCAGCGCAGCCTGCTTCCGGGGGAGTTGCCCCAGAGCAACGGGGTGGAGGTTGCCCACGAGTACATCCACGCCGGTACCGGGGGCGGCTGGGTCGACGTCGTACCGCTGTCGGGAGCCCGGGTCGCCCTGGTGGCCGGCACCGTGCCCGGGCGCGGCGTGGGGTCCGCCGCCGCCGTGGGACGGCTGCGGGCGGCCGTGCACACGCTCTCGGACCTGGACCTGGAGCCCGACGAGGAGCTCGCCCGCCTGGACGACCTGGTACGCCGCCTCGGCAGGGACGACTCACAGGGCGCGGCCGGCGAACCCCGGCCCGACGACGGCCCGGGGCCACGCCCCGTGAGCGACGACGCCGGGTGCACCTGCCTCTATCTGGTCTACGACCCCGTCTCCCAGCTCTGCTCCATGGCCGGCGCGGGCCATCCCGGCCCCGCTGTCGCCTTCCCGGACGGGACGGCGAAGATCCTCGGCGTCCCGGCCGCCGCCCCTCTCGGCCTCCCGGGCCCGCCGTTCGAGAAGACCGAGGTGACGCTGCCCGAGGGTTCCTTGCTCGCCCTGTACACCAGCGGGTTCCTCCAGGCGCACCCCGGCGAAGGGGAGGAGTCCCGGCTCGCCGGCCTGCTCGCCCGGTCGCGCGGCTCCGTGCGGGACGCCGCCCGCATGCTCACCGAGGCGCTGGTCCCGGCACGGCCCAGCGAGGACGCCGCCGTGCTCGTCGCACGGACGCACGCCCTCGGCTCGGGCCGGGTCGTGTCGTGGGACCTGCCGACGGACCCGGCGATCGTCTCCACCGCCCGTTCGCTCGTCACCCGCCAGCTCATGTCGTGGGCCCTGGAGGAGGAGGCGTTCGCCACCGAGCTCATCGCGAGCGAGCTGGTCACCAACGCCGTACGGCACGCGAAGTCCCCCATCCGGCTACGACTGATCCGGGACCGCGTCCTGACGTGCGAGGTCTCCGACGGCAGCAGCACGGCGCCACGGCTGCGGCATGCGCGCACGAGCGACGAGGGCGGCCGCGGGCTGTTCCTCGTGGCGCAGTGCGCCGAGCGCTGGGGAACGCGCTACACGCAGCGGGGCAAGACGATCTGGACGGAGCTGAAACTCGCCTGATCGCGCGTGACGTGGTTTGCCGGCGGCCCCGGCCCAGGGGTTGACCGGGGCCACCGGGGAACGGGCACTCCGAGGGGAGCGAAGTGTCCGAACAGGAACACCGTGGGGCCGACGAGGAGGAGTGTCGTCCGCAGTGCCAGGTGCAGTAAATATATATACCGCCAAGTAAGCAAGAGTATGAAAAATTTCATTCCGGAAGTTGGCCTGAAAGACCCGGGCCCGGCGCAGGCACGCCGTCAGTACTCGATGAAGAAGTCGTGCTGCTCCGCGGCCTGTTCGTACTTCTCCAGCCGGATCTGCGTGCGCTCCGGGTCGGCGTCGGCCATGGCCTGAAGGATCGCCGCGGAGAGGACTCCGGGCGCCGCGTAGGAGTCGAAGACGAGACGTGATCCGGTGCCGGCATTGAGCGTCACGTCGGCCTCGTCCACGAGCGGGCCGAGCGTCAGGTCGGTGATCAGGGCGACACGCAGCCCGGTGCTGCGCGCGGAGCGCACCGCCGCGAGCGTCTCCTTGGCGTGCCGCGGCATCGCGAAGGCCAGCACCCAGCTCCCGCCCGCCTCCCGGGACTGCAGGAGCGCGTCGTAGGCCACGCTGCCGCCGCGGGAGACCAGGCGTACGTCCGGGTGGATACGCCGGGCCGCGTACGCGAAGTACTCCGCCAGCGACGCGGAGATCCGCAGCCCCAGGATCGTCAGGGGGACCGACCGGGCCAGCTCGCGGCCGAGCGCGAGCACCTGGTCGGTGTCGGCGAAGACGCGGCGCAGACTCTCCAGGTTGCCGATCTCGGCGTCGACGGCGGCCTGGAGCTCGTTGCGGCGGCGCTCGTCCCCCGTGTCCGGAGAACCGGCGAGCGCGCTGAGGGCGATGGGCTGGAGGGCCTCCCTGAGCGCCGGGTAACCGCTGAAGCCCAGCGACGACGCGAAGCGCGTCACCGAAGGCTGGCTGACGCCCACCCGCTCCGCGAGGTCGGTGATCGACAGGAACGCGGCCTCGGTGAGGTGGTCGGTGATGTACTGCGCGATGCGCCGTTGGCCGGGAGAGAGACGATGACCGCCGAACAGAGCGCGGACCTTGTCCGCGGGGGACGGTTCGGTGTCCGGTGACTGCCGTCCCGGCGTGATCGCAGACGCCTGCGCGCGCGCCTGCTGCCCTGATGGCACCGTGTGCCTCCTTCTTGTCCCGCTCGTGCTCAACATAGCGCGACCCGCACCGCCGAGACCGGTCCCTCGGTCCGTCGTCCGTCCCGCCCTCCCCGCCCTCCGGCGCCTCGTTCCGGGCGGCGGTCACCTGGCCGGGCGGTGCCCGCCGGCTTCACCCGCCCCGCAGCGCGGGCCCGGAAGCGCAGCCGTGGCGCCGTCGCCGGGTGGACGCCGGGTCACACTCCGGGGACGAAGCCGCACGCGGGGGGTGCGCGTCCATGGTCGCGGAGGGAGTATGGAACGCGCGCGGATCCGGTGGGGTGGGCAGGTCCGCACAAATACGCCGTGACGGCGTCGGGAGGAGCGGCTAGGAATGGGTGGCACGGACGCGTTCTCCGCCGGCCCGGCCGCGACCGGACAGGTGGAGTTCGGGCCTGCCCCGCCGGGCGGACTGCTGGACGTCCTGCAGATGGCGGCGATAGTGCTCGACGAGTCGGGCAGGATCTCCCTCTGGAGCCCCGCGGCCGAGGAGCTGCTCGGCTACACCGCGGAGGAGGCACTGGGCCAGTACGCGGCCCGGCTGCTGGTCGCCGACGAGCACATCGAGCTCGTGCTCGGCCTCTTCGCGCAGGTCATGGGCAGCGGCGAGAGCTGGGCCGGGGTCTTCCCCGTCCGGCACAAGGACGGCGGCATCCGGCTGCTCGAGATGCGCAACATGCGGCTGCAGGACGTGCACGGCAGCTACTACGCGCTCGGCCTGGCCGCCGAGCAGGCCACGCTGCGCCGCGTGGAACGGGACCTGGCGCTGTCCGTACGCCTGGTGGACCAGTCCCCCATCGGGCTCGCCGTCCTGGACTCCGACCTGCGCTACGTGGCGGTCAACCCGGCACTGGAACGGCTCAACGGCATCCCCGCCGCGCAGCAGATCGGCAGGCGGGCGGGCGAAACGCTGCCGTTCCGGCACGACGGGACCAGCGAGGCCGCGATGCTCACGGTCCTGGAGAGCGGGAAACCGCTGCTGGACCGCCAGGTCCTGGGCCGGACCCCGGCCGACCCGGACACCGAGCGGGCCTGGTCGGTGTCCCTGTTCCGGCTGGAGGACCCCAGCGGGCGGATCCTGGGCGTCGCCGCATCGGTCGTCGACGTCACGGACCGGCACCAGGCGGCCATGGAGGCGGAGCGGGCGAGGCACCGGCTCGCCCTCGTCGCGGATGCGTCGGTGCGCATCGGCACCACCCTGGACCTGCGCGAGACCGCGCGGGAGCTCGCCGCGGTCGCCGTGCCCGAGCTCGCCGACATCGCCGCCGTGGACGTCCTGGACTCCGCCGTCCAGGGCCGTCGCGAAGAGATCCCGGTGGGCGGCACCGCCGTCCTGCGCGCCCTCGCCGTCGCCGCGGCGGCCCCCACCCCCGCGGTCCGGGCGGCCGACCCGACCGGCGAACTCGCCCGCTACGACTCGGACCGTCTGGTCACCAAGTGCGTGCAGACGGGCAAGCCGGTCGTGGTGCCCCGCGTGGGCGAGGCGGACCTGCCGAGCATCGCCCGCGACGCCGATTCCGCCGTCCTGCTCGCCGAGGCGGGCGTCCACTCGTATCTCGCCGTACCGCTGATCGCGCGGGGTGAGGTGCTCGGCGCGCTCGATCTCAAACGGTTCAGGAATCCGCTGCCCTTCGACTCCGACGACGTCATCCTGGCGTTGGAGCTGGCCGCCCGGGCAGCGGTGTGCATCGACAACGCCCGCTGGTACGAGCAGCAGCGCAACACCGCGCTCACGCTGCAGCGCAGTCTGCTGCCCCAGCAGCCGCCCCCTGCGGTGGGCCTGGACGTCGCGTTGCGCTACCAGCCGGCCGGTACCGCCGGAGAGGTCGGCGGCGACTGGTACGACATCCTGCCGCTCAGCGGGGACCGGACCGCCCTCGTGGTGGGCGACGTCATGGGCAGCGGCATCAACGCGGCCACCGCCATGGGCCAGCTGCGCACCGCGACGCGGACGCTGTCCGTGCTCGACCTCGACCCGGCGCAGGTGCTGCACCACCTCGACGCGATCACCATCGGCCTCGAGTCGTACATCGCCACGTGCCTCTACGCCCTCTACGACCCCCATCAGGCCCAGTGCACCATCGCCACCGCCGGTCATCTGCCGCCGGTGCTCGTACGACCGGGACACCGCCCGCGCCTGCTCGAACTGCCCACCGGCGTCCCGCTCGGCGTCGGCGGCGTCCCGTTCCGCGCCGTCACCGTCGGCCTCGACCCGGGCGACCGGCTCGTGCTCTACACCGACGGCCTCGTCGAGACCCGCGACCAGGACATCGACGTGCGCCTCGACGTGCTGCTCGGGCTGCTCGACGCGCCGCGTCCGGGGCTGGAGGAGACGTGCGACCGGCTGCTCGAGGCCCTGCGCAGCGGGATGGGCCAGGACGATGTGGCGCTGCTGATCGCCGGCGTACACGACCGGCGCGACTGACGACGCTCACCGCGGCCGGCTCGGTCGGCCGCCCGGCGCGCCGGGAAGGGCCCCGGCCCTGGCCGGGGCCGGGGCCGGGGCCCTTCCGTGGAGCGGGACCCTCCGCGAAGCGGTGAGCGCTACTGCAGCGGGTCGATGTTCGAGCGGCCGCCGCGTCGGGGCGCCGCCGAGAGAGGGCGGCCACCGCCCTGGCTGCCGCCGGTCACGGCGGCCATGGCCAGGCCGAGGCACAGGGCCACGACGCCGACGATGACGTTGCTCACGATGCTGCGCGTCGTGGCGACGTCGCCGGCGACCAGCCACGGAGCGATGATCGTCCATGCTCCGATGACGATGGCCGACCAGGCCATGGCGTGGGTCCGCTCGTATGCCGAGCCGAACCCGCCCATGCACACGGCATAGGCGACGCCGGTGATCAGGTTGCTGACGGCCAGTGTGGTGAGGCCGTTGAACCCGGCGATCCACGGCGAGGCCGCCAGGTAGAGGCCCGTGAGCAGGGCCAGAGTTTCTATCGCCTGGGCGCGGGGCGTGGTGGTCGCCCGCTCGAAGCGGGCGCGCATCTCGGCCAGGTCGGGATGCTGCTCGATGCTCGGGTGCGTGGTCATTGCGGGCCGTCCTCCCTCGGGAGCCTGAATTGACCCTTTCATCTGAAATGAAACGCTTTTTGTACCGTTCCGGTCAACGGGCTTCCACGACGCTGTCGGACCGGTCTGGGAAGCTCCCGGCATGGAGACGACACTGCAGCTGACCATCGACTGCGCCGACCCGCGAAGGCTCGTCGCCTTCTGGTGCGAGGCGCTCGGCTATGTGCCCGAGCCGCCGCCCGGCGGGCATGCCACCTGGCGGGACTACTGGGCGGACATGGGGGTGCCGGAGGACGAGCTGACCGACGGCGCAGGCGACGCGCCGGAGTCGATCGTCGATCCGGACGGGCGGGGACCACGCGTGTGGTTCCAGCGGGTGCCGGAGCCGAAGACGGTCAAGAACCGGGTGCATCTGGACCTGAAGGTGGGCGGTGGCCGGGGCGTGCCGGTCGCGGTCCGCACGCAGCGGGTCACGAGCACGGTGGAGCGGCTGGTGAAGGCCGGCGCCACCGTGCTCCGCGTCATGGACGAGCCGGGCATGGAGTACTACGCGGTGGTGCTCCAGGACCCCGAGGGCAACGAGTTCTGCGTCGTATGACGCGCTCCCGGACCACCGTGCGCCATCGCGTGCGTCAGGCGCCGGGGGCGGCGTGGACCCGCTCCCCACCGACGTACGTCAGCGCGACCCCCGGTCTCCGCGATGGCCTCGGGCGCTGCCCGCGGCAGCGCGGGCGGCGGACGAGACGGCCTGGCGGTCGACGTACGCCAGGCTGCCCGCCGAGACCCACCCCCATGTCTCCGCCACGGCACGGCATCTGGTGGCGGACATGAACCTCAGCGCCTACCCGAGAGCGCTCGACATGCTGCTCACGGCAGCGGCTGCCCGGCTGGAGGAGGTGACGGGCCGGACGCCCCGTCGGCGGCCACGAGCGACCGGGTGAACGGAACACGGGCCAGGGCGACCACGCCGAGGGCGATCAACGCGAAGCCGAGCAGCTGCGGCAGCAGCCACCAGCCGGAGCGCACATGCTCCTCGTACAGCAGGATGCCGAGCGCGAGACTCACCGTCGCGTCGCCGAGGGTCAGTGCGGGCTGCGAGGCGACGAGCGGTCCCCCTTGCAGCGCGTTCTCCAGGAGGAAGAGCGCGGTCCCGCCGCTCACGGCGAAGGCGTAGGTCTGCCAGGTGGTGAAGAAGGCCGCGACTCCCTGGTCGTCCAGGGTGTGGGTCGCCGACTTCATGAGCGCCGCGGTCAGTGCGTAGCTGATGGCGGTGGCAGCGCCCAGGAAGGCCGCCCGGGCCCGCCCCTCGGGGCGCCTCAGCGCCACGGCGGAGAGGACCACGATCGCTGTGGCGCAGCCGACGAGGGCGGGCAGCCAGCGATGCATCGGCACATCCGTGCGATTGCCCGCGGGGGCCAGGGCGGCGAGGGCGACGCCGAGGCCCACCACCACACAGGTCACGGCCAGCCAGCCGGAACGGGGCAGCCGACGGCGCATGAGCAGCGACGCGACGATCAGCGCGAGCGGCAGTTCCAGGACGAAGAGCGGCTGAACGACCGCTATCGGCCCGTTGTTCAGGGCCAGGGCCTGGCACACGCCCGCGGCGATCACGGCGGCGATGCCGGCCAGCCAGAGAGGACGCCGCAGCAGATCGACCATCAGCCCCGGGCGCAAGCCGGCCGCGCTGGGCACCTTGAGGGCCTCCCGGCGCTGCAGCACGGTGGCGAAGGCGTTGCTGAGCGCCGAGGCGAGGGCGAAAAGGACCGGGAGGAAGGTGAACACCGTGCGACCTCCCGCTTCCACCCGCGTCGTCTGTCCCGTACTCCTGCCATGGTGGCCCCGGCCCGCCGTCCCCCGCGACCGAACCGGCCGGGCTGCGGTGCACACGGCGCCGTCCGACAATGGGTCCAGGTCGCATGCCACGAGCCGCATGCCCGACCCACTCACGACGTCGGACGACGTCGGCACGGCGTCGGCCGAGAGGAACGTGCTCATGCGCGCAGAGTCGTCAGCGGCCGCGCGGACTGGGGCCTTCATCGCGGTCACGGTCGCGCTGTTCTGCATCCAGCTCGACTTCTTCGCCCCGAACCTGGCCATCCCCGGTATCTCGCACGAGTTCGGTGTCACGGCCCCGGCCGTCCAGTGGACGCTCTCGGCGTACCTGCTCGCCATCGGCTGCTCCTTCATCGTGGGCGGCCGGCTGGGTGACGTCTTCGGGCGCCGGGGCACCCTGCTCACCGGGATCACGCTGTCCGCCGCCGGTTCCGTGGGGTGCGCGCTCGCCCCCGGGAAGGTCCCGCCGCTGTCCCTGCGCGCCGCACCCCTGCCCGTGCCGAGCGGGGACAGAGCCGCCGACGCCGGCAGTGGTGACCGACGGACCGGCGAGGACCGGCAGTGACCGGCGGGCCGGAGCGTACGGCGATCCTGCACCGGGCGGTCCGCGTGGCCGTCGCGGCGAGCGCCGGCTTCTACTCCTTCCTGTACGGGTTCGACCAGCCCGTCATGGCGCTGTACGCGCTGTTCGCCCCCGTCGCCCTCGGCGCGCTGTCGTCGGTCCCCGGGTCGGGCCGGCAGCGGGCCGTCGTGATGCTGAAGGCGCTGCCGATCGCCCTGGCGCTGGTGACGCTGGGAACGGCCCTGGCGGTACGGACCTGGGCCGCGGTGCTCGGGATGCTCGTCGTCGGCTTCCTCCTCGCCTTCGCGGCGGTCGCGGGCCCCCGCCCGGCCGGGGTGGCACCCGGGCTGCAGCTCTTCTACATCCTGGCGTGCTTCCCGCCGTACGCCCCCGAAACCCTGGGCCTTCGCCTGGCCGGCCTCACCGCGGGGGTCCTGCTCCTGGTCGCGTGCGAGCTCTTCCTCCTGCCCACCCCGGCGACCGCGTCCTACCGGGGCCTGCTGGCGGACGCGGTCGACACCGCGGCCGCCGCGGCGGCGGATCCTTGCGCCGCGTCCCCCGCCGGCCTCCGTGAATCCGGCAGCCTCCTGCGCCTCTCGCAGCTGCCCCCCGCCGAACGGCCCGCCGGCCCCTGGCGCACGGACCGGGCCATGTTCCAGGCGGGCAGCGCGGCCCGCCGGCTCCTCGACCAGCTGGCGCACTTCGCCGACGCGCTCTCGTCCGACGGCACCGTCGCGTCCGGCGGCGGGGGCCGGGGCGGCGTGGACGCCGCTTCCGAGTCGCTCCTGCGCCGGATCGCGGCCCTGTGCACCGGCATCGCGGGCGCCCTGCGCGCCGGCAGGCCGCCCCCGGCGCCCGGGACGCTCGAGGACGCCATACGGGACTTCCAGGAACTGCGCGTCCGGCAGGCCACGGGCCCGGCCGACACCGTGCCCGCGGTGCCCGTACTGCGACACCAGGCCTCGGTGCTGGCCATGGCGGAGTCGGTGCGGATCCTGGAGACCGCGGTACTGGTCGGCACGGAGGGGCGGCGGACGGCACCGATCAGGCCGCGGGAACTCTTCTGGTACGCCGACGCGAGCACCGCGAGACTGTGGAAGGCGCGGCTCCTCGGGAACATGACCCTGCGCTCGGTGCAGTTCCAGAACGCCGTCCGGATCGCGCTCGGGCTCGGCGCCGCCCGGCTGGTGGCGGGGTCGCTCGATCTGACGCACGGGTTCTGGGTGCTGCTCGCCGTCCTGACCCTGGGCCGGACCACCGTCGGGGCCACCTGGGCGGCCGTGCGCAAGGCGGTGGCCGGGAATCTCGTCGGCGCGGTGGCGGCAGGCTCGCTGATCCTGGGGCTCGGGCCGAACACCGAGGCGTACGCCGCCATCCTCGCGCCCGGGATGCTCCTCGCGTTCACGCTCGGGCCGCTGCTCGGGATCGCGTGGGCCCAGGCACTGTTCACGCTCGTCGTGGCGTCCGCGTTCGCCCAGATCGCCCCCGCGTCCTGGCACCTGGCCGAGGCACGCCTCGTCGACGTGTTGGCGGGCAGCGTGACCGGGCTGCTGTGCGCGCTGCTCGCGTGGCCCGCCGGCGCCCGGCGCGAGGTGCGCAGAACCATGGCCGCCCTGCTCCGCTCCTGCGGCCCGCTGATCACGGGGACGGTCGGTGTGCTGCTGGGCGACGCGTCGGGCACCAGGCCCCCGCCGCCGTCCACGTGGCCCACCCTGCACCGCCTGCGGCTCGCGGAGACCGCGTACGACCAGTACCGGAGCGAACCGGGCCGCGACCGGGCCGCCGCCCTCGCGGACTGGCATGCCGTGCTCATCGCCGCGAACCAGGTTCTCCTCGGCACCCACTGGCTTCCCTGCTTCGCTCCGCCCGTGGTCACGGTCCCGCGGGACGCCGCCGACTGGGCCCGTACGACGGCCGACCGCCTGGCCGCTACCACCGAGCGGATCGCCGTGCTCGTCACCGAGGACGCACCGAGCCCACGGGCACCCGATCCGCCGCGGGCGGTACGGGCGGACGCCCCGCCGCTGCCGGTGCTGATCGACCTCGAGATGTGGCTGCGCAGTCTTTCCGCCCAGCTCGCCCGGATCGAGGACTCGGTCCACGACACGGCGCACGCCGTGATCGTCCGCGGCGGCCCCGGCTCCTAGGGTGCGCCTTATGCCTGGCCTCATGCCTGACGGGAGTCCTCCCCGGGACCGGGGGTCCTTGTCCCTGCGCCGGGGATGGGTCTGGTGGCTGCCGTTCCTCGCAGTGCTGCTCGATGTGGTCGGGGAGCTCGCCGTCCGCGGGCGGGAGCCCGTGAGTTTCCTGCTCATCGGCGTACCTCCGCTCACCGCCGCCACACGCGGGCCACGGGGCACGGCGCTGGCGACCGCCGGCTGCCTGGGGCTGCAGATGCTGATGGCGTCCTTCCGCCCCGGTCACTTCGCCGAGCAGCACCATGTGGCCCTGTACGTCTCCACACTGGTCATCGGGACGGCGAGCATGGCCCTCGCCCGGCAGCGCGAGCGCACGACGCAGCATCTGATCCGCGCGAACTCGGTGGCCGAGGCGATGCAGAGGACCCTGCTGCGCCCGGTGCCGCGCAGCCTCGGTCCCCTGCGGGCCGCCGGGTTCTACTCGGCCGGTGAGGGAGGCACGCTCGTCGGCGGGGATCTGTACGACGTGTGCACGACCCCCTTCGGGGTGCGGGTGATCATCGGTGACGTACGCGGCAAGGGCATGGACGCGGTCCAGACGGTCGCCGCCGTCCTCGGCAGTTTCCGGGTGTCCGCCCACGAATGGCCGAGCCTCAGCAGTCTCGCCGAGCGCCTGGAGCTCAGCATCGCCCGCAACAGCCCGTGGGGGGAGAACGGCGACCCCGAGCTGTTCGTGACCGCGCTGGTGCTGGAGTTCCCGGCCTCGGGCGGCGAGGTCCGGGTCGTGGACCGCGGCCACCCGGCCCCGGTCGTGGTCGGCCCGCGGGGCACGCGGCGTCTGGCCACCGCGCCGGGCCTCCCGCTGGGGCTCGGCGGGCTGTCCCCCGGGTCCGCGGAGACCACGGTGCACCCGCTCGGTCCGGGCGAGGTGCTGGTCGTCCACACGGACGGCGTGAGCGAGGCCCGCGACGCGGCCGGCGCCTTCTACCCGGTCGTGGAGCGGCTCGCGGAACGCTTCGGCGGTGCGCGGTCGCCGGACCCGGAGGCGATCGTGGCGTTCCTGCGGTCGGACACGAAGCGCTGGACGGCGGATGCGGTGGACAACGACGACGACGACCAGGCCGTGCTCGCGCTGACGCCGGCCCACCCTGGTCACCGAGCTGCCGTCCGGCCGTCGTGACCGGCGCCGTGCGGTGCGCCCGCGGTGGCCCGTCCTCTCACCCCTGACGTGCGCGCATCGCGGGTCGCAAGGGCTTCACGGATACCCTGCCGGGGTACGCCCCGGCACCACGGAGGAGTGCGTTTCCCTCAGGTGATGCGAGCAGTGAGGCTGTGCAGCAAGCTGGGGTCACCGCCCCGTGAGGGGAGGAGGTGATCGTGTGGCAACCGAGCCTCCGGACTGGTTCCAGGCCCGTGGCGGGCGCCGCACGTCCGAAGCCGACGGCGCCGCTCCCTGGGCGCTGGAGGAGGTTCTGCGGGACGCCACGGCCGGCATCGCCGTTCTCGGGACGGATCTCCGCTACCTCTTCGCCAACCCCGCCTACTGCCGGATGGCCGGGGAGCCGTCGGAGCAGGTCGCGGGCCGGTCCCCCGGCGTGTCCGCGGAGCAGTACCTCGGCCCGGCCGACCTGCTGGCCGGGGTGCTCGACGACGGGATCCCCCGGGCCCGGGTCTCGGGCCCCCGAAGCAGCTGCCACACGGCCTGCGTCCGGCTGGAGAACCGGGGGACGGTGACCGGCGTCCTGTGCATCGTGGTAGAGACCCCCGCCCCCGAACTGTACGAAGAGCTGGAGCTGGCCCGGGCCCGCATCGCCGCCGCCGACGATGCCGTCGAGCGGATCGGGTCCTCCCTCGACGAGGGCGCCACCTGCCGGGAGCTGGCGGACTTCCTGAGTTCCTGGATCGCGGACGCGGCGGCCGTCGACGTACTCCCCGCTCCGCCGCCGAAGGGCTCGCTGGTGACGGACCCCGGTCCGGCCAGGATGGTCCGCGCCGCCACGGCGGGCGCCGGGGCGCTCCTGGACGACGCGGAGCAGGACAGTGGCGGTGGCCACCCCGCGCAGTCGGCGGCCGCGAAGGCCGTCGCCTCCGGCATGCCGGCCACCGAACACAGCGTGGGGGCCCGCGCCGCGGTGCTCGCCGTGCCGATCTCGGAAGCCGGCTGCGAGGCCGTGGGGGTGGTCCGACTGGCCCGTACACGCTCGGCGTTCGGCAGGAACGACATCCTCATCGCCCTGCACGCCGCACGCCGGGCCGCCATCGGCATCGCACACGCCCGTCAGTTCGCCGCGGAGCAGCGGACCGCGGTCGAGCTCCAGCGCGCCCTGCTGATGGAGCCCGGCAAGCCGCACCCCAATCTGCAGTTCGCCACCCGCTATCTGCCGGTCGGCACGAGCAATCTGGTGGGCGGGGACTGGTTCGAGACGGTACGCCTCCACTACGGGCGGACGCTTCTCGTCATGGGCGACGTGATGGGCCACGGCGTCGAGGCTGCCGTCGAGATGAACACCTACCGCGCGATGCTGCGCGACGTCGCCGCCGCCGATCTCCCGCCGCACCGGGTGCTGCGGCAGCTCGACATCGCCATCGCCGACACCAGCGCCCGGCCCGCGACGTGTCTGCTGGCGCGCGTGGACCCGGCCAGGATGCTCGCGTCGTTCTCCAGTGCCGGACATCTGCCGCCCGTCGTGTTCACCCAGGGCGGGACCGCCGAGCTGATCGACGTACCCGCGGGACCTCCGCTGGGCACGGGCGTCGGCGGGTACGAACTCGTCACCCGTCAACTCACCCCGGACGACACGCTGCTGCTGTTCACGGACGGACTGGTCGAGCGGCGCGACGAGGACATCGACGAGTCGCTGGCGCGGCTGACCCGCGTCCGGCTGCCGTGCGCCACACCGGTGGATGAGCTGGTGGACGCGGTGGTCAGGGAACTGGGCGCGGACAAGGCGGAGGACGATGTGGCCCTGCTCGCGGCGCGCATCCGCCGGCGCACCAAGGCCGAGGAACAGCCCTTGCTGGAGCGCCCTCTGCATTAGGGCCGGCCGTGGCGTGGACGGAAACAGGCACGGGATCCGGCATGGACGGGATCCGGCAAGAAGCCGGACCTCCGCCGCCCTCCGGCCCGGCCGGCACCGCTACGCGGCCGACACCCAGTGGTCGGACACGGACTTCGCCGCACGGCTTTCCGGTCTCGGCGGGGCCGTCGAGAACGCCCCCTCCGACAAGTCCCTCGTCCTGGCGCCCTTTGCTCCCGCGTCGCACAACGAGGAGCTGCTGCGCGACATGGCCTTCTCGGTGCTCGGCGACAGCTACGCCGGTCCGGCGCGCCTCGGCGACCTGAGCCAGCACCTGCTGGAGGACCTGACTGCCCGGCGGGATGCGCGGCGGCTCGTAGGTCCAGATGTGCTGCACCCAGGGGTCGGCGAGGTGGTCGTCCGGAACCGGGGTGATCCGCCTTCTGGGACGACCCTGCGGCGGACGGCCTCGACATGCGATGGCTGTGCGAGGCGATGAGCTCCGTGGAGCCGCTCGGGACGGGGCACTGCATCGCCGAGACCGACCTCACCGCCCACCCCGCCCGCGCCGAGCGCTCGTTCACGCCGACGACTGGCAACGGCTGCAGACCGTGCGAGCGCAGTACGACCCGCAGGGGGTCTTCCACTCCTTCCTCGGCCCCTGACGGGCTCCCACCCTCGCGGTGCGACAACGCCGGCCCCGACGGCAGGCCCGGATCAGTGGGGCCGCAGCAGCAACAGCGCCACGTCGTCGGCTCGTTCATGGGCCTGATGGGTGTGCCGGACGAGACTGTCGGCGACCTCCTCGAGCGGACGGTCGCCGATCGCCGCGAGGTGCGCGCCGAGGTCGGCCAGGGCCTCGTCCAGGTCGGTCCCGGGCGCCTCGACGAGTCCGTCGGTGTAGAGGGCGAGCACGGATCCGGGCAGCAGGGACACCGGCGCGGTGGGGTACCGGGACGTCGGGTCGACGCCGAGGAGAGGCCCGCCCAGGATGTCGAGCACGTGGACGGAGCCGTCGGGCTCGCGGAGCAGCGGGTGCGGGTGCCCGGCGCGCGCGACCAGGGCCCGGTGGCCCATCAGGTCGAGCTGGACGTACACACAGCTGACGAAGAGCTCGGCGTCGAGGTCGAACAGCAGCTGGTTGGTGCCGGTCATGACCTCGCCGGGGGACTGTCCGACCGCTGTGAACGCGCGGACCGCCGTGCGGACCTGCCCCATCAGCCCGGCAGCGGTCACGTTGTGGCCCTGTACGTCACCGATGACGGCACCCGCCGCGACACCGTCGCCGGCCATCAGGTCGTAGAAGTCGCCGCCGATGTCCATGCCCCGGGTGGCGGGCAGATAACGGGCCGCGCGCTCCAGGCCCGGCAGCTGCGGCAGGGAGTGCGGCAGCAGGGCGGCCTGCAGCCCATGGGCCAGTCGGTGCTTGGCGTCGTAGAGCCGTGCCCGCTCCAGGGCCTGGGCGATGAGACTGCCGAGGCTGGTGAGCATCGAGCGGTCGTCCGGCGAGAAGCGGTGCTGCTCCGCGTAGCCGAGGACGCAGGTGCCCACCGGGCGGCCGGAGGCGATGAGCGGCAGATAGGCCCAGGCGGCCATGCCGTCGGGGGTGGCGTGGCGGACGGGATAGACCTGTTCGAGCTCCTGGCGGGACTCGAAGAACGACGGCACACCGGTGACCAGCGCCCGCACGCCCGGTGTCTGCGCGGTCAGAGGCATTCCGTGGAACCGCTCGACGATGTGCGGATCGGCGTAGCCCCGGTGCCCGAGCACGTTCAGCCGGCCGGACTCCGATCCGAGCATCACCAGCGCCTGGCAGCCGACGGCGGGCATGAACTCGTCCTCGACCAGCTCGATCACGTCCTCGACGCCGACGGCCTCGGTCAGTCCGGCGGCCAGGCTCAGGACGTGGGAGATGACGATGAGCCGCTCGGGCGCGGCCTCGCGGGCCTCCTGCTCGGCGCGGCGCCTCGTACGGGCCGGATCGATGCGCACGGTGACACCGCTGGTGCTCGGCAGCAGTTGGAAGGAGAGCCAGTCGCGCGGTGGGCGCAGCGCCACGAACGTGGTGGGTTGCTGACTGATCAGGGCGGCACGATAGCGGTCCTCGTAGACGGGATCGTGCAGCCAGGGCAGCACGGTCCACAGCGGCCGGCCGACCATCCCGTGACGGTCGAGACCCACGAGTGCGGCCGCGGCGGAGTTCACGAAGGTGATCCGGCCGTTCAGGTCGAGCGAGCAGAGCCCCTCGGGCACACGGTTCACCATCTGCACCGCGTCGGACGCGCTCGACGCGCCGGTCAGGGTGGAGTCGCCGAGCAGATCGGGCTCGGCGCGGACGGGCCGGCCCTGTTCGACGGCCTGTTCCAGGTGGGACGCGAGCCGCCCGCAGGCCGCGGTGAGGTATTCGCGTTCGTGCTCGGAGAGTTCCGGCGGATGGGAGCCGGGCCAGGTCACGAACACGGCCCCGTACACGCTGTCGGCGGTGGCGACGGGCAGGGCGGCGAGCGCGAACGGATAGGGCAGCACCACCGCGATCCGCGGATAGCGGGCGGCCATCTCCTGCTCGCCACCCACCCAGACGAGCCGCCGTTCGCGCACCGCGTCGGCGACGGGGATCGGGGCGGCGACGCCGACGCGCTCCCAGGGCGCGGCGAACGCCCGCGGGAGCCCGGCCATCACGGCCATCTCCAGCGCCTTGCCGTCGGGGGCCATGAGATAGACGGCACCGGAGTGGGCGTCGACCTCGTCCATCATCCCGGCCAGGGCGAGCGAAAGCACGGGCCGGCGGCCCTCACCCCCGGGAAATGGCCGGGGTGCGGATGCGAACGGGGGCCTGTCGGTCATGTCGCGCTCACCTCCTCCCGCCCTTGGGTGCATACGGCTCCACGACGACACCAGGGGACTCCGGCGTCAGGGGTTCGGTCCCGACAGCGCACCGGAGGCAGACGACAACCGATGCGCCGACCACGTCTGCGGGTGCACGGGCGCGCGCCGGGACTCGGGGGCGAGCGACTGCGGCGGCGGTTGCTCCTTCGACGCGGTCCGGCCCGGGATGGGCGGAATCGGAAGGTCGGGCGGGGGCTCTGCCGGGGGAGGCTCGTTCGGGGCCGTCTCGTCGGTCCGGGGCTCCGCCGGCGGGGTCTTCGGGGGCTTGCTCTCCGGGGCCTCGCTCTTCGGAGGCTCGTTCTTCGGGGGCTTGCTTTCCGGAGCCTTGCTCTTCGGGGCCTCGCTCTTCGCCGACGGGTCCTTGGGCGACGGGTTCTTCGGGCCCTCGCTCCTGGACGACGGCGGCGTGGGCGGGCAGCCGGCGTCGCCCTCGCCCGGAGGACAGCTCCCGGTCTTCGGCGAGTCCTCGTCCTTGGAGTTGTCGGGGCGGGCGTTCCCCGGCGGGGTCGGGACATGGGTCGGTGTCAGGGGATGATCGGGTGGCGGTACGGGCTTGTCGTGGCCGCCCGTGTCGCCGCGGCCGCGGGAGAAGTAGGTGTTCTCCCTGGGGTCGTACACGACGAAGTCGGCGACGACCTGGGGCGCGGGCCGGACGATCACGACGTTGGACTGCTCGAATCCCTCCCAGCTGTCACCGGTCCGCTTGAACGTGCTCCGGGACACGTCGGGTGGTGTCAGCGGATTGCCGCAGGCGCAGCGCACCTGCGGCACTCCGCGGCCGTCGACGAGCACGGCCGTGCCGGCCTGCAGCACAGCCTGGTAGCCGGTCGCGGCACCGTCCTTGTAGCCGTGGTTGGTGACCCATGTGTCCACGCGCAGTTGCACAGCCGTCAGGGAACGCAGATGGGCCGGGACGGCGGACGGCTCGATGCGCAGGACCCCGGCAAAGGCACGGTTCTTCGCCGGATCGGCGGTGAGGAACCCGATCTGCTTCTCGATGTCGCAGCTGGCGGCGTTGCGCGTGCCGCCGTACAGACCGGGTGTCGCGCCGTCCACGTCCCGCACGTTGCCCTCGGTCTGCGACGTGGGGGGCGCCGTGGTGGGGACGGCGGCGGGCGGTTCCTCGGCGGTGCCACCGGCCGTGGACTCGGTGAAGGGGTCGCGGCCGGTGGCGTCCGCGGCCTGGAGGACGAGCTCGTCACGAGCGCCGGCGGGGCCGCCTCCGGGGCGGGTGAGGACGACGGAGATGACGACCGCCGCGACGACGAGGGCCGTGACAGCGGCGATCTTGGGGAAGGACCGGTACCACGGCTCGCCGCGGCCCCCCGCACCGCCGCCGGGGCCGCCGGGTCCGCCATCGCCTCCCTGCTCCCCTGTCCCTCCCGCTCCACCGGGGCCGCCGGGGCCGCCGGGACCTCCCGCGCCGCCCGCGCCTCCGCGAGACGGTCCGCCGCCACCGCTGGTCGGCCCGCTGGGCGGTCCGGGCGGTGAGGAAGGTGGCGCCGGCTCCGGGCCTGACAGCGGGCCCGAAGGAGGTCCTGTCGGTCGGCCTGACGGCGGCTGGTCGCTCACGGGCGCTTCTTCCAGGCAGCGGAGCTCGCTTCCTCACTCCTGTTCCCCTTGCCCCAATTGTGTGCCCCTGCTCCGTACGGCCCGCAAGCCGACGCGGTCGGACCCGCCGGGCGCGCGCAGGCCCGTCGGCCCTGCTTACGGTGACAGCGTGAGCGAGCACCGCGGCAGCGTGAACCGGCGGGGATCCACCGCCCGGAGCGGCGCCGCGCGCGCCGTCCGCGACTGGGCCGACGCGCTGGTGGCGGTTGTCGCGGGTCTGGTCACCATGATCGTCGTGGCGGCCCTCGGGCTGTGGGCGGCGGGCGGCACCGATCTCCCCGAGAGCGCGTTCCCGCGCGTCGTCGCCGCCGTCGTCGTCATGGCGGCGGGTGGCTCCGTCGGGCTGTCCGGCGACGCGGGGGTCATCGCCGAGTCGCAGGCGGAGCTGACCGTCGTGCCCCTGTCCGTCGGCCTCGCCGGCGCGCTGGTGACCGCCGAGCTGTTCCTGCGTCCGCTGCGGCACCGTGCCGTCGCGGGGACCGGCGAGCTGCTGGGCCGCTTCGCCCGGCTGGCGTTGCTGTGGCTGGCGGCGCTCGCGGGCCTGGCCGCGTTCGCGCGGCAGAGCTTCCAGATCTCGCTCGGCGAGGACTCGCTGATCGGTGACATCGGCGACCTCCTCGACGCCAGGCCGCAGGTCGGCTTCGCGGCGGACGTGGGGCTCACGATCCTGTACGGCCTGCTGTGGCTGATCGGTGTGATCGCGGTGGCGCTCCTGGTGTCGCGTCGGGCGCCGCTGCCCACCCGGCTGGTGCGTTTCCAGGAGTCGGTGCGCCCGGCGGCGTTCGCGATGGTGGCGCTGCTGCTCGCGTACGCCGTTCTCGGCCTGTGCATCGGTCTGGTCGTCGCCGCGACACAGGGGCACGCCGCCCGAACCTTCGCGGTGATCCTGCTCGGACTGCCGAACCTGATGTGGCTCGCGCTCACGCTGGGCCTCGGCGCGTCGTGGGACGGCAAGGTGCAGGGGCCGTTCGGGTTGCCGATGCCGCAGGTGCTGGACGAGGTGCTGCGTACGCCGGAGGGCGGGACGCTCAACCTCGCCACGCTCTCCGAGCGCGACGGCCGTGCATGGTGGCTGCTGGTGGCAGCGGTGGTGCTGGTGCTCGGTGCGGCCTTCCTGATGGCCGTGCGGTCCCCGGCCCGGATGCGGCCCTGGGAGCACGCCCTGCACATGGGCATCGCGCTGGCTCTCACCACGCTGGTCGTCTGCCTCCTCGTCCGGGTCACCGCACGGTACGGGCTGTCGCTGATCGGCATCGGCGAGGTCGAGGGTCTCGGCGGGGAGGTCGCGCTGGATCCGCGGCTCTGGGGGGCGGTCGGTATCGGGCTGGCCTGGGGCCTGGTCGCCGGCCTGCTCGGCTCGCTCCTCGCCGCCCCGGTCCGCCGCCGCGGCAAGGTCCCGGCCCCACCGGACCGCCCGTAGGCACGAGGCGCCTCCCCGTCGAAGCCCGATTGGCCCTTGAAGACGGACGCGCGGGCCCACGCGTCCGGTACCGGTGGCCAACCCGAGCCCGTCCTGCAATGGGGGACGGACACGCGAACCCACCCTGACCGTACGGCCCCGCCGCAGACGCGGGCACCCGCACGGTCACCCGCCGCCGCGCCGGCCCGCCGTGTCCTGGGTCGGGGACGAGGACTGCGGCGGAGGCGGGGAGGCCTGCGGGTCCGAGCCGTCCAGGGGGACGCTGCGCGTGGGGGGCGCGGGTGTGGGCAAGCCGTCCGCTGCGGTATCGGAGGGCTTGGGCGTGCCCCGGGGCGGGGAGTCCGACGCGAACGTGGACAGCCGGGTGCCGTCGCAGTACATCCACCGCTCCTGCTCACCGTCGTACAACCACACCGACTCCCCGTCCACGACCACCCCCACCCGCACCCCCTGGGTGCTCCGGCGGAACGTCTCCCCGTCCGACCCGCCCCCGGCGAGGGACTCCGCCGCTCGCCGGTACTGGCTGAGCGCCTCCTCCGCACGGGCGAGCAGCGGGCGCGGGTCCACCGCGCGGTCGAGCGGCCGGCCGGCGCTCGGCGGGTCCTGCGCCACGGGGACGAGCAGCCGGCCGTCGACCCAGGCCGACCAGCCGTTGGCGCAGAGCACCCGGCCCCAGTCGCCGCGCCGGTCGACGACCTGGACCGGCAGATAGGCGTCGAGCGGCGCGCTGGGACGGCTCGCGTCGGGCGACTCCCAGGTCTGCATCCCGTCGCCGGGGACGACATGCGTGGGCCGGAACCCGGACACGGAAGCGGAGTCGGTCATGTCGCCACCACCCTCTACTTCCGCATGACCGCGGGTTCATGGCGCCGCAGCAGCCGTGCGACGACGCCCAGGAGGACGACGCAGAACAGCACCATCACGCCCATGTTCTGCAGCCACAGCCCGGCGGAGTGCCCGAACAGCGGATCGTCGGTGTCCGGCGTCGGCACGATCCGGGCGATGTCGACCGACCCGGCCATGGCCGCGAAGCCCCACCGGGCCGGCACCAGCCACGCGAACTGCTCCAGTCCCGCGACGCCGTTCAGCTTCAGCAGGGCACCGCAGAAGACGATCTGGACCATGGTGAGGAGGACCAGCAGCGGCATGGTGACCTCCTCCTTGGGGACCAGTGCGGAGATGACGAGGCCGAGCATCATCGCCGTGAACGACAGCAGCGCGACGGCCACGGTGATCTCGAGGAGCGGCGGCATCAGGTTGCCCTGGCCACCGGGGGCGTTGAGGTCGACCCCGAACAGTCCGACGAGGGTGAGCACGACGGCCTGGGCGATGGTGATCGTGCCCAGGACCACGACCTTCGACATCAGATACGCGGATCTGGAGAGTCCGACGGCGCGCTCCCGCCGGTAGATGACGCGTTCCTTGACGAGCTCGCGCACCGCGTTCGCCGCGCCGGTCAGGACCGCGCCCACGCACAGGACGAGCAGGGCGTCCAGCGCCGTCTCCTCGGTGAATCTGCTGCCGGCCAGGCCCCGGGCCATGAGGCCCATCCCGATCGGCAGCGCGATCATGATGATGATGAAGGTGCGGTCGGCGCTCAGCACGGCCGCGTAGCGCCGTACGAGCGTGCTCAACTGGTCGAACCAGCTCTGCGACTTGGGCGGCGGCGTGAAGTCCGCGGGATGCCGGTCCTCGTCGAGCCGGGGCTGCGGGCTGCCGACGGCGATGTACTGGCGGTGGTACGGGGATGCCCGGTACTCCCCCGCCCAGTCGCGGTCACGGTCGTTCTCGAACGCCTCGAAGGCCTCGGGCCAGTGATCGAAACCGAAGAACGTGAGGGCCTCGTCGGGCGGCCCGTAGTAGGCGATGCGGCCCCCGGGCGCGAGGACGAGCAGCCGGTCGCAGACGTCCAGGCTGAGCACGCTGTGGGTGACGACGATGACGGTGCGCCCGTCGTCGGCGAGCCCGCGCAGCCGGTGCATGACCGAGCGGTCCATGCCGGGGTCGAGTCCCGATGTCGGCTCGTCGAGGAACAGCAGCGACGGTTTCGTCAGCAGCTCCAGGGCGACGCTGACGCGTTTGCGCTGGCCGCCGGAGAGGGTGTGGATGGGCTGGTCCGCGCGCTGCTCCAGGCCGAGTTCCCCGATGACCTCCTCGACCCGCTCGTCGCGTTCCTCGGGCGCGCTGTCCCCGGGGAAACGCAGTTCGGCCGCGTACTGCAGGGCCCTGCGCACGGTGAGCTGGAGGTGCAGGATGTCGTCCTGCGGAACGAGTCCGATGCGCCGGCGCAGCTCGGCGTAGTCGCGGTAGAGGTCGCGGCCGTCGTAGAGGACGGCGCCGTGATCGGCGGGACGCAGTCCGGTGAGCGCGTTGAGCAGCGTGGACTTCCCCGCGCCGCTCGGCCCGACGACGGCGAGCAGGCTCTTCTCGGCGACGGGGAAGGACACACCGTCGAGAAGGACCTTGCGGCCGCCGTCCACGGCGACGGCGAGGTTCTGCACGTCGAGCGAGATCTCGCCGGAGTCGACGAACTCCTGCAGTTCGTCGCCGATGAGGCAGAAGGTGGAGTGGCCCATGCCGATGATGTCGTTCTCGGTCACCGGGGCGCGGGCGACGGCCCGGCCGTTGAGGTAGGTCCCGTTGTGGCTGCCGAGGTCGACGATCTCGTACGTGCCGTCCCGGTGCGCCCGCAGTTCCGCGTGCCGGCGGGAGACGATCAGATCGTCGATGACGAGGTCGTTGTCCCTGGCACGGCCGATCCGCACGGTGCGGGTGAGCAGCGGGCGGACGGTCGTGGGCTGCTTGAAGGTGTGCGTGGCGGAGGGCAGGGAGACGGCGGACGGGTGCACGGCAGGGTGCCCGTCCGGCGGGGTTGCGGCGCGAGCGGGCTCGGCGGGGCGGCCAGGCGCGGGAGGGGCGGGATGCGCACGAGGCGTCGGGGACGCGGGTGGGGCGGGACGCGACGCAGGAGGCGGGGGCGGCGGGGGAGGCGCGGGCTTGGGCTCGGCCTCGGACACCCTGTTGATCACGGCCCGTGGCCCGTCGGCCGGGTTGCCGAACCGCAGGACGCTGCCGGGCCCCACGTCCCACTCGTTGATGCGATGGCCGTCGGCGTAGGTGCCGTTGGTGCTGTTCACGTCCTGGACGGTCCAGTGCCCTCCCTCGGTGCGCAGCACGGCGTGGTGCCAGGACACCCGTGCGTCGTCCAGCACGATCTCGCTCGTGGGGTCGCGTCCGACGTGGTACTCCCGACCAGGGCTCATCAGCAAGGAGCCCCCGTCGGTCCAGAGGACGAGCTGGGGCGCGTTCGGCGCGACGGGACGCTCTCCCATGCCACGATTCTAACTTTCGCCCCTTTTATGCGCCCGATATGAGGAGCCGGAAGAGAACCTCGGCTGCGGGAGAGCGTCAGGCGACGGACCCGATGACCTGCGCCGGGGCGGGTGGCCCGTCGTGGTGGATCGGAGTGTGCGCACCGGTCAGCGAGACCCCGCTGCCACCGCGCCGGTCGGCCACGATCTCCGCGGCGATCGACAGGGCCGTCTCCTCGGGCGTCCGGGCGCCGAGGTCGAGGCCGATCGGCGAGCGGAGCCGGGCGAGCTCGAGCTCGGTGACACCGACCTCGCGCAGCCGCCTGTTGCGGTCCTCATGGGTGCGACGGGAGCCCATCGCGCCGACGTACGCGACGGGAAGCCTCAGCGCCAGCTCCAGCAGGGGCACGTCGAACTTGGCGTCATGGGTGAGGACGCACAGCACCGTACGGCCGTCGACGTCCGTCGACGCGAGGTACTCGTGCGGCCACCGGACGACGATCTCGTCCGCCTCGGGGAAGCGCGGCCTCGTCGCGAACACGGGCCGCGCGTCGCACACGGTCACGTGGTAGCCGAGGAACTTGCCCACCCGCACCAGCGCCGACGCGAAGTCGACGGCACCGAACACGATCATCCGGGGGGCGGGCACGCTCGATTCGACGAGCAGGGTGAGCGGCCGCCCGCAGCGCGAGCCGTCCGCACCGATCCCGACGGTGCCGGTCCGGCCGGCGTCCAGGAGGGCGCGGGCCTCACCCGCCGCGGTGCGGTCCAGTTCGGGGTGCCCGCCCAGGCCGCCTTCGTAGGAACCGTCCGTGCGGACGAGGAGGGCACGCCCCAGCAGTTCGGCCGGACCGTCGGTGATCCGCGCGACCGCCGCCGCCTCCCCTCGCGCGGCGGCGGCCAGCGAGGCCGCGAACGTCTCCCTCGCGGGAGAGTCCGCGCGTACCGGGGTGACGAGGATGTCGATGATCCCACCGCAGGTCAGGCCGACCGCGAAGGCGTCCTCGTCGCTGTACCCGAAGCGCTCGAGAACGGTTGCGCCGTCCTCGAGCGCCTGTCGGCACAGGTCGTACACGGCGCCCTCCACGCAGCCTCCGGAGACCGACCCGATCGCCGTGCCGTCGCTGTCGACGGCGAGTGCGGCACCGGGCCGGCGGGGCGCGCTGCCGCCGACCGCCACCACGGTGGCCACGGCGAAGTGGCGTCCCTGCTCGACCCACCGGTGCAGCTCGTCGGCGATGTCCAGCATGTCGGTCTCCTCAGGGGGTCTGCGGATACGTGGAGGGCGCTCGGGGGTCAGTGGACCCCCAGCCACCCTTCGATGGGGTGGAGGGCGAAGAACACGACGAAGATCGCGGTCAGGCCCCACATGAAGCCGCCCACCTCACGGGCCTTGCCCTGGGCGACCTTGATGGCAACGTACGAGATGACACCGGCGGCCACACCCGCGGTGATGCTGTAGGTGAACGGCATCAGCACGACGGTGAGGAAGACCGGGATGGCGACCGAGCGGTCGCTCCAGTCCACGTGCTTGGCGTTCTGCATCATCATCGCGCCGATGACGACCAGGGCCGCGGAGGCGACCTGGGGCGGCACGATCGCGGTGAGCGGGGTGAAGAACAGACAGGCGGCGAAGAACAGGCCGGTGACGACCGAGGCGAGCCCGGTCCTGGCACCCTCGCCGACGCCGGTGGCCGACTCGACGAACACGGTCTGGCCGGAGCCGCCCGAGACACCGCCGATCGCACCGCCCGCACCGTCGATGAACAGGGCCTTGGACAGGCCGGGCATCCGGCCCCGCTCGTCGGTGAGATTGGCCTCGGTGCCCACGCCGATGATGGTGGCCATGGCGTCGAAGAAGCCGGCCAGCACGAGCGTGAAGACGATGAAGCCGACGGTCATCGCGCCGACGTCACCCCAGCCGCCGAACTCGACCTGGCCGAAGAGCGAGAAGTCGGGCATGGAGACCGCGCCGCCGGTCAGCTCCGGCGGGGCCATGTTCCACGCCTTGGCGTCGAGACCTGCCACGTTGTGGACGACGACGGCGACGAGCGTGCCGGCGACGATGCCGACGAGGATCGCCCCGGGGATGGCGCGGGCCTGCAGCATGAAGATCAGCAGCAGGGTGAAGCAGAAGATCAGGACGGGCCAGCCTGCCAGTTCGCCGCCCACGCCGAGGGTGACGGGCGGGCCGAACTCCGGACCCCTGCCGACGAAGCCCGACTTGACCAGGCCGATCAGGGCGATGAACAGGCCGATGCCCATGGTGATGCCGTGCTTCAGCGCGAGCGGGATCGCGTTCATGATCAGTTCACGGAGACCGGTGACCACCAGGAGGCAGATCACCAGGCCGTACAGGACGCACATGGCCATGGCCTGCGGCCAGGTCATCTGGGGCACTACTTGCGAGGCGAGAACGCCGGACACGCTCAGACCGGCCGCGAGGGCGAGCGGAACCTTGCCGACGAAGCCCATCAGCAGGGTGGTCGCCGCGGCCGCGAAGGCAGTCGCAGTGATGAGTCCCGGCTGGCCGAGGACGTTGCCCGCAACGTCCTTGCCATTGAGGATCAGTGGGTTGAGCAGGAGGATGTACGCCATCGCCATGAAGGTGGTGATGCCGCCGCGCACCTCGCGCGCGACCGTCGATCCTCGTTCGGATATGTGAAAGTACCGGTCGAGCCAAGACCTACCGGCGGGGACGTGCGAGCCGGGGCCCGCGTCCTCCGCGGCGGTCCTCGGCTCCACTGACGACTGGGTCATGGTGCCTACTCCCAAGGTTCACAGGGGCACCCGCATAAGACGTGGAAGTGTCGGACAAGCTGCGGGATTTGGGATCTTGCGTGGGCTGCACGACCCGGGGGACGGCCCGAGACGAACGACTGCTCCTACGGGTTACTGCTGATGGTGCTCGTACTGCGGGTACTGCTGGTACTGCTGGTACTGCGAGGTGGTCCCGTGGCCGCGAGCGGTGCGGTACGGGGTTCCTTCGGACGGTGCGGGCCTGGACTCCGACGTTCCGGGGAGGGACGCACCGTCCGGAGAGGTGGGCGAGCCGGTCAGGTCCCCGTGAGGTGCTCGGGGCGTACCGGCGTCCTGTTGAGCTCCAGACCGGTCGCGTTCCGGATCGCCGCGAGGACGGCCGGCGTGGACGACAGGGTCGGGGCCTCGCCGATGCCACGGAGCCCGTACGGGGCTTGGTCGTCGGCGAGTTCGAGCACGTCGACCGGGATGGTCGGCGTGTCGAGGATCGTGGGGATGAGGTAGTCCGTGAAGGAGGGGTTGCGCACCTTCGCGGTCTTGGGGTCGACGATGATCTCCTCCATGACCGCCACGCCCAGGCCCTGCGTGGTGCCGCCCTGGATCTGGCCGACGACCGACAGCGGGTTGAGCGCCTTGCCGACGTCCTGGGCGCAGGCCAGCTCGATGACCTTCACCAGGCCGAGCTCGGTGTCCACCTCGACGACCGCGCGATGCGCGGCGAACGAGTACTGGACGTGGCCGTTGCCCTGGCCGGTGCGCAGGTCGAAGGCCTCGGTCGGGCGGTGCCGCCACTCGGCCTCGACCTCGACGGCCTCGCTCTCCAGCACGTCCACCAGGTCGGCCAGGATCTCGCCGCCGTCGGTGACGACCTTGCCGCCTTCGAGCAGCAGCTCGGCGGTGGCCCAGGCCGGGTGGTACGTACCGAACTTGCGGCGGCCGAGCTCCAGGACCTTCTCGCGGACGAGCTCGCAGGAGTTCTTGACGGCGCCGCCGGTGACGTAGGTCTGCCGGGAGGCGGACGTCGAGCCGGCGGAGCCGACCTGCGTGTCGGCGGGGTGGATGGTCACCTGCGTGACACCCAGCTCCGTGCGGGCGATCTGGGCGTGGACGGTGACACCTCCCTGGCCGACCTCCGCCATCGCGGTGTGCACGGTCGCGACCGGCTCGCCGTTGATCACCTCCATCCGCACCTTGGCGGTGGAGTAGTCGTCGAAGCCCTCGGAGAAGCCGACGTTCTTGATGCCGACGGCGTAGCCGATGCCGCGGACGACGCCCTCGCCGTGGGTGGTGTTGGACAGACCGCCGGGCAGCGCGCGCACGTCGGCGCCCTCGGTGGTCACCCACTGCTGCTCGGGCGGCAGGGGCATGGCCTTGACGCGGCGCAGCAGCTCGGCGACCGGGGCCGGGGAGTCGACCGGCTGCCCCGTCGGCAGGAGCGTGCCCTGCTCCATGGCGTTGAGCTGCCGGAACTCGACCGGGTCCATGCCCAGCTCCTTGGCGAGCTTGTCCATCTGGGCCTCGTACGCGAAGCACGCCTGGACCGCGCCGAAGCCGCGCATGGCGCCGCAGGGCGGGTTGTTGGTGTAGAGCGCGATCGCCTCGATGTCGACGTCGTCCACGACGTACGGCCCGACGGAGAGCGAGGAGGCGTTGCCGACGACCGCCGGGGACGCGGACGCGTATGCGCCGCCGTCCAGGACGATCCGGCACTTCATGTGCGTGAGCTTGCCGTCCTTGGTGGCGCCGTGCTCGTACCAGAGCTTCGCCGGGTGGCGGTGCACGTGTCCGAAGAAGGACTCGAACCGGTTGTAGACGATCTTGACCGGCTTGCCGGTGCGCAGCGCCAGCAGACAGGCGTGGATCTGCATCGACAGGTCCTCGCGGCCGCCGAAGGCGCCGCCGACGCCGGAGAGCGTCATGCGGACCTTCTCCTCGGGCAGACCGAGGACCGGGGCGATCTGGCGGAGATCGGAGTGCAGCCACTGGGTGGCCACGTACAGGTCGACGCCGCCGTCCTCGGCAGGCACGGCGAGGCCGGACTCCGGGCCGAGGAAGGCCTGGTCCTGCATGCCGAACGTGTACTCGCCCGTGACGATCACATCGGCTCGCCCGGCGGCCTCGTCGGCGTTGCCGCGGACGATCGGCTGGCGGTGGACGATGTTCGGGTGCGGGACGTGGCCCGCGTGGTGGTCGTCGCGGCCGGGGTGCAGGACCGGCGCGTCGGGCGCGGTCGCGGAGGCCTCGTCGGTGACGACGGGCAGCTCCTTGTACTCGACCCTGATCTTGGCGGCGGCGCGGCGTGCGGTCTCCGGGTGGTCGGCGGCGACAAGGGCCACCGGCTCCCCGTGGTGGCGTACGACGCCGTGGGCGAGGACCGGGGTGTCCTGGATCTCCAGGCCGTAGTTCTTCACCTCGGTCGGCAGGTCGTCGTAGGTCAGCACGGCGTAGACGCCGGCCTGGGCGAGGGCCTCGGAGGTGTCGATGGACACGATCTCGGCGTGCGCGACGGTGGAGCGCAGGATCTGGCCCCACAGCATGTCCTCGTGCCACATGTCCGAGGAGTACGCGAACTCGCCGGTGACCTTGAGGGTGCCGTCGGGGCGGAGCGTGGACTCGCCGATGCCGCCCTTGGTCTGCGATCCCTGGGTGACCTTCGTGGGAGTGCCCGCCGGAGCGGCGGCGACTCGGGGATTCAGCGCCATGGTCAGACCGTCGCTTCCTGATGCCCTTGAGGTTCCTGACGGGCGGCCGCGAGGCGGACGGCGTCGAGGATCTTCTCGTAACCGGTGCAGCGGCAGAGGTTGCCGGAGAGCGCCTCACGGATGTCCGCGTCGGACGGGGACGCGTTGCGCTCCAGCAGCTCGTCGGCCGCGACCAGCAGACCCGGGGTGCAGAAGCCGCACTGGACGGCGCCGGCGTCGATGAACGCCTGCTGGATCGGCGCGAGGTCGGTGCCCTCACCGGTCCGGGAGTCGCTGACCCTGTCGGATGGGCGAGCGGACCAGTGCCGGGCGTCCTGGAGGGAGGTGCCGGAGGAGCCGCAGGCGCCCGTGCCTCCCCCACAGCCCTCCGGGCGTGGGAGGTGCCCCCATCCGCCGCCGTGCTCGGCGCGCTGCTTGGCGAAGTCCGCCAGGCCCTCGACGGTGACGACCTCGCGGCCCTCGACCTGACCGGCGGCGACCAGGCACGAACACACCGGCACACCGTCGAGGCGGACCGTGCAGGAACCGCACTCGCCCTGCTCACAGGCGTTCTTCGAGCCCGGCAGGCCCAGGCGCTCACGCAGTACGTAGAGGAGGCTCTCGCCCTCCCAGACGTCGTCCGCTTCCTGCTTACGGCCGTTGACCGTGAAATTCACGCGCATGGTTATGCAGCTCCTTCAAGGGTGCGGCCGGTGCCGCGGTACTGCTCCCAGGTCCAGCCGAGCGTGCGGCGGGCCATGATGCCGACCGCGTGACGGCGGTACTTGGCGGTGCCACGGACGTCGTCGATCGGGTTGCAGGCGGCGGAGGCGAGCTCCGCGAACTGCTTGGCGATCGAGGGAGTGATGATCTTGCCGCTGTCCCAGAAGCCGCCCTCCTCGAGCGCGGCGTTCAGGAACTCCTCGGCGGCGGTCGCGCGCACCGGGGTGGGCGCGGCGGAGCCGATGCCGGTCTTCACGGTGCGGGTCTCGGGGTGCAGCGCGATGCCGAAGGCGCACACGGCGATGACCATCGCGTTGCGGGTGCCGACCTTCGAGTACTGCTGCGGGCCGTCGGCCTTCTTGATGTGGATCGTCTTGATGAGCTCGTCCGGGGCGAGCGCGTTGCGCTTCACGCCCGTGTAGAACGCGTCGATCGGGATGAAGCGCGCGCCACGCACCGACTCGACCTCGACCTCGGCGCCCGCGGCCAGCAGGGCCGGGTGCGCGTCACCGGCCGGGGACGCGGTGCCGAGGTTGCCGCCGACGCCGCCGCGGTTGCGGATCTGCGGGGATGCGACGGTGTGCGAGGCGAGCGCCAGGCCGGGAAGCTCCGCCCGGAGGTTCTCCATGATCTGGGTGTACGGGACGGAGGCGCCCAGGCGGACGTTCTCCTCGCCGACCTCCCACTCGCGCAGCTCGACGATGCGGTTCAGGTCCAGGAGGTACTCGGGCCGCCGGTGATCGAAGTTGATCTCGACCATGATGTCGGTGCCACCCGCAATGGGCGCAGCCGTGGGGTGCTCGGCCTTGGCGGCGAGCGCCTCCTCCCAGCTGGCGGGGCGAAGGAAGTCCATGAGTGGCTCTCTTCTACGTGATTCGGTCGTTCGCAGGGGCTGGGGACGGCCGGCCCTCGTCGGGATATTCATGTCCTGTCAACGCGGTGTGGCCCAAGTACACAAGTACCGCCTCGCCCGGTGCAGTCACCGAAAACATGAAGGAGTTGGCTGGTCGCCACCGCCGTCTTGTAGATTCGAACGAAAGGCGGGACTCGGTAACCTCTCGGCTTTCCTCCTGAAACCAACGGCCCGAACCTCACTTGAGTCCACGGCGACAACGAGACAGATCGGCGGCGACGAGATGCGGTTGCGCGCACTGCTGGAAACCGACGCGCTGGGACTGCGGCTGCTCGGCGGCGACGACGAGCTGGACCGCACCGTCCGTGGCGTGATGACGACCGACCTCAGGGACCCGAGCCGCTATCTGTCGGGCGGTGAGCTGGTCCTCACCGGTCTCGCCTGGCGTCGCACCGCCGAGGACTCCGAGCCTTTTGTACGTATTCTCGCAAGTGCCGGGGTCGCCGGTCTCGCAGCCGGCGAAGCGGAGCTCGGGGACGTCCCGGACGACCTCGTCGAGGCGTGCGTACGGCACCGGCTGCCGCTCTTCGCGGTCAACGAGTCCGTCGCTTTCGCAACGATCACCGAGCATGTCGTACGGCAGGTGTCGGGCGAGCGGGCCGGTGACCTGGCCGCCGTCGTGGACCGGCACCGCCGGCTCATGACCTCGGGACCGGCGGGCGGCGGGCCCGAGGTGGTCCTGGACCTCCTCGGCTCCGACCTCGACCTTCACGCCTGGGTCCTCTCCCCCACCGGCCGCCAGATCGCAGGCGCGGGCGACCCGCTCCCCGCCGGGGTCAGCGCCGCGCTCGCCGGTGAGCACCTGGCCGCGACGCGCACCGGCCGACGCGGCCCGCACCGCGCGACCGCCGCCGGCTCGACGTATTCGCTCTTCCCGATCCGCAACACCGGCCGGGGCGCCGCGCCCGCTGCGCGCGACGTCCGCGAGACCGTACTGTCCGAATGGCTGCTCGCCGTCGAGGCCGACGCCTCCGACTGGCCCGCCGCACGCCTCGATCTCCTCCAGGGCGTCACCCAGCTCATCGCCGTCGAACGCGACCGGCGCGAGGCGGCGCGTACGGTTCGCCGCCGGCTCGCCCAGGAAGTCCTCGAACTCGTCCAGAGCGGCGCCGCGCCCGCCGAGATCGCCGCCCGGCTGCGGGTCGCCGCGCCCGTGCTGCTGCCCGGCCTCGGCACCGCCCCGCACTGGCAGGTCGTCGTCGCGCGGGTGGAGTGGGGGCAGGAGGGCGGCGCCCCGATCGAGGCCGGCCCCGTCAGCCAGTCGCTGCTCGAGGAGATCCTGGTCGACCCGGCGACGACGGGCGCGGAGTCGGCCGACCGCATCGCCGTCGCGCACACGGGGGACGAGGCGATCGCGCTGGTGCCGCTGCCCGCCGTGGCGGCCGCCGCCGTCCCCGGCGCCCCCGAGACACCTGCCGACCTGCTCGAGGGGCCGGCGGCCGACATCGGCACCAGCAGCGCCGGGCTCCACGCGGACGCGCTGCTCACCGCCGTCCGCGAGCCCCTCTCCGCGGGACTCGACGGCGACGGCCGCCTCACCCTCGGCGTCAGCGCCGCCGTCCACTCGGCGGAGGGCCTGCGCGGCGCCCTGGAGGAGGCCCGCCACGCCCGCCGCGTCGCCGCCGCCCGCCCGGGCCGGGTGTGCGCGGCCGGCCACCACGAGCTGGCCTCGCACGTCCTGCTGCTCCCCTTCGTCCCCGACGACGTCCGCCGCGCCTTCACGGCCCGCCTCCTGGACCCGCTGCGCGACTACGACCGGCGGCACAGGGCGGAGCTCATCCCGACGCTGGAGGCGTTCCTGGACTGCGACGGCTCGTGGACGCGCTGCGCGACGCGGCTCCATCTGCATGTGAACACGCTGCGCTACCGGGTGGGGCGGATCGAGCAGCTGACCGGCCGGGACCTGTCCCGGCTGGAGGACAAGCTGGACTTCTTCCTCGCGCTGCGCATGAGCTGAGCCCGACCGGGGCTGCCCCGGGGCGACGTCCGGCACGTCGGGGGCGGCTGCGGCCTGCCTTCCCCCTCCCGACCCTTCCCGGCCGTGTCGACGTGCGGCTCCGCCGCGTGGGGCATGCCCCAGGCCCTGTTGCGGGAGCTCCGCCCCCGTACCCCTGCGCCGCGAACTCCCCCTACGCCCTGCGGGCGTGGGGGCCGAGCGAGGCTGAACGCCCGGGGCGCCGCCCCGGGCCCCGACCTCTACGCCCTGCGGGCGTGAGGCCGAGGCGTGGGGCTCCTTTGGTGCCCGTCGGGCGTTCGGGGTACCGGGCCGCACACATCCACGGTCCGGCGTCCGACGACGGACACACGGGCCTCCCGCCCGTACCGGGCCCCACACGCCCAGGCCCGTCCGGCACCTGAGCGGCAGGTGAAGGCCGACCGGGCGGGTGCGCTCTTCATCAGCGCCGTCGTCTCGCTGCTGCTGATCCGGGTGACCTCCGCGGGTGACACGTGCGACTGGCTGGACGGACACGCGGGCCCAGCGGACGGTAGCGGGCCGCCACCCAGCCCGCCCGGCACTTGAGGACGGAACCGCGGGCCCACCCGCCCGGACCGGATCACCCCCGGATTTCGGGGAGGCTTCAAATGGCATACGCGCAGGCGGAATCACACCGACCGGTGCATCAGGCAGCGGTCGAACGCCCAGAGATTGTGAACTGATTCACCAGAACCCTTGGCCAGGCATGCCTGTCCGTGCTGAGATTCGGTCTGACTCAACAGCACAATGGCGCGCTCGGGGAGGGCAATGTGGCGCATACCGCCATGTCTGGTTCCGGAACCACTGCAGGTGACGATCCACTCCAGACCGCGGTATGGCGGCTGCGCTCCCGCGGCTGTTGGACCGACGCAGCGGCCCTCCTCGCCCCCCACTCCGCATCCCCGGCGCTCACGGTGCAGCGCGCCGCGCTGCTCGTCGAGCGCTGCCTGTTCACCGGCAAGGGCTGGGCGGACGCCGAGGACGCGCTGCGTGCGGCGGAGGCGTCGGCCGGTGACGACGACGAGCGCGGGGCCGCGGCCTGCGAACGCGGGCAGCTCGCCTACGCATCGACCGTGCTGGGCGTCCGCGACCGGGCTGACGAGGCCCGCGCGGCCCTGGGCCGCGCGGCGGCACTGCTCGCGCCGGCCGCCCCCGGCCGCCCTCTCCTCGACTTCCGCCGCGGCCTTGTCGCCGAACACCTCGCGGACTCCCCGCAGGCCGCCCGCGCCGCGTACCACCGGGCCCACGCGGGCGCCGTCGCCCAGGACGACGCCCTGCTGCTCTCCTCCACATGGCGCCATCTGGCCGCGCTCGCGCTCCGCGACGGTGAACTGGCGGAGGCCCGGCACGGGTTCACGGAGTCCCTCCGTATCCGTGAGGAGCTCGGCTACCTGGTCGGTACGGCCCCGGCCCTGGCCGCACTCGCCGACACCGAGCCCGAACCGGAAGCGGCCCGCCTGCGGGCAGAGGCGATGCGGCTGTTCCGGCTGCTGGGCGGCGTACCGACGTGGCTGGCGGACCAGTTGAATCCGCCGGCCCAGGCCGTCAGGGCGGTGTGAGGGCGGTTCGCCGCGGCAGCATGGTCAGGGCGAGCACGAATGCCAGGGTCAGGAACACGCCCGCCCCGACGAAGCCGGCGACCGTGGCCGCGCCGGTGAAGACGCGTACCCCGCGTAGGCCGCCAGGGCCCTTCCCCGTTCGTGTTCCATGTAGACATCCGTGATGACGGCTGTGGCCACGGAGAGCATGAGCGCGGCGCCCGCGCCCTTCACGGCTCTCGCCGCGAGTATGAACGGTTCTGCGGCTCGCCCGGTGGGGTGAGACCGCAGCACGCGGAGGCGGCGGCGAAGAGCACGACGCCGCAGCGGACGGTGCGGAGGAACCCGAATCGGCGCGCAATCATTCCGACGACGGCGGCCAGCGAGGACAGCGACAGGACGTAGATGAGCACCACGCGGTACATGGCCGCGGCGTCGAGCCCCAGATCCCGTGCCATGGGAGTCAGGGCAACAGCGACGACGGTCTGGTCGAAGAGGACCATTCCGCCGGCACATCCCATGGCGGCGAGCAGGAAGCGCTTCCGGGAGCGCACCTGGCGCCGTGCGGTGAGCGAATCCATGGCGCCCTCCTGAGCCGCCGTCGACGGGTCCGGCACCGTTCAGCCGGCGGGCACGAGAAAGGCCGCTCCGCACCGAAGGATCGATCGGCGGCCCGACGAGGCTACGGCCACGGCATGGCTCCTTCGTGCAGACATCACCAAGCCATGTCCACGAGAGTGATCACCGTGCCGGCTGACCACCCGGCGGGCGCGCCGTCGTTGCGCTCGCGCTGCTGCCGCGGCGCAGCGTCCGGGTGGCCCTGGGCCCGGGCCGCCCGTCCGGTTCGACGGAACCGTCGACGACGAGCGGTACGCGCCCGGGATTGCTCGGGATTCGCACGGGAAGCGGATCAGCGAGCGGATCGGGCGGTGAGACGGATCAGGGCCTCGTCCATGCCGATGACGACCGACCGGTCGGATGCCATCGCGACGGCGCGGACCGGTGGGCCTGGACGGAAGGTCAGGGCACCGGCGGCGTCCGGGCGGTGGGGTTCGACGAGTTCCACGGGCTCCACGGGTCCCCCGGGTCCCACGAGTTCCACGAGGCCGTCGGCCCAGGCGATCGCGAGCGCCGGGCCCTGTGCGGCGAGGGCGACCACGGGGCAGGGGCGCTCGGCGAGAGGGACCGGCTCCGGGGCCCGGCCCGGGCGCCAGGCGCGGACCGTGCCGTCCGCCCCTCCGCTGTAGGCCCGCGGCACCGGGGTGGCGTCGGTGACCGCAAGGGCGGTGACCCGGCCCCGGTGGAGGGCGGCCTGGTGCATTCCCCGGAGGCCGAACGCATGCACCGAGCCGTGCCGGTCACCGACGAGGACGAGGCCGTCGGTCGCGGTCAGAGCCGTGCCCGGGTACTTCGCCAGCGTGGCCGCGACGGCTTCCGTGAGGGGCGTACGGCCCTGGGTGTGCAGGTGACCCCGCTCGTCCAGCAGAAGCAGGCTGCCGTCGGCCACCGGTGCAAGTGCCTTGATGCGTACAGGCATCGGGGCGGAGCCCGGCGCGGGCGTGGCGTCGGCGGGGTGCAGCGAGCGGACCGTGCCGCGCTGGTCCGCCACGAGCAGGTGGTCCGTCCACCGGCCGGTGCCGTGGGCCAGCGCGGCCACGGCACCGGGCCAGGGCGGGGTGACGTCGCCGCACACCCGGGTCCAGTCGACCCGCCAGGGCGCGGCGGTGGCGAGGCCGGTGAGGGCGGGGCGCAGCCGGGGGTCCGCGCCGTCGCCGAGCGCGGCCAGGAGGACCAGGGCGCGTTCGGCCACCGGCTGGTCGCGGACCAGGGACTGGCCCGCACGCAACCACGCGGCCCGCAGACCGCCGTGTGCGTCGTCCGGGTGGCCGGTGTCGTCCGCGTAGGCGGCCGTCACCCGCAGCGGGTCCGCTGCGCAGACCGCAGCAGGGTCGTCCGGGTCCGGCGGGGCGCCGCCGGCAGGCTCCGTCCTGCCCGGCCGCGCCTCGGTGATCAGCCGGATGTGGCCCAGCTCCCGCAGCGCCTGCATCAGTTCGGCCAGTGCCTCGGGGTCGTGGGCGGCGGGCAGGTCCGGCAGGGCGAGCACCCTGCGGCGCGGATCGGCCGTCAGGGCGCCGATCAGCTCACCCGGTGTCCGCGCCACCACGCCGAGCTGGTTCGCCAGTGCCCAGACGGTGCCTCGTACGCTCTGGCCCGCGAGGGGCACGATCGCGTCCGGCAAGGGCCCCGCCCCCGTCCTCAGCCGTCCGCGCCGGTGAAGTGCTCCCGCACCAGCGTCTGCACCACCATCAGGTCCTGGGCGATCAGGGCCTCCAGCAGCGCCGAGTGCTCGGCGGCGTCGGCCACCAGCTCCGCGCGGCGGGTGGCGGGGGCGCTCATGAGCGGCCACTGGGAGCGGCGATGGAGGTCGTCGGCGATGGCGACGAGCTGTTCGTTGCCGGCGAGGGAGAGCACCGCGCGGTGGAAGGCCCGGTCGGACTCGGCGTAGCCGGCGCGGTCGCCGGTCGCCGCGGCCGCGGCGGTCGCGTCGGCGAGGGGGCGCAGCTCGGTCCAGCGGGCGGCCGCGACGGTGCGGGCGAGCCGGAGCATGACCGGGACCTCGATGAGGGCGCGGACCTCGGCGAGCTCGGAGAGTTCGCGGGCGTCACGCTCGACGACCCGGAAGCCGCGGTTGGGGACGACCTCGACCGCGCCTTCGAGGGAGAGCTGCTGCATGGCCTCGCGCACGGGGGTGGCGGAGACGCCGAAGCGCTCGCCGAGGGCGGGAGCCGAGTAGATCTCGCCCGGGGCCAGCTCGCCGGTGACGAGGGCGGCGCGCAGGGCCTCCAGAATCTGGCCGCGGACCGAATGGCGCTGGACGGCGACCCGGGGCGCCGGCGGCTCGCTGTGCGTGTGCTCGCCGCGGGCAGGTTCGGGCACCCCGGCCTGCTCGGCGCCGCGGGCCTGTTCCGGTATGCGCGCCTGCGCCTCGGGCCCGTACGAGGACTCGTACGACGAGGCGTGCGGCCGTGCTGCGGCGGCCCCGCGCGCTCTGCCCTGCTCCACCCGGGTCCTCCTCCGGCGTCGACGGGCCCGGCTCGCACCGCACGGGCCCCCTGTGCACGATAGGCGGACACGCCCGCAGTTCAAACATCGATCGCTTCGGGTAAGGTAAGGCTAACCTGCCAACGATCGCGATTCGGTGGTCCCTGCATGACCGTCCCCGCCGTTCTCCCCCGCTCGGGGACTGCCGCCCCGGCCTTCGCCGCCACGCCCGTCTCGGACGCCTACGCGCGCCTGACCGAGGCGTTCCCGGGACTGCGCATCCAGGAGCTGCGCGACGGCGAGCCGGCCCCCCGGGGCGGCGGCTGGACGGCGGCTGCGGACCTCGCGGCCGGAGGCCCGGCCCTGGACGCGTTCCTCGCCCGGGACAACGCCCAGGTGCTGCGCGACTACGGGCAGCAGGCCCGCCCCGATGTCATCGCCAGCTTCGGGCTGCACCGCTACGCCTGGCCGGCCTGTCTGCTGATCACGGTCCCCTGGTTCCTGGACCGCCGGGTGCCTCGGGTCCCCGTCGAGGAGGTCGCCGTCCAGCGGGCCCTCGGGCGGCTGAGCGTCCGCGTCCGCGACTTCGCATGCCTGCCCGGCGACCCTGCCGCGGAGCTGCCCGGCGCCCGCGTCGTGCCCGACGAGGAGGCACTGCGCGCCGAGGTGCGGGACGCCGTCGCCGAGCACTTCGGGCCCGTCGTCGACGGGTTCGGCCCGCGCATGCGGCGCGGCAGGCGGGCCTTGTGGGGCATGGTGACGGACGAGGTCGTCGAGGGCCTCTGGTACGTCGCGCATCTGCTGGGCGAGGAGCGGCGCGCGATGGCGGAGCTGGAGGCGCTGCTGCCGGGCACGACCAAGCCGTACGTCGGGACGGCCGGCTTCCGCGAGCTCACGGGCCCGGCCGGCGAGCCGCTGCCCACCCGCGACCGGGCGAGCTGCTGCCTGTTCTACACGCTGCGGCCCGAGGACACCTGCGTCACCTGCCCGCGCACGTGCGACGACGACCGCGTGCGCAGGCTGAGCGCGGCCACGCAGGACTGACGGAGACCGCCCGTTCGCGCGCCACTCGTCAGGGTGGCGTTATTCGAACTCAATTCCCGCCCCCTGTCCGAGTGTTCGAGAGGAACGCACCTCTTCGCAGGCCCTGAAGCCCCCTTGGCGTTCTCTTGCCACGAAACCCCGTGTCCGCCACCGGACTTCGGCCAATATGGGCGCCCGAATCGCCCTACCGCGACGCGGACGCAGCAGTCGCAGACGCAAGGATGCAGGGGACCCCGCATGAGACTGACCGACATATCGCTGAACTGGCTGCTTCCGGGCGCCGTGATGCTCGCGGGGGTCGTGGCGGCGGTGGCGGTGCTCGCGCGCGGCAGGCGCGCCGGTGACGGTTCCGCGGCCGACGACTCCTGGGAACGCAGCGAGGAGCGCCGCAGGCGCAAGGAGGCGATCTACGGCACCGTCTCCTATCTGCTCCTCTTCTGCTGTGCGGCGGTCGCCGCGGCCCTGTCCTTCCACGGCCTGGTCGGCTTCGGCCGGCAGAATCTGAACCTCGCCGGCGGCTGGGAGTACCTCGTCCCGTTCGGCCTCGACGGCGCCGCCATGTTCTGCTCGGTGCTCGCGGTGCGCGAGGCCAGCCACGGCGATGCCGCGCTCGGCTCCCGGCTGCTGGTGTGGACGTTCGCGGGCGCCGCCGCCTGGTTCAACTGGGTCCACGCGCCGCGCGGCATCGACCACGCGGGCGCCCCGCAGTTCTTCGCGGGCATGTCGCTGTCGGCCGCGGTCCTCTTCGACCGCGCCCTGAAGCAGACCCGCAGGGCCGCGCTCCGCGAGCAGGGCCTGGTGCCCCGCCCGCTGCCGCAGATCCGGGTCGTGCGGTGGCTGCGGGCGCCCCGTGAAACCTTCGGCGCCTGGTCGCTGATGCTCCTCGAAGGCGTTCGCACGCTGGACGAGGCCGTGGACGAGGTCCGCGAGGACCGGCGGCAGAAGGAGCAGGACCGGATGCGCAGGCGCGACCGGGAGAAGCGGGAGCGGGCGCATCTGCGGGCCCTCAGCCGGCAGCACCGGGCGTGGGGCCGCGGCCGCGGCGGCCGCCAGGTGGAGGTCACCACCATGAGCGGAGCGACCATGACCGGATCGGCCGTGCCCGGATCGGCCACGGGCGGCTCAGTGGGCTCCGCACCGGCCTCGGTGGGGCCGGTCGCGGAGCCTGCCATAGCCGCCGAGCCGGGACAGCTGCCGCCGAGCCCCCGGCCCTCCCTTCAGGCCGTGAAGGGCGCTGAGCGCCACACGGTCGACCTCACCGCCGAGGACGACACCCAGGCGCTGCCGCGACTCGACTCCCTGGAGCGGAAACTCAAGGATCTGGAGCAGCAGTTCGGCTGAACGGGTGACACACGGGCCGGCGGCACACAAACCGGCGCACGAGTGACGGTCGGCACGAGGACAGGTCGGCAGGTCGGCAGGTCGGCAGGTCGAGCGGACGGCGGGCAGGGCGGTTCACGTCCGCACGCCGTCCAGCTCGAACCAGACCACCTTGCCCAGCGCATGTGCCTGCACGCCCCACGCATCCGCCAGGTTCTGCACCAGGACAAGGCCCCGCCCGTGGGTGCTCTCGTCGGCCACCGGGACGCGCGGCTCGGGCAGCCCGGACGTGAAGTCCCGGACCTCGACGCGGAGTCGGCTCGGCGCCACCGTCGCCGTCACGACCGCGCCGTCGGCCGTGTGGACCAGCGCATTCGTCACCAGCTCGCTGACGAGCAGCTCGGCGACGTCCGCCGAACCAGGCTCGCCCCAGTCGCCGTGCCCCAGTAAGTCGCGCAGGGCCCGCCTCACCTCCGGCACGGCTCTCAGGTCCGCGCGCCCCACTCTGCGGCGCAGCTGCGCCGGCCGAGACCCTCCCTGACGCCTCGTCATCATCCCCCACCGCACGTCGGAACGGTCCCTTCCTTCTCGCTTGCTCGCACAGGCACTCGCAAGCCCTCCCGAAATGCATGCCCCGCCCCCGTGCGGCCACGCATGTGGGATTCACCACGCGTGATGGAGGGGGCACGCTCCGCTCGTCACGGCCGTGGCACGTTCCTCAGGTTGGAGCGGGCCATCTGGACCATGCGCCCCACTCCCCCGTCCAGCACGATCTTGCTGGCGGAGAGCGCGAAGCCGGTCACCATCTCGGCGCTGATCCTCGGCGGGATGGAGAGCGCGTTGGGGTCGGTCACGACGTCCACGAGGGCCGGTCCCTTGTGCGCGAAGGCCTCCTTCAGCGCCCCGGCGAGCTGCTTCGGCTTCTCCACACGGATGCCGTGGGCGCCCGCCGCCCGCGCGATCGCCGAGAAGTCCGGGTTGCGGTTCGTGGTCCCGTACGAGGGAATGCCCGCGACCAGCATCTCCAGCTCGACCATGCTCAGCGAGGAGTTGTTGAAGAGCACCACCTTCACCGGCAGGTCGTACTGGACGAGGGTGAGGAAGTCGCCCATCAGCATCGCGAAGCCGCCGTCGCCGGACATCGACACGACCTGCCGGCCACGGTCGACGAACTGCGCCCCGATGGCCTGGGGCAGGGCGTTCGCCATGGAACCGTGGCTGAACGAGCCGATGATGCGGCGCCGCCCGTTCGGCGTGAGGTAGCGGGCGGCCCATACGTTGCACATGCCCGTGTCGACCGTGAACACGGCGTCCTCGTCGGCGAGTTCGTCGAGGACCGATGCGACGTACTCGGGATGGAGCGGAACATGCTTGTCGACCTTGCGGGTGTACGCCTTGATGACGCCTTCGAGCGCGTCGGCGTGCTTCTTCAGCATCTTGTCGAGGAAGCGCCGGTCGTTCTTGATCCGCACCCTCGGGGTGAGACAGCGCAGCGTCTCGCGCACATCGCCCCAGACGGCGAGGTCGAGCTTGGAGCGGCGCCCCAGGTGCTCGGGCCGCACGTCGACCTGGGCGATCTTGACGTCGTCGGGGAGGAAGGCGTTGTACGGGAAGTCGGTGCCGAGCAGGATCAGCAGATCGCATTCGTGGGTGGCCTCGTACGCGGCGCCGTAGCCGAGGAGGCCGCTCATACCGACGTCGTACGGATTCTCGTACTGGATCCACTCCTTGCCGCGAAGCGCGTGCCCGACAGGTGACTTGATGCGCTCCGCGAACTGCATGACCTCGGTGTGGGCGCCTGCCGTCCCGCTGCCGCAGAAGAGGGTGACGCGCTCCGCCTCGTCGATCATGCGGGCGAGGACGTCGATCTCCGCGTCGCCGGGGCGGACGGTGGGTCGTGCGGTGACGAGGGCGTGCTCGACGGTCTTCTCGGGTGCCTGCTGCGAGGCGATGTCGCCGGGGAGGGCGACCACGCTGACGCCGCTGCGGCCGATGGCGTGCTGTACCGCCGTCTGGAGGAGGCGCGGCATCTGCTTCGGGCTGGAGATCAGCTCGCAGTATTCGCTGCACTCGCGGAAGAGCTGGTCGGGGTGGGTCTCCTGGAAGTAGCCGAGGCCGATCTCGGAGGAGGGGATGTGGGAGGCGAGGGCCAGGACGGGGGCCATCGAGCGATGGGCGTCGTAGAGGCCGTTGATGAGGTGGAGGTTGCCGGGGCCGCAGGAGCCGGCGCAGGCGGCCAGTCTGCCCGTGATCTGCGCTTCGGCGCCCGCGGCGAAGGCGGCGGTCTCTTCGTGGCGGACCTGGATCCAGTCGATGGCGGCGTTGCGGCGGATGGCGTCGACGACGGGGTTGAGGCTGTCGCCGACGACTCCGTACAGCCGTTGCACGCCGGCGCGGACGAGGATGTCGACGAACTGTTCTGCGACGTTCTGCTTGGCCATGGATCCATCTATCCATGGCCGGGCCGGTCACGCCTCTCGCGTTACGCCTCCCAGACGGCGCAGGCCGTGCGGTCGTCGGCGTATCCCTTCACCCTGAGCTGGGTGTCCGCGAGGTAGGCGGCGAGGCCGGGGGGCTCGTTGCCCGCCCACCGCCGGGCCAGCTCCTCGGCCAGGGAGGGTTCGCCGCGGAGCGGATCGGCGAGGCCGGTGCTGCACAGGAGGAGGGTGTCGCCGGGCCGGGCCACGGACGCGCGGAACCGGAAGGGCTCGGCGGGTGGCGGTACGGGCGCGTCGATGTGCGGCGACGGGGCCGTGGTGATGCCGAGGTCCATGGTGAGCCGGTCGCCGTCGACGGTCTCCGGGAGCTGGGAGCCGTAGCCGACGACCGGCTCGCCGGTCACGGCGGAGGGCTCGGGGACCTGCGGCTCTATGTCCTGCCAGCCGCCGTCGCGGAGCCGGAAGAGCCCGCCGGCGCCGACGCCGAAGAACACCCGGGTGCGGCAGGCGGGGTCGGCGGAGAGCAGCAGGCAGCGCAGGCTCGCCGAGTACTCCTGCGGTGGGACGCCCAGTTCGGCCGCTCGGGCGCGCAGCTTGCCGAAGGAGCGGTCGGTGAGGCGCTGCAGCCCGGACTTGAGATCGCCGCGCCGCCCGGCCCTGATGTCCTCGGCGAGGCGGACATGGCTGCGGCCGACGGCTCCGCCGATCCAGCGCGTCGCTTCGACGGCGGCGCGGTGCGCCCCTTCGGCGGCCCGGTCCCCGCCGGCCACGGCCACCAGGACGAGCGCGCCCTCGCCCGTGCCGAAGCGTGCGGTGAGCAGCGCGTCGCGCCGCGGCTCGCCCCGGTACCGCGCGGAGTCCCCGCGCACGGAAGCCGCGCGCAGGGTGTACGCCCCGTACCGGGCGCCGTCGAGCACGGTGTCCGCGACCAGCTCGTCGAGCTCCTGGGGGCGTGCGGCGGGCAGCGCGGTGGGCTCGGCGTCGTAGGTGGGCGGGCGGTCGCCGACGTACTCGGTGCGGGGGCGCGGGGGCGCGGCGCTCCGGACGGCGGGCTCGGCGCCGGCGGTGGGCGGCACCGACGGCTGCGGCGGAACCTCGGGCGGCTGCGGCGGTGCGGCCGAGGGGGGTGGAGGTACGGGCGCAGGTGGTGGCGGTGCGCTCGAAGCCTGCGGCGGTGCGGAGGACGGCCGCGGCGGTGGGCTCAACGGCCCGGCGGAGCCTCTGTCCGTGCCTGTGCCCACGCCCGCGTTACCCGTGCCCGCGTTACCCGTGCCCGCGTCGCCTGTACCTGCGTCGCCTGTACCTGCGTCCGGCTGCGGGGGCGCGGCGGACCTCCCCCCCGAACGGGCCGTGCCGGCCCGCGTGGCCTGCGGCGGAACGGTCAGGGCGGGCGGGGCCGGTGGCTCCCACGTCGGGCGGTGCGGCGGCGGCCCGGAGGACGACGGCTCCCACCGGACACGAGGGCCGCTCCCGTGTGGAGGCGGTGGCGGTGCGGACTCCGGGTCCTCGCCCACGGTGTCGACCGCGGAGTGGAAGCGGTCGTCCAGTGTGTCACCCGCCGAAGGGGCGGGTCCGGTGTCCGGGGTGGACTCGTCGTACAGCCGGTGCCACCAGTCGTCGTCGGCGGTGGCGGGCGTCTCCCCCTGCTGACTCATGCCCTTATTGTCCACCGCAGAGCGCGGCCGAAAACGGGTCAACGGGAGATTTTGTCGGCGAACGGATGCACGAAGAAGTCCGCCGGGCGGCCCAACCCCCCACGGGAAGGACGCCCGGCGGACGTATGGGTGGTCAGCGCACGTCGTACGCGCGCTCCACGGTCTGGGTGACGGAGTTGCCGTTGGCGTCGGTCAACTCGGCCTTGAGGGTGACCGGTTGACTGCTCCTGCCGGCGTGGTCGACGGTCACGGTCCAGTCGCCGCCCTGCTGCGTGGTTCTGGCCTCGGTCCACGTCGTGCCGCCGTCGTACGAGTACGACACCTCGGCCGAGACCAGCGCACCCGGGGTGTACCCCGCGTGCCCCGACACCCCGAGTGTGAGCTTCTGGCCGTCGGCCGCCGGGAGGGTCTTGAGCCCGTCCTCGGGAAGGCCGATCACCGGGAAGAGGAGCGGGATGCCTTGAGAGTACGCGCTTTCGTCGAGCGCGGAGCGGAACGTCCACACCGTGGACAGCTGCGTCGAGCGCTGCCAGACCCTGGCGGGTGACCCGACCTTCAGCGTGTTCAGGGTGAGTTCGTAAGCGGCGTCGTCCGCCGGGACATCGAAGACCCCGAACGGGTAGGCGGAGCTGCCGATCTCCTCGCCGTTCCGCTTGAGCGTCATGTTGCCGATGTCGCCGAAGGAGCCGGCCGCGCCGTCGTGCTCGCTGTCGCCCCAGAAGGCGGTCGCGACCCCGATCAGATTGCCCTGCCGCTCGGCGGCGAGCACCGGCTCACCCGACGCGTCACGCGGGGCGGTCGGGGCGACGACGCCTCCGTACCAGGACTCGCTGCGCCGCTCGCCGCTCTTGTGGACGCGGGGAGCGCCGAGCATGAACTCGCCCCAGGGGAAGCTGCTGGAGACCGTTCCGGAGTAGGTCGTGTCCCCGGGCGAGTGGTACTCGGTGCGCTTGCCGGGCGCGGCGACGATGTCGACGAGCCCGCCGAGATAGATCCGCTGGCCGGTGTCCGGGCGGACCGCCGAGACGCTGTCGAGGTAGTCGGCCGCGACGCCCATCGCCCGGTACGTCGCCCGGGTCGCTGCGAGCTTACCGTCGCGGACCCGGTAGGTGCGGTCCGAGGTGACCGGGCCGTCCTCGGGGAAGGCGAGGTTGTAGACGTACGGGCTCGTCGCGGTGGCCTTCCAGCGCAGGGTGACCGGTCCTCGGGCGAGCCGCGTGAGCAGACCGGCGGCTTCGTCGGAGGGCACGGAGAGTGCGGGCAGCGGGGCGCCGAGGAAGCCGGCGGACGGGTACCAGGCGCCGGGGGCGGCGCGGTGGGCGATCAGGGCGACGGCGCCCGCGGCCTTGGCCGCCTGGGCCTGCCGGCCGACCGATGCGGTGTCGTCGGCGACGCGGACCAGTACGACGCGGCCCTTGGCCCCGGCCGCGGCGAGTTCCGCCGCCGTGCCCGAACCGGCATCGACGAGCTGCGCGGAGCCGGTGCCGTCGAGGTTGGCCGAGCCCACGCCGGAGGTCAGCGGGTGCAGCACGGGGCCGCCGGCGACGGCGAGTTCGGTGATCTGGGGGGCGTAGCGGCGCCAATAGCTGCCGAACTCGAAGTCGCCTTCGCGGGCGTGACCGTCGACGGAGGCGTAGTACTGCTGGATGTCCCGGCCACCGGTGAGCGTGCCCGCGTGCAGCCAGGCGTCGTCCCAGGAGCGGGCGAAGGCGAGCGTACCGGCGCGGTTCTCGCCCGGTCTGTCGGTCTCGACGCGGAGGCGGTGGGCCTTGCGGGCGTCCAGGACGACCGTCGTGTCCTTCGTCAGCTCCAGCTGCGGGCGGCCCAGATAGGCCACGGAGTTCTGCCCGGTGACGAAGGAGGAGAGGAAGTAGGAGCCGGGGCGCAGCCGGTAGAGCTGGTCGGACGCACCGTCGTTGAAGCGGCGCTCGCCGGTGGCGGTGTCCGTGCCGATGACGTCGACCGAGGACTGGCCGCGGGCGGGCTGTCCGGAGCGGTCGACGAGCTTGACGCGCAGGGTGACGGTCTCCGGCTCGGCGTACAGCGAGAACGGCGTGGAGACGGTGACACCGCGCGCGGTGGCGAGAACCCGGCCGGTGACGTCGCCGTACTGGCTGCGCGCCAGGTCCGCGGACGGGTCGAGCGTCAGCGGGACTTCTGCGGTGGCGCCGGCAGGGACGGTCACGGAACGCTGTCCGAGGCGGGCGACGGAGGAGCGGATGCGTGAGCCGTCGTTTCCGGTGACCTTCTCGACGGCGAGGTCCAGCTTCACCGCCTTGTCGCCGTGGTTGGTGTAGGGCAGCGTGACGGTGGTGCGGTCGCTGCTGTCCTGCGGCCAGTTGAAGGTGCCGCCCTGGACGGCGGGGGCGCCGGTGACCGCGGTGTCGACGGCGGCCTTGACGTCGAGGCGGCCGGCGCCTGCCTCGCGCACGTCACCGGGGATCCCGGAGTCCGCCGAGGAGACGAGCGCGGCCTTGATCTGCTGAGCCGTCCACTCGGGACGGCGCTGCTTGAGGATCGCGGCGGCGCCCGCGACATGCGGGGTGGCCATCGACGTACCGGACATGGACCGGTACGCGTACACGCCGCGGCCGCCGGCGGCCGCGGCCGAGATGGCGACTCCGGGAGCGGCGATCTCGGGCTTGAGGGTGTGCGAGCCGATCGCCGGGCCGCGGCTGGAGAAGTACGCGGTCGAATCGTCGCGGTCGACTGCGCCGACGGTCAGGACGCTCGGCGCACAGCCGGGCGAGGACACGGTGTTGAGCGTGGGGCCGGAGTTGCCCGCGGCGACCACGAACAAGGTGCCCTTGCCCTGCGAGAGTTCCTCGGCGGCGACGCTCATCGGGTCGGTGCAGTCGGTCGGTACGGAGCTGCCGAGGCTCATCGAGACGACGTCGGCCTGCTGGTCGACGGCCCACTGCATACCGGCGATGATCCAGGAGGCGGCGCCGTCGCCGTAGTCGTTCAGCACCTTGCCGTTGAGGAGCTCGGCGCCGGGGGCGGCGCCCTTCCTCCTGCCGTCGCTCGCCGCGCCGGAGCCGCCGACGGTGGAGATGGTGTGGGTGCCGTGGCCGTGGCGGTCGCCCGCGTCCGGGGAGTCGGTGAAGTTCTCGGAGGCGACGACCCGGCCCTTCAGGTCCGGGTGTTCGGTGTCGACGCCGGTGTCGAGGACGGCGACCTTGGTGCCCTTGCCGTCGTATCCGGCGGCCCAGGCCTCGGGGGCGTGGACCTGCTTGGTCGAACGGTCGAGCGTGGCCCGGACCTTGCGGTCGAGCCAGAGCTTCTCGAGACCGGCGGCGGCGCGCGAGCGGGGGCTCGTGACGTCGGCCCAGAAACCGGCGGTCTGCTTCTTGTCCGCCTTGAGCGCGACGCCGTCGACGGCCGGGAGCACGAGCGAGCGCTCGGCGCCGCGCGGGGTGGCGGGGGCGGAACGCGCGACATCGTTGCCGTACACGGCGATGAGCGGCAGGGTCTCGCTGTGCGCGTCGTCGTAGCCCTGGCGGATCAGCCCGGTGACGTTGAACAGCTCCCGGTCGACCCGGCCCGCGGCGAGCGCACCGGTCGCGCCTTCGGGGTAGACGTACAGGTCCTTGCCCGACTGGCGGGTCTGGAGCAGCGGTACGGTCCCGTCCTCGCGGGGCAGCGCGGCCGCCGCTGGACTCGCGGTGCCCGCACCGCGCACCAGCACGCGGTCGCCGGTGACGAGGGTGACCGTGACGGCCTCTCCCCCGGCCGCCCGGGCGGCCTGACTTCCGGTCAGCGGTCTGCTGCCTGCCGGGCCGTCCTGTGGCCTGGCGGCCACGGACGGCGCGACCGCGGTGACGGCCAGGACGGCGGCGGTCGCCGCGCCCAGGGCCGTGCGCGATATCGGACGCATCGCTCTCCCCAGTTGATTTCCGGACACGGGACACCAAAGGACCCATGTCCGGGAGCTGTTGGTGCTGCGGTGGCGCCACATTGGCAGAGGGGCGGGTGGTGCAGGGATGATGTGGGCGGCGGGTTTACGCCGCGGCCGGTTTCCGCCACGATCATGTCCGTCGGATGGGAAACGCACAGGTCCGGGGAGGGGTCGTAGGTGCTGGGAGCGATAGGTCTCGACGCGCGGCAGGAGTCGGCGTACCGGGCGCTGGTGGCGCTCGGCGCAGCGGAGGTCACCGATCTGGCGCATCGGCTCGCGCTGCCCGAGACGGACACCGAGCGCGCGCTGCGGCGGCTGGAACGTCACGGGCTGGCCGCGCAGTCCTCGGCCCGCGCGGGCCGCTGGGTGGCGGCGCCGCCCGCGGTCGCGCTGGGCGCGCTGCTCACCCAGCAGCGCCACGAGCTGGACCAGGCGGAGCTGGCGGCGGCGCTGCTCGCGGAGGAGTACCGGGCGGAGGCCACGGAGCCCGCCGTGCACGACCTGGTCGAGGTGGTGACGGGCGCGAGCGCGGTGGCGCACCGTTTTCTGCAGCTTCAGCTGGGTGCGACCGACGAGGTGTGCGCGCTCGTGACCGGCAAGCCGGTGGTGATGTCGGGCACGGACAACGAGGCGGAGGAGCAGGCCGCACAGCGCGGCGTCGCGTACCGCATCGTCATCGAGCGCGAGGTGCTGGCGCTGCCCTCCGGGCTCACCGAGGTATCGGCGTCGCTCGGCCGTGACGAGCAGGTCCGGGTCGTGGACCGGGTGCCGACCAAACTCGTCGTCGCCGACCGGGCGCTGGCGATGGTGCCGCTCACCGGCCGCGGTTCGGAGCCCTCGGCGCTGGTGGTGCACGCGAGCGGGCTGCTGGAGTCGCTGATGGGCCTGTTCGAGGCGGTGTGGCGTGACGCGCTGCCGCTGCGGCTGGGTACGGGCGCACAGCTGACGGAGGAAGCGGTGACGGGCCCGGACGCCACTGATCTGGAGGTCCTGTCACTGCTGCTGGCGGGGATGACGGACGCGAGCGTCGCCAAGCAGCTGGAGCTGGGGCTGCGGACCGTACAGCGTCGGGTGAAGGGGCTGATGGAGCTGACCGGGGTGACGACGCGGCTGCAGCTGGGGTGGCATGCGTACGAGAAGGGCTGGGTGGCCAGGAACCCTGCCGACAACTAGCCGGCGGCCGGTCCGCCGGCCCGGAACGGCGCCGCGACCTGCGGAGCCGATCCCGGTCCTGCACCCTTGGCAGATGAGTGCGTGGCAGCTCTTCCTGGTCGGCATGGTGATGCTGCTCGGCCTGGTCGGGGTGCTGGTTCCGGGCGTTCCGGGCACCTGGCTCGTCTGGTCCGGCGTGCTGTGGTGGTCGCTGCATGCGCAGACCAACCTGGCGTGGTGGATCCTGGTCGGCGCCACCGCGCTGCTGCTCGTCGACCAGGTCGTCGTGTGGCAGCTGGGGCCGCGCCGGATGCGCGGCGCGGGCATCACCCCCCGGATGGCGCTCTTCGCGGGCCTGGGGGCGCTGGCCGGCTTCGTACTGCTGCCGGTCGTCGGCACGGTGGTGGGCTTCGTCGGCGGGGTGTACGTCAGCGAGCGGCTGCGGCTCGGCGGGCACGGCGAGGCGGTGACGTCGACGCGCACGGTGATGCGGGCTGCGGGGACGAGCGTCCTGGTGGAGCTGCTCGGATGTCTGCTGGTCGTGGGTGCGTGGGTGGGGGCGGTGGCCGGGGGCTGAGGAAGCGGCCCGGGACAGGGGCCGGGCCAGGGCCCGGGACGGGTTTCGCCCTCCACCGTTCGGCCGAATGCGGGCCGCGGACCGCGGTGTTGGCCCACGGCTACATGATCGGCGCCGGGGTCCCCTTCGCCAAGTCCCACCAGCACTACTCCCATCTCCTCGCGGTCTACCCGCTGTACGAGATCACCGGCCGCACACCCGAGGAGCGGGCCCTGATCGAGACCTCGCTCGACCACTGGGTGAGCTTCGAAGGCGCCCTGCAGGGCTACACGTTCACGGGCGCCGCGTCGATGTCGGCGCTGCTGGGCAAGGGGGATGACACGCTCGCCCATCTGGGCGAGCTGATGCGCCGCTTCATCCAGGCCGACACGATGTACGAGGAGTCGGGCCCGGTCATCGAGACCCCGCTCTCCGCCGCGCAGTCGCTGCACGACATGGTCTGCCAGTCCTGGGGCGGCACCGTCCGCGTCTTCCCGGCGATCCCCGCGGTGTGGCGGGACGTGGCGGTCCATGACTTCCGCACGCAGGGCGCGTTCCTGCTGAGCGCGGTACGGGAGGCGGGCGCCACGCGATGGGTGCGCCTCGTGACCGAGCCGGGCGCGCCCTGTGGGGTACGCCATGGGATCGCGGGTGCGGTGGACGTACGCGACGGGCGGGGGCGGCCGCTCCGGTACGAGGACCTGGGCGACGGGACCGTACGGATCCCGCTGGACCGCGGCGACTCGGCGCTCATCACCGCCCGCGGCGACCGTCCGGACCTGGCGGTACGACCGGTCACGCCCGAACGAGCCGGCGGCGCCGTGGGGGCTTCCCGGCTGTCCGGCGGCGGACGTAGGTCCCGCGGACCAGGCCGATGAGCCGATGCGCGGCCGATCGGGGCGGGCGATGCTGACCGCATGACCGAATTCAGCGAGGCCGAGCGCGCGTATCTCAGGACCCAGCGGCTGGGGCGGATGGCGACCGTGGATGCCCAGGGGCAGCCGCAGGCCAACCCGGTCGGCTTCTTCCCCCAGGACGACGGCACGATCCTCGTCGGCGGACTGGCCATGGGGAAGACGAAGAAGTGGCGCAATCTGCAGGCGAACCCGAAGGTCGCGCTCGTCGTGGACGACATCGTGAGCACACGGCCGTGGCGGGTGCGCGGGGTCGACATCCGCGGCGAGGCGGAACTGCTGACGGGGCCTCACGAACTGGGGCCGCACTTCAGTGAGGAGGTGATCCGGATCCACCCGGAGAAGATCCACAGCTGGGGCCTGGAGGAGCCCTCCCCCTAGGCCACTCCCCAGCGCCGCCCCTAGCGGTCGGCAGTCTCCAGACACCGGACGGCGTACGAACGCCACGGCCGCCAGGACTCGTCGTGGGGCCCGCCGTCGGGGGCGACGTCCGGGTCGCCGAGCGCCCGCATCCGGATCAGCGCGGCGGCGCGCGGTGACATGCCGGGCAGGGCGACCAGGGCGCGCTCGGCCTCGTCGCGGTCGGCGCCCGGGTCCAGGCGTACGCGGCCGTCGGCCAGGGCGGTCGCGAGCGGTCCTGCGACCGGGTGGCCGGTGAGAGCGGCGGGTTCGGGGAAGAGATGGGTGAGCCCGCCGCAGGGCTGGTCCAGGACCTTTCCGTACGTCTCGACGAGCCGCGCGGCCTCCTCGCGGTCGACGACGGCCCGCACCGCGAACTCCTCGGGCTCGGCGGAGCCGGGTGAGCGCAGACCGGGGCGGGCGGCGACGAGCGGGGCGAGCCCGGGGTCGGCGGACAGTCGTTCCGCGACGGCGTACGGATCGGCGTCGAGGTCGAAGAGCCGGCGCAGCCGCTGGACGGCGGTGGTCAGGTCGCGCAGATCGGTCAGCTGGATCCTGGCCTCCAGCCAGGGGCCGTCCGAGCGTTCGTCGACGGCGACGATGCCCGCGCCGTACGGAAGCCGCAGTGTGCGGCGGTAGGTGCGGGCGCCGGGTCCGCCGACGACCTCCTCGATCCGCTCGACGGCTTCGCGGGAGAGCAGGTCGAAGACCTCGCGGGCGGCGTAGGCGCCGCGGTGGGCGAGGCGCAGCGGAATGCCGGCGGCGTTCGCGGCCTGCCGGGCACGCAACTCGGCGCGGAGTTCGGTCGGCGTGCGGGCGTAGATCTGCCGGATCGTGTCGTTGAACTGCCGTACGCTCGCGAAGCCGGACGCGAACGCGATCTCCGTCACCGGCAGTCCGGTCGTCTGGAGCAGCGTGCGCGCGGTGTGCGCGCGCTGGGCGCGGGCGAGTGCGACGGGCCCCGCGCCGAGCTCGCCGTTGAGCTGCCGCTGCAGTTGCCGCGCGCTGTACCCGAGCCGCCCGGCGAGCCCGGGCACGCCTTCGCGGTCGACGACCCCGTCCGCGATCATGCGCATCGCGCGGCCCACGACATCGGCCCGTACGTTCCACTCGGCCGACCCGGGCACGGCGTCCGGGCGGCAGCGGCGGCAGGCCCGGAAGCCGTGGCCGTGGGCGGCCGCTGCGGTGGGGAAGAACCGCACGTTCCTGCGCTTGGGCGTGACTGCCGGGCAGCTCGGGCGGCAGTAGATGCCGGTCGTCTCGACAGCGAAGAAGAACTCGCCGTCGAAACGGGCGTCGCGGCTGCTCACGGCTTCGTACCGGGTGTCCTCGTCCATCACCCGTCCAGTGTCGGTGGCGCACGGCCCACTTTCCGGCGGTTTTCGGACACCACGCTACCTCGCGAGTGAAACACAGCACGCCCGACCGGCGATCGAGGACGGACACCCGGGCCCACCGGCCGGTACCGGACGCTCACACCACCGGTACCGGGCAGGGGCCCGGGGCCGCCCGCACCCCGGACGTCAGCGCACCTGGCCCCGTTTGGCCTGCATCGCCGCGCGTCCCTCCGCGTGCTTCAGCTTCCAGTCGCGCCGCATGCCCGCCCGCAGGCGGGCGTCGGTCTTGGCGACGATGCGCTGGTTCTCGCGGAGGAGCTTGCGGTAGCTGTCCAGGCGACGCTCCGGCAGGGTGCCGTCCTCGATCGCGGCGCGGACGGCGCAGCCCGGCTCCGACTCGTGGGCGCAGTCGTGGAAGCGGCAGTTCTCCGCCAGTTCCTCGATCTCCGAGAAGACCTGGCCGACCCCGGTGGCCGCGTCCCAGAGACCGACGCCGCGCAGTCCGGGCGTGTCGATGAGGACCCCGCCGCCGGGGAGGGCGAGCAGGTTGCGGGTGGTGGTCGTGTGGCGGCCCTTGCCGTCGGCGTCACGGGTGGCCTGCACCTCCATGACGTCGTCGCCGAGCAGCGCGTTCGCCAGCGTGGACTTTCCTGCACCGGACACCCCGAGCAGCACGCTCGTGCCGCCGGCGACGATCGCGGCGAGCACGTCCATGCCCTCGCCGGTCAGCGAGCTCACCGACAGCACCGGCACCCCGGGCGCCACGGTCTCCACGTCCTGCACCAGGTACGACCTCCCGGTCGCGTCCGGCACGAGGTCGACCTTGGTCAGCACGACGACGGGCTGCGCGCCGCTCTCCCAGGCCAGTGCAAGGAAGCGCTCGATCCGCCCGAGGTCGAGCTCGACGGCGAGCGGGACCGCGATGATCGCGTGGTCGACGTTGGCGGCGAGGATCTGCCCCTCGGACCGCTCGGACGACGTGGAGCGGACGAAGGCCGTACGCCGCGGCAGATACGTGCGCACATAGCGCGGGCTGCCGTCCGCGTCCACGGCTGCCCAGTCCCCGGTGCAGATCACCCGCATCGGGTCGTGCGGGGTCACGAACGCGGTGTCGGCCCGGACGATCCCGTCCGCGGTGACGACGTCGCACTGCCCGCGGTCGACGCGTACGACCCGTCCGGGCACCAGTCCCTGGTCGGTGTACGGAGCGAACTCGGCGGCGATTCCCTCGTCCCAGCCGTACGGGGACAGCGGGTGCGACGCGGACGAGGAGGAGAGAGAAGCGAAAGAAGAGGAAGAGAGGGAGGAGGACAAGGGGTAACCCTTCACAAGGGTGGCCCCGGCACACGCGCGCGGTCGTGGGCGTGTGAAGTGACGAGGAAGGTCAGCCGGAGACCACGGAGATGAAATCGAGGATCTTCTGGTTCTGGGCAGCGCCCAGCGCGACGACGGTCGTCAATGTCCTCACCTCCGGTTCTTCTCGAACGGCAACGGGACACACCCTAGTCACGCCCCTCCCGGGCGCGCCAGCGAATATCCGGGACGTCGGCCGCAGGCCGTCGAGGCGTCAGGACGTCACGGTCGCCGGGAGTTCGGGCCCCGACGGCTGCTGCCCTTCCGCGAGCGGCAGGGTGAGCACCATCGTCATTCCCCCGCCCGGCGTGTCCTCCGCGCTCAACGTCCCGCCCATCGCCTCCGCGAAACCGCGGGCCACAGCGAGGCCGAGCCCGACGCCGGAGCCGCGCGGGGCGTCCCCGTACCGCTGGAAGGCGGCGAAGATCCGCTCCTTCGCCTCGTCCGGGACGCCGCTGCCGCGGTCCACGACCCGTACCTCGACACGGTCCGCGATCGCGCTCGCCGCCACGAGGACCCGCTCCCCGTCCGGGGTGTACTTGACGGCGTTCTCGACGACGTTGGCGACGGCCCGCTCCAGCAGCCCGCGGTCGACGGCGACCATCGGCAGCGTCTCGGGGATGTCCAGGACGACACTGCCCTCCGCTACCCCGACGAGGGCCATGGGGACGACCTCGTCGAGGTCGGTCTCGCGGATCACCGGGATGACCGTGCCGGTGTCCAGACGGGACATGTCGAGCAGATTGCCGACCAGGTTGTCGAGCCGGTCCGCGCCCGCCTCGATGCCCTCGAGGAGCTCGGCCTGATCCTCCTCGGACCACTCGACGTCGTCGGAGCGGAGCGAGCTCACGGCGGCCTTGATGGCCGCGAGCGGGGTGCGCAGATCGTGGCTGACGGCCGCGAGCAGGGACGTACGGATCTTGTTGCCCTCGGCGAGCTTGCGGGCCTCCTCGGCCTCGCCGACGAGGCGCCGGCGGTCGAGGACGACGGCGGCCTGGGCGGCGAAGGCGCCGAGCACGCGGCGGTCCTCGGCGGGCAGCACCCGCCCGGTCAGCGCCAGCGCCAAGTGGTCGCCGACGGGCATGTCGACATCGGCGTCCTCGGGACGGTCGACCGGATTCCGGCCCACGCTGCCCGCGCACACCCAGGGATCGACGTCGCTCGCACGCTCCAGCAGAGCCACGCACTCCATCGCGAACGTCTCGCGCACCCGCTCCAACAGCGCTTCCAGGCTCGTCTCGCCGCGCAGCACATTGCCGGCCAGGAACGACAGGATCTCCGACTCGGCGCGCAGCCGAGCGGCCTGGTGGGTCCGCCGGGCCGCGATGTCGACGACCCAGGCGACCGAGATCGCCACACCCACGAAGATGACGAGAGCGACGAGGTTCCTCGGGTCGGCGATCGTCAGCCGATGGATCGGTGGCGTGAAGTAGTAGTTCAGCAGCAGGGATCCGAACCCGGCGGACGCCAGAGCGGGGATGAGCCCGCCGAGCAGCGCCGCGGCCACGGTCAGCGACAGGAACAGCAGGACGTCGTTGGCCAGCCCCAGGTCGGGACCGACCTCCAGCAGCAGGGTCAGCACGGCGGGCCCCACGATGCCGACCAACCAGCCCCAGAGGATCCGGGAGCGGCCGAGCCGGGCGCCCCGCTGTGCCAGGGGCCGACCGCGTCCGCGGCCCGCCTCGTCGTGGGTGACGATGTGGACGTCGAGGTCGGGCCCCGACTCACGGGCGACGGTCGCGCTGACGCCGGGCCCGAAGGCGTACTGCCAGGTGCGCCGCCGGCTCACTCCGAGCACGATCTGGGTGGCGTTGACGCCCCGCGCGAAGTCCAGCAGCGCCGTGGGCACATCGTCGCCGATGACGTGGTGGAAGGTCCCGCCGAGATCCTCGACCAGGGTGCGCTGGACCGCCAGCTCCTTCGGGGACGCGGACGTCAGGCCGTCGCTGCGGGCGATGTAGACGGCGAGCACCTCGCCACCGGCGCCCTTCTCCGCGAGCCGGGCGGCACGGCGCAGGAGGGTGCGCCCCTCGGGGCCGCCGGTGAGTCCGACGACGATGCGCTCGCGGGAGCCCCAGATCTTGGAGACCCGGTGTTCGGTCCTGTACTCCTGCAGATACTCGTCGACGCGGTCGGCGACCCAGAGCAGGGCCAGCTCGCGCAGAGCGGTGAGGTTCCCGGGCCGGAAGTAGTTGGACAGGGCCGCGTCGACCTTGTCCGGCTTGTAGATGTTGCCGTGCGCCATGCGGCGGCGCAGCGCCTGCGGGGACATGTCGACCAGTTCGATCTGGTCGGCACGGCGCACGACCTCGTCGGGGACGGTCTCCCGCTGCCGTACGCCCGTTATCGACTCGACGACATCGCCGAGCGACTCCAGGTGCTGGATGTTGACGGTCGAGACGACGTCGATGCCGGCCGCGAGGAGCTCCTCGACGTCCTGCCAGCGCTTGGCGTTGCGCGAACCGGGCACGTTCGTGTGCGGCAGCTCGTCCACGAGGGCGACGGCGGGACGGCGCCGAAGCACCGCGTCGACGTCCATCTCCGTGAAGGTGGTGCCGCGGTACTCCATGGTCCGGCGCGGGATCTGCTCCAGGCCGTGCAGCATGACCTCGGTCCGCGGCCGGTCGTGGTGCTCCACGAAAGCCACGACACAGTCGGTGCCCCGTTCAACCCTGCGGTGTCCCTCGGAAAGCATCGAGTACGTCTTGCCGACGCCCGGTGCCGCGCCCAGGTAGATCCGCAGTTTGCCGCGTCCCATGTGTCTCCAGCAGATGGCGTTCGGTCGAGGTCGTCGGGACGTCGCTGCGCTGCCCGCGCTCCCGACCTGCTGTCACACGGACCGGCAAACGGGCCCTCAAGAGGAAACCGCTCTTCTGTCACGACCCGGATTCCCTTGACACATTCCATACGGATCAGGGGTACTTCTTGACGCGTTCTGTATGCGCCTGCGCCGTGCCCGAGGCGTCACAGGGGTCCACGGCCCGCCGGATGCGGCTGGACCCCGGTCATCAGGAAGTCCGGTCCGCGCCTCGTGGTCGTGAGCACCACCTGGTCACCGGCGCGCAGCACTCTGCGCGCGAACAGTGCCGCGGTCATGTTCGTCCGGTCGTCCCCGTACGTGAGCGCGAGGGCCGCCGCCCGCTCGACGCCGGCGGCCCACAGGGTCTGCTCGTCCGGTCGCGCGGCGACCAGCAGCTCGATCGGGGAGTGCGGATCGCGGTGCAGGGAGGCGATCTCGGCGCCGTGCTCGTCGCGGCGCGACGGGAGGACGACGGTGACGGCCTCGCCGCACACGGCGTCGAGTTCGACGGCGAGCCGGTGCGCGAGGCCGTCGTCCCCGCAGATCACCATGTGCTGCGAGCGCTGCCCAACTGACGGGCAGAGACGGATGGTTGAGTTCACATCGGTCAAGACTGCCCATCGGGGGGCGACGGGTTCCGTCGCGTCCGCGAGTTCGCCGTCAGGGTTCCGTACGGACGCCTGCCGCACCGGCACCACCGGCTTCGCCGGCGCCTTCGGTGACGGTGTCGGCGAAGGGCAGGGCCAGGACCATCGTCAGGCCGCCTCCCGGAGTGTCCTCCGGCGTGAGCGTGCCGTTCATGGCCTCGGCCAGGCCGCGGGCGAGGGCCAGGCCGAGGCCGATGCCGGTGGTGTTGTCGGTGTCCCCCAGCCGCTGGAACGGTTCGAAGATCCGCTCCCGGTCGGTGGGCGGGAGCCCGGGGCCGCGGTCGACGACGCGCAGTTCGACCTGGCCGGCGAGGGCGCTCGCGGTGATCAGCACCGGATGGTCGGGCGGGGTGTAGCGGGCGGCGTTGGTGACGAGGTTGGCGATCACCCGCTCGAGCAGCGGCGGGTCGGCGAACACGGGGGGGATCTCCTCCAGGTCCCGCACCACGGGCGGCGCCGCATCCGGAGGCAGCGAGTCCAGGGCCGCGGGCAGCACCTCCTCCAGGGCCGTCGCACGCAGGTCGAGGCTGAGCGCACCGGCCTGGAGCCTGCTCATGTCCAGAAGGTTGTCGATCAGACGGCTGAGCCGGGCCATGGACTCGTCGGCGGTGGCCAGCAGTTCGTCCTGCTCCTCCTCCGAGAACCGCACGTCCGGGCTGCGCAGCGAGCCTACGGCGGCCCAACCAGCGGCGAGCGGGGTGCGCAGGTCGTGGCTCACCGCCGCGAGCAGCGCGGTGCGCATGCGGTCGGCGGCCCTGACCGGTTCGACCTCGGCCGCGGCCTCGGCGAGCCTGGCCCGTTCGACGGCCGCGGCGACGTGGGCGGCGAAGGCGGCGAGCACCCGGCGCTCGGACGACGGCAGGGCGCGGCCGCGCAGCAGGAGGTGGAGGCCGGGGCCGACGGGGACCTGGGTCGCCGCGGGGTCGTCGACCTTCTGCTCGACGAGCTCGGCGGAGTCCATCCCGAAGGTCTCCTGGGTGCGGGTCAGCAGCGCGGGGATGGCCTGGTCGCCGCGGACGATGGACCCGGCGAGCGAGGACAGGGTCTCCGCCTCGGCGGTGGCCCGGGCCGCGCGCCGCGACAGTCGCAGGGACCGGTCGACGATCCCGGCCACCGTGACTGCGACGACCGCGAACACGGCGAGCGCGAGCATGTTGTCCGGATCGCTGAACGAGAACTCGCCGATCGGCGGTATGAACCAGTAGTTGAGCAGCAGCGATGCGGTCAGTGCGGCGATCAGGGCGGAGACGACCCCGCCGATGCAGGCCACGCCGACCACGGTCATCAGGTACAGCAGCGTCTCGCTGGTGAGGTTGAGACTGCCGCGGAACTGGTGGAGCACGAGGGTGAGGAGGACGGGCAGGACCAGGCCCGCCACGGGACCGGCGACCAGCCGCGAGGTGGGCAGCGTACGCCGCCGGGAGGGCAGGAGCCGGCCCTGTCCGGCCCGCTCGTGCGTGACCATGTGGACGTCGATGCCGTCGGAGAGGGCGACGGTCGTCTCACCGATGCCGCGTCCGGTGAGGAAGCGTTCGAGACGGCGGCGCCTGCTGGAGCCGAGCACGAGCTGGGTCGCGTTCTCGGCACGGGCGAACTCCACCAGTGCGGTGGACACGTCGTCCCCCACGACCGAGTGGTAGCTGCCGCCGAGACTCTCGACGAGACGCCGCTGCCGGGCGAGCGCGGAGTGCGAGGAGCCTCCGGCCAGTCCGTCGCTGCGGGCGACGTGGACGGCGAGCAGCGCGCCGCCCCGGGCCGAGCGGGCGGCGATCCGGGCGGCCCGGCGGATCAGCGTGTCGCCCTCCGGCCCGCCGGTCAGCGCGACGACGACCCGCTCGCGGGTCTCCCACACACGGCCGATGCCGTGCTCCGAGCGGTACTTCTGGAGCGCCTCGTCGACCCGGTCGGCCACCCACATCAGCGCGAGTTCGCGCAGCGCGGTGAGATTGCCCGCCCGGAAGTAGTTGGCCAGCGCGGCGTCGATCTTCTCGGGCGGGTAGATGTTGCCGTGGGCCATCCTGCGGCGCAGCGCCTCGGGGGGCATGTCCACGAGCTCGATCTGGTCGGCGCGGCGCACGACGTCGTCGGGGACCGTCTCGTGCTGCGGGACCCTGGTGATCTTCTCGACGACGTCGTTGAGTGACTCGAGGTGCTGGACGTTGACGGTGGCGACGACGTCGATGCCGGCGGCCAGCAACTCCTCCACGTCCTGCCAGCGCTTGGCGTTGCGGCAGCCGGGGACGTTGGAGTGGGCGAGTTCGTCGATGAGGACGACCTCGGGGCGGCGGCGGAGCACGCCGTCCAGGTCGAGCTCGGGATAGGTGCTGCCCCGGTACTCGCATCGGGCCCGGTCCAGGACCTCCAGGCCGTCGAGCATGGCCTCGGTGTGAGCGCGGGCGTGGCACTCGGCGTAGCCGACGACCACGTCGGTGCCGCGCGCGGCCCTGCGCCGGCCCTCGTCGAGCATCCGGTACGTCTTGCCGACGCCGGGGGCGGCACCGAGGAAGACCTTGAGGCTTCCCGGGCGGGGCGTCTTCGGAGGGGTCGCCTGCGCGGTGCCGGGCGTTGCCGCGGGCGCGGTGCCCGGCGGTTCGTCGAGCTTCAGAACTTCTCCGGGCGGATCAGGGCGGCTACCAGGTAGCCGACGAGGCAGACGGCAACGATGAGTCCGACGACGTTCTCCACGCCCATGGGCGACCAACTCCTCGTGTCCGCATGTTTCTTGGAGTATCGGATCGGGGTACAGCGAATCGCTCCCCGACCGCGGCGCACAGTCACCTTGACGGCTCTCTGGCGCCGACCGCGTCAATGCTGACGCTGTCTTGACGACTCCCATACGGATAGGGTGAGACCGGCGTGCCGGGAAGTCTGGTCGGCGGTGGGGGACCGCATGGCCCCTGTCCGAATCCCTGGGGGCGGCATGCGCAGCGTCGGAACAGTCCTGGTCCTTGTCGTGCTCGCGACCGCCGTGGCGACCGGTGCCCGCCGCTGGCGCATCCCCGCACCCTCGCTGCTCGTCGTCGCCGGTCTGGCCGTCGCCCTGATACCGGGTGTCCCCGAGGTCCGGGTGAGCCCGGAGGCCATCGGCCTCGTGGTGCTTCCGCCGCTGCTGTACGCGAGCGCCGAGGAGCTGTCGTGGCGGGAGCTGCGGGCGGTGTGGAAGCCGGTCGGTGTGCTGGCGGTCGGTCTGGTGCTGGCGTCCGCGGCCGCGGTCGGCGCGGTGGCGTCCAGCCTCACCCCGCTGTCGTGGCAGATGGCGTTCGTGCTCGGCGCGGTGCTGGCCAGCACGGATCCGGTGGCGGTCACCGCGCTGGGGCGGCGGCTGGCGCTGCCGCCGCGGGTCCAGGTGCTGGTGCAGGCGGAGAGCCTGTTCAACGATGCGACGTCGCTGGTGCTGTTCCGGGTCGCGGTGGGTGTGGCGGTGGCGTCGTCGGCCGTCTCCTGGGGGTCTGCGGGCGGCGAGTTCGCGGTACTGGCGGGCGGCGGCACGGTCATCGGCGCCGGGGTGGCGCTGGTGGTGGGGGCGCTGCGGCGGCGCACCGAGGACCCGGTGCTCGAGACGGTGATCGCGCTGGTGACGCCCTACGCCGCGTACGTACTGGCCGAGTCGGCGCACACATCAGGCGTCACCTCCGTCGTCGTCGCCGGAGTGCTGCTGGGCGGGCGCGGCGACCGGCTCACCAACGCCCGGATACGGCTCCAGCTCCACGCCGTCTACGGCACGGTGGTCTTTCTGCTGGAGAGCGTCGTCTTCGGCCTCATCGGTCTCGCCCTGCCGACGCTGATCCGCGAGCTGCCCGATGAGTACGGCATGTGGCCGCTGCACGCCCTCGCCGTCGCCGCCACGCTCGTCGCGGTGCGGATGCTGTGGCTGTTCCCGCTGTCCGCGCTCGTCCAGCGCAGGGGTGGCGCGCCCCGGACGTCCTGGCGGGTGCCCGTCGTGCTCACCTGGGCCGGGACCCGCGGCGTGGTGCCGCTCGCGGCCGCGCTCTCCATCCCCGTCGTCACGGGGGACGGCACGGTCCTCACCCAGCGCCCGCTGGTGCTCGTGCTCGCCACGTCGGTCGTGGTGGTCACGCTCATCGCCCAGGGCTTCACCCTGGCACCCGTAGTGCGCCGCTCCGGCATCGCCCTCGAACCCGACCACACCGAGCGGGAGGAGGCCGAGGCCCGGTGCAGCCTGGCGGGCGCGGGGCTGCGGCGGCTGGACGAGCTCTCCGAGCTCGAAGCCGTCCCGGACGTGGTCCTCGACCGGCTGCGCCGGAGCTTCCAGGCGCGCCTGGAACACGCGAAGGACCGGCTCGGCGACGCGGATCCCGCGGAGTCGGCGGACCATGTGTACCGGCAACTGCGCCGCGATCTGATTCTCGTCGAGGCGGACGAACTGCAGCGGCTGTACGACGACCACCTCATAAGCGACACGACCCGCAGACGTCTCCAGCGCTCGCTGGACCTGGAGGAGGCGCGGCTCGCCGACGCGTAGGTGGCGTGCCGGGGGACTTTTCCCCACCCCGCCCCTTCCCGAACTGTGGGCTTCGCCCCCAGCCCCCCACGGGGACTCCGCCCGGGCCCCTCACGCCCCGGCGGGCGTAAGGCCCTCCCCGGCGAAGCTCGTTCTCGGGGCTCCGCCCCGGTCCCTTCTCCCTCCGCCCTGGCGGGCGCGGGGCGTTGACTCCCTTGGAGCCCGCCCGGACGTGGTCACGATCAAGCCCGTCCGGCGCTTGAGCACGGCCGCTCGGCCCACCCCACTGCCGCCAGGCCCAGTTCCTGCCTGCCCGACGCTCGAGGACAGACGCCCCGCCCACCGCACGATGCAGGGCAGGATCAACCCCGTCCGGCGCTCAAGGACAGACGCCCCGGCCCACCGGACCGCACCGGCCACACCACCAAACCCGTCCGGCGCTCAAGGCCGGACACCCGAGCCCACCCCACTGCCGCCAGGCCCAGTTCCTGCCTGCCCGACACTCGAGGACAGACGCCCCGCCCCACCGCACGATGCAGGGCAGGATCAACCCCGTCCGGCGCTCAAGGCCGGACACCCGGGCCCACCGGACCGCACCGGGCTCGCCCCTCGCGCGGCGGAGCGCACCGCAGGCGCGCTCTCAGCGGAACTCGGCGAGCCGCGGGCGCAGGCCCAGTGCCGTCAGTGCCGCCGCGGCGAGCAGGGCCGCGCCGGCCGCCGGCAGAAGCCAGGCCACCGCGCTCCTGCCGTCCCGGACCGCGTTCGCGAACGCCGCCCGGTTGATCCCGGTCACCCGGTCGAGCGCAGCCATCCACTCGCCGAAGTGCGCGTTCGACATCCCCGGCTCCCAGCTGATGCAGAACTCGACGGCCTCCCGCTCCTTGCCCTGAACCACCAGGGACCTGATCGTGCGGTCGTCTCGCTGATAGACGGCGTACCGTTCGACCGTCTCCTCCGCGGCCTCCCGCTCCCCGGCGAAGGTGATGTTGTCCAGCTCCCGGCGGAACTCGCCCGCGAAGACCCGGTCCTCGTGGTCGGCCCGGTAGCGCGCCCAGGTCTCGTCGAGTTTCCTGTCGTACGTGGCGAGCTCCGCACCCTCGATGCCGTACAGCTGCTGCGACTTGGCGAGGAATCTCTGCTCGTAGGAGTCACGGCGGGCGGGATCGAGCAGATAGCGGCTCTCGTCGGCGTTCGCGTCGTAGGCGATCGCGCGGGCGCGGGACAGGGCGACGACGGAGTCGAAGGCGTCGCGGCGGGCGACCCGCAGCTGCTCGCCGGATGCGGTGACGAATTGGAGACCGAGGACGAGGGCGGTGAGCGCGCAGACGGTGGCGGCCAGCAGGGCCGGGTTGAGGACGCGGTGGAAGCGCCGGCCCACGTACCACTGGAGCAGTACGAGGACCGCGAGCAGCGCAAGGCCCAGCCCGAGCAGCACGGCCGTCCGGCCGGCGAGGTCGGAGCGCTCGGAGGCGTAAGTCGCTTCGAATGCCGCATTGTTGGCCTCGACGAGCCGGCGCGCCTCGGGCAGAAGCCGGTCTGAGAGCAGATCGGTGGCGGCCCGGTAGTCGATGAGGGCGTCCGCCGCGCCACCGGACCGGCTCGCGTTCTCGAGTGCCCGGCCCAGCAGCTCCTGGTAGCGGGCGAAGTCGGCGGTGAGCGTCTCCACGGTGCGTTGCGCCTTCGGATCGCCCTCGGCGGCGACGGCGAGCGTGCGCAGTTCGTGGCTGATGGTGCCCCGCGCCTCGGTGTAGAGGGTGGTGGCCTTCTCGTACGGGACGGTCAGCCGGCCCTCGCCCGCGTCGCCTCCTGCGAGCAGGATGTTGGCGGCCTGGGCGTCCATGTCGTTGAGTGCGAGGTTGAGATCGGCGGCGCTCACGGTCTGCGGAGCGTGCCGGTCGGCCACCCGGTCCCAGGTCCGCGAGGCGGCGAGCCCGGTGACGAGGAGCAGCACACCGCAGGCGACGGCCATGAGGAGGGTCGCGGTGCGCAGCAGGCGCAACCGGGCGGGCAGGGTGGCCCAATAGCGTCGGCGTAACGTGTCCGCGAGGGCTCGGGCCCGCGTGACGACGGGGACCGAGGGCCGTCCCGGTCGCGGACCCCCTCGTGACCGCGGGCCGGGACGGACCTCTTCCAGGACGACCGGCTGTAGCTCATGCACGGCACCAGTCCTGGCCCCCGCTTCCGGACTGCGCGTGCCTCCAGCGGTGATGGTCACTCGCCCTCCACGTCACGCCACGGACGGTCGTCCGCTCCCCCGTGGCGCTCAGTCTGCGGCTGCTTTCGGTCACCCCCGCAAGCGCTGACGCGTCCCTGATGCGCTTTCGGCAGGGCTTGACGCGTCCTTGACGAGGAATGACAGGGTGCCGTTAAGGGCGCACAAGTTCGTCCCGCATCAGGCCCTTTGAGCCCCGGCTGGGCATTAGATTCCTCTGCGGCCGCCGGAGACCGTGGACGTCAGTGGCATGACAGAGCTCCGGCCGAACCTTCGGCCAGGGGGGTGTCCCGAACCATCAGGACATTCGCCCGGTCTCCGGCGGACGAGCCGCGGCGGCGCCTCGTCGGCCTGCTGCTGCGCGCCCGTGAGCCGCCCTGTCGTCGCCGGGGCCCAGGCGACGACAGGGCCCGGCGGCCACCCCCCGTCCCCTCGGCTCAGCCGAACCCACCAGAAGGTCTCCGCGATGCATCCCGCCGCGCCCCGACAGGCGCCCACGATCCCGAGGTCTCCCGATCCGGCCGGCCCGGCGTCCGGTCACCGCCCGAGCCGCAGGCGTGCGGGCCAGAGCGGGCTCTTCGATCCCGCACAGCTGCTGAAATCGTTCCCCGACGCGCTGCGCAAGCTCCATCCGCGGGCACTGGTGAAGAACCCGGTGCTGTTCGTCGTCGCGGTCGGATCGGTGCTCACCACGTTCTCCGCCCTGGTCCATCCGTCCGTCTTCACCTGGGTGATCAGCGTCTGGCTGTGGCTGACGGTGATCTTCGCGAATCTGGCGGAGGCGGTCGCCGAGGGCCGCGGCAAGGCACAGGCCGAGTCGCTGCGCCGGGCGCGTACGGACACGGTCGCGCTGCGGCTGCGCCACTGGCGCTACGGCACCGATCTGGACCTGGCGGACACGGAGGCCGTCGCCGCGACCGATCTGAAGCTCTTCGACTTCGTCCTCGTCGAGGCGGGCGAGCTGATCCCCGCCGACGGCGATGTCGTCGCCGGTGTCGCGGCCGTCGACGAGTCCGCCGTCACCGGTGAATCGGCGCCGGTGATCCGCGAGTCGGGCGGCGACAGGGCCGGGGTGACGGGTGGCACCACGGTGCTGTCCGACCGGATCGTCGTCCGCGTCACGTCGCGGCCCGGGCACTCGTTCCTGGACCGGATGATCGCCCTCGTCGAGGGCGCGTCCCGGCAGAAGACGCCGAACGAGATCGCGCTCAACATCCTGCTCGCGTCCCTGACCGTCATCTTCGTGCTGGTGGTCGTCACGCTCCAGCCGATGGCCGGTTTCGCGAACGCCGCCCAGTCCACCACCGTGCTGGTCGCCCTCCTGGTCACGCTGATCCCGACCACGATCGGCGCCCTGCTCTCGGCGATCGGCATCGCGGGCATGGACCGGCTCGTCCAGCGCAACGTGCTCGCCATGTCGGGCCGGGCGGTCGAGGCCGCCGGTGACGTCAACACCCTGCTCCTGGACAAGACGGGCACCATCACCCTCGGCAACCGCGAGGCGGCCTCCTTCGTCCCGCTGCCCGGTGTCGACGAGCTCGTCCTCGCGGACGCCGCCCAGTTGTCGTCGCTCGCCGACGAGACTCCGGAGGGCCGCTCGGTGGTGGTCCTGGCCAAGGAGAAGTACGGGCTGCGCGCCCCTGCCGAAGGGGAGCTCGCACACGCCCGGTTCGCGGAGTTCAGTGCCCAGACCCGGATGAGCGGCATCGATCTGCACTGGGACAACGGCGCCGCCTGCCACATCCGCAAGGGCGCGGCCGCACAGGTGATCGACTGGGTGGAGATGCGCGGCGGGCGTGTGCCCGGCGAGGCCCGCGAATGGTCCGACGCGATCTCCACCGGGGGCGGTACGCCGCTGGTGGTGGCCGTCCACGACTGGGACGGGCCGCGCGTCCTCGGCATCATCCACCTCAAGGACGTCGTCAAGGAGGGGATCCGCGAACGCTTCGACGAGCTGCGCCGCATGGGCATCCGTACGGTGATGATCACGGGTGACAACCGGCTGACCGCCAAGGCGATCGCCGAGGAGGCGGGCGTCGACGACTTCCTGGCGGAGGCCACTCCCGAGGACAAGATGGCGCTGATCAAGCGGGAGCAGGCGGGCGGCAAGCTCGTCGCGATGACGGGTGACGGTACGAACGACGCCCCGGCGCTGGCCCAGGCGGACGTCGGCGTGGCGATGAACACCGGTACCTCGGCCGCCAAGGAGGCCGGGAACATGGTGGACCTCGACTCCAACCCGACCAAGCTCATCGAGATCGTCGAGATCGGCAAGCAGCTCCTCATCACCCGCGGCGCACTGACGACCTTCTCCATCACGAACGACGTGGCGAAGTACTTCGCGATCATCCCCGCGATGTTCGCGGGCGCCTACCCGGGCCTGGAGGCGCTCAACGTCATGGGACTGCACAGCCCGACGTCGGCGATCGCCTCCGCCCTCATCTTCAACGCCCTGATCATCGTGGCGCTGATCCCGCTGGCGCTGCGCGGCGTGCGCTACACGCCGGCCTCCGCGCACGACCTGCTGCGGCGAAACCTCGCGGTGTACGGACTCGGCGGCCTGGTCCTGCCCTTCGTCGGCATCAAGCTGATCGACCTCGTGGTCTCGACGATTCCCGGGCTGGGCGGCTGAGCCGTTCCACCGTCAGGGGATCGTCAGGGACCTGCGGTTGCGCTTGTCCCCGCACACTCCGGCACGGTTCGATGGAAACGTGAACAGCGAGTGGCTCCTGCTCGACCGGCCGCCGAATACGGCGCCCCGTCGTGCGCCCCGCTGCCCGGAATCGCTCGCCTCCTCCCTCCTGCGCCCTCATGGGCGCGGGGGGACACCCTGACGCGCATTCCGTAGCCCCAGGGGCGCCGTGACTCTGTCCGGCGCCCCTTTTTCATGCCCGTAGAGCATCACGTACCCATGGAAGATCCATGCCTGAATCTGACGTTTTGTCCCGTACTGTCCTGGTGACCGGAGCCACCTCCGGCATCGGCTTCGAGACCGCTCGGCTCCTCGCCGAGCGTGGCGCCACCGTTCTCGTCCACGGCCGCACCGCCGAGGAGGCGGGGGCCGCCGTCGACGCGCTCGTCGCCACCGCCGGGATCGACGCGGCGCGCCTGTGCGCGTTCTCCGCGGACTTCTCCCATCTCGAAGAGGTCGAGACGATGGCCGCCCGCGTCGTCGCCGAGCACCCGCACCTGGACGTCCTCGTCAACAACGCGGCTGTCGCCGCCCCCGAGCGCCACACGATCACGGCCGACGGCAACGAGCTGGCGTTCCAGGTCAACTTCCTGGCGCACTACCTCCTCACCAGCCTGCTGGAGCAGGCGCTCACCAGCGAGCCGGGCGGCCGCGTCGTCAACGTGTCCTCCTCGCTCCACCGCACCGCGTCCATCCAGTGGAGCGACCCCAACCGGGCGCGCCGCTACTCCCGGCTGGCCGCATACGCCCAGTCGCAGCTGGCGCTGACCGTCTTCGCCGCCGACCCGCGCGTGACGGCCGTCTCGATCCACCCGGGCATCTGCGAGACCGGCCTGCTCCCGCTCTACGCCCACCAGGGCGCCACGCCCGCCGAGGGCGCCGCCCACATCGTGCGGCTGTGCGACCCGTCGGTCGACATCGTCAACGGCGCCTACTACGACCGCGACCAGCGCGTCGAGCCGGCGCCCGGCTCCACCGAGGAGCGCACGGTCAAGCGCCTCACCAAGCTCGCGGACGTCCTCGTCCACCAGAACGCCTGAAGGGAAACACCACCTCCATGTCCAAGCGCGCACGCAAGAAGAGGGCTCGCCGCAAGAACAAGGCGAACCACGGCCGCAAGGCAGGCCAGCGCTGAACCCCGCGGGGGCGGCCCCGTCCGGGCCGCCCCCGCATCCGTTCCCGCCGCCCCGTCCCCGCCCCACTCCCCCGTGTCCGTATCCGCTCCGCCTACGAGGAGACCCGACCCCGTGATCACCCTCGCGCAGCACCAACTACCCGACCTCGGCGGCCGCTTCCCCGCCGGAGCCCCGGGACCTGCCGCGCTGTCCGAGCACGTACGCGTCACCGGCATCGGCCGGTGGTGGGCGGACCGCGCCGTGGAACCCCAGGCCGTCGCCGTCAGCTGCGCGGACCAGGCCGTACTCAGCGGCAACCCCGGCGCACTGTCCCCGGAGACCCTCGTACCGCTCGCAGGCCACCACATCGTCGCGCCCGCCTCCTTCCTTCCGGTCCTCGGCGCCGCCTTCGGACGGATCCATCCCTGGGAGCGCATGGTGTACCTGCGCCGGTCACCCGCCACCGCGCCCCGCCCGCCGCGCGGTGTGACCGTGCGGCGGCTGGCCCCGGGCGACGCCCCGGCGCTCGCCGCGATCGAGCCGGGTCTGGCGTGGATCCACGCCAGCTGGGGCGGCCCCGCGGGGCTCGCCTCCTCCGGCGTGGGCTGGGCGGCCTTCCACGGGGCCGAGATCCTTGCCGTGGCCTGCACGTACTTCCTCGGCAGCGCGTACGAGGACATCGCCTGCGCCACCGTGCCGGGAAACCGTCGCCGGCATCTGGGGCTCGCCTGTGTCACGGCGCTCTGCGAGGACATCGCCTCCCGGGGCCACCGCCCGAGCTGGACGTGCTCGCGGGACAACCGCCCGAGCCGGCTGCTGGCCTGGTCCGCCGGTTTCCGGCTGGAGTACGAATACGTGCACTACGCAGCCGGGCAGCCCCTCTCCCCGTACGCGCCGGACGTCGCCGCCTGAGGGCGTCCGTACCCGGCTGTCCCGGACTGTTCCCCGCCGTCCCAGGCAGCTCCCCGCCCGCCCCGGCCGCACCGCCGCCTGCGGTGGCGACCCTCCTGAATCTGTTGAAGGGTGTGGAGGGAGTGATTCCTGCGCGGGGATGACATGGATGAGGTGAGCGGCCTTGGCAGCCACAGCGCGTGGGGTGCAGGGCGCGCCCTGCTGGGTGAGCCTGACGGCACAGGACGTGAAGGCCGCGCAGGACTTCTACGGCGCCGTCTTCGGCTGGGAGTTCGAGCCCGGCGCCGACGGGCAGGGCTCGCACGTCGTCGCGCACGCGGACGGCATTCCGGTCGCCGGCCTGGTGGAGTCCACGCAGACCATGGGCGTGAAACTGCCGGTCACCTGGACGGCCTATTTCGCGGTGGACAGTGCGGATGCCGTGGCGTCGCGCATCAGGGAACGGGGCGGCACGGTCGCCGTGGGCCCGCTCGCGTTCGGCAGCGGGCGGGTGGCGTGGGCTGCCGACCCGGTGGACGCGCTGTTCTGCATCTGGGAGGGGCCCGTCGACGTCGGCTGGCACGCCGGGCGCGGGACGAACTCCGCGGCCTGGCTGGAACTCCACACCAGGGACCCGTTCGGCTCGGCCCTGTTCTACGGCGGAGTGTTCGAATGGGACTCGCAGGCGCCGGAGCGCATCGACGTGCGGTACGAGCACGACCGGGTGCTGCTGTGTGTCGACGGGCGCACGGTGGCCGGGATGTACGGCGGCGGCGTCACGGAGTCCACGGACCCGGTCGTCCGGCCGCGGTGGCATGTGCACTTCTGCCGCTCCGATGTGGATGCCACGGCCGGGCGGGCGGCCGTTGCGGGCGGCACCGTCGTGACGCCCCCGCACGACACCCCGTTCGGGCGGGCGGCGACGCTCCGCGACCCCGAGGGCGGTCTTTTCCACCTCACCTCCGGGGAGGGGAGCGAGTTTGACGAGGGTGCGCCGCCGTGCCCCCCTGCACCGGAGAACGCCGAGTCCTGAGCACCGTGACATCGAGCGTGTCACGCACCACCGTGCACAGGTGAGTTGAGATGGATCAGACCAAGACATCCGATCAATCTCCTTGATTCCGCCCGAAAATCCGGACAGAAGGGTGTTGCCGGCGCCCATACATCTGATAGGCATTGCGGCGCAGGGGTTCAAGGGCGGGGACGACATGATGCGCAGCACCACGGTGGGGCGGAGCGGCTGTCCGGTGACCGGGCTGGGCTTCGGGGCGGCCGGGATCGGGAATCTGTACAGCGCCGTGTCGGAGGAGGCCGCGGCGGCCGCGCTGGACGCCGCCTGGGGGGCGGGTGTGCGGTACTTCGACACCGCGCCGCACTACGGCCTCGGGCTGTCCGAGCGACGGCTCGGGGCGGCCCTGCGAGGCCGGCCCCAGTATGCGTACACGGTGTCCACCAAGGCCGGGCGGATCCTGGAGCCACTCGAGCACGTGGACGAGGCTGCCCACGGCGAGGGTGCGTACGGTGACGATCTGGAGAACGGGTTCGCGGTGCCCGCGGCGTACCGCAGGCGCTGGGACTTCAGCGCCGAAGGGGTGCGGCGCAGCGTCGAGGAGAGCCTGGAGCGGCTCGGACTCGACCGGATCGACATCGTCTATCTGCACGACCCGGACGACCACGGCGAACAGGCCTTCCGCGAGGCGTATCCCGCCCTGGAGCGGATGCGCGCGGAGGGAACCGTGCGGGCGATCGGCGCGGGCATGAACCAGGCGGAGATGCTCGGCCGCTTCGTCCGTGACACGGACGTCGACGTGGTGCTGTGCGCGGGGCGGTTCACGCTGCTCGACCAGCGTGCCGCGGACGAGCTGCTGCCCCTCGCGGCGGCGCGCGGCCGGAGTGTCGTCATCGGCGGGGTCTTCAACTCCGGCCTGCTGGCCGATCCGAAGCCGGGAGCGACGTACGACTACCGCGCGGCCGACCCGGACGTGCTCGAACGGGCGCTGCGCATCAAGGCCGTGGCCGAGCGGCACGGCGTACCGCTGCGGGCCGCGGCGCTGCGCTTCCCGTTCCGGCATCCGGCCGTGGCGAGTGTGCTGGTGGGGGCGCGGTCGGCCGACGAGGTCGAGGACGCGGCGAGGATGCTGGCCGTGCCCGTGCCCGACGGACTGTGGGCCGAACTGGAGGAGGAAGGACTGGTGAAGCGGTCATGAGGGTCGCCCTGCACACGCGGGTCCGCGCCGACCGGATCGAGGAGTACGAGACCGCGCACCGCGAGGTGCCCGAGGAGCTGCAGGAGGGGATCCGCGCCGCGGGCGCGAGCTCCTGGACGATCTGGCGCAGCGGCACCGAGCTCTTCCACCTCATCGAGTGCGACGACTACGCGCGGCTGCTCGCCGCGCTCGATGGCCTGCCGGTCGACATCTCCTGGCAGGCGCGCATGGCAGAGCTGCTCGACGTGGTGCACGACTATTCCGCCGACGGCGCCGGCGCCGGGCTGCCCGTCGTCTGGGAGCTCTGACCGCCGTGCGCGTCGTCGATGCCCACCACCACCTCTGGGGCCTGGCGCTGCGCGACCAGGACTGGATCAGCGGTCCCGAACTCGCCCCGATCCGCAGGGACTTCCTCCTGCCGGAGCTGCGATCCGAGGCGCAGGCGGCCGGGGTGCAGGCGACCGTGCTCGTCCAGACGGTCACGGTCGCGGAGGAGACCCCCGAGTTCCTCGCCCTCGCCGGCGGACCGGGCGGCGATCTCGTCGCGGGCGTCGTCGGCTGGACGGACCTCACCGCGCCCGATGTCGCCGACAGCCTCGCCGCGCTGCGCGAACTCCCGGGCGGCGGCCGGCTCGTGGGCATCCGCCACCAGGTGCAGGGCGAGCCCGACCCGCAGTGGCTGCTGCGCGACGACGTACGGCGCGGACTGGCCGCGGTCGCGGACGCCGGACTCGTGTACGACCTGGTGATCCTGCCCCACCAGCTGAAGGCCGCGAGCCGGGCGGCGGTCGTGCACCCCGGTCTGACGTTCGTCCTGGACCATCTGGGCAAGCCGCCGATCGCGAGCGGCGAACTGCAGCCCTGGGAATCCTCGGTGCGCGAGCTCGCGGCGCTGCCGAACACGGTCTGCAAACTGTCCGGCATGGTGACGGAGGCGGACTGGAGGGCCTGGACGGCGGACGATCTGCGGCCGTACGCGCGGACGGTCCTGGACGCCTTCGGGCCCGGCCGGACGATGTACGGATCGGACTGGCCGGTGTGCCGGCTGGCGTCGTCGTACGGCGAGGTGCTGGACACCGCGCGCGCACTCACGGAGGAGCTGACCGAGGACGAGCGGGCCCTCGTCTTCGCGGGGACGGCGGACCGCGTCTACGGGCTCGCGGACGGCTGACGGGCCGGGTGCCGGGCCTGCCCGGCACCCGGCGTCACGACCGCCCGGACTGCACTCGCTCCACCATGTCGACGAGGGTCGGCAGATGGCTGCCCTCGATGTTCTTCACCGAGGTGACGAGCGCGATCCGGCCGCCGCGGGCGAGCGAGAGCAGCCGGTCGAGGGCCTCCGCGGCCGGGCCGTGCTCCAGCTCCTGCCGGTAGCGGGCGTCGAACTCCTCGTAGCGGGATGCGTCCTTGTGGTACCAGGTGCGCAACTCGCCGGAGGGGGCGACCTCCTTGAGCCATACGTCGACGGCGGCCCGCTCCTTGGACACGCCCCTGGGCCAGAGCCGGTCGACGAGGACGCGGGTGCCGTCGTCCGGATCCGGGTCGTCGTAGACCCTGCGCACGGTGATTGCCTCCATTCCGCCAGCCTGGGGCGGACGGCCGTGCGCCGCAAGCGCGGAAAACATCCTCATTTCGTCGCCTTGACGATAAGCGGCTGCCGCCAATATCGTCGTCGTGACGAAAATAGGGGGTTGTCCATGGCCGACATCACCAGGCGCTTCGGATGGCGCCATCTCCGCTCCGCACCCACCGCCCATGTCCGCCACCACAAGCGCGGAGAGCTCGTCCACGACGGGCCCGGCCTCAGCTTCTGGTTCCGCGCGCTCACCTCCGCGCTCTCCGAAGTGCCGGTCGACGACCGGGAACTGGCCATGATGTTCCACGCCAGGACCTCCGACTTCCAGGACGTCTCGGTGCAGTCCACGGTCACGTACCGGATCAGCGATCCGGCCACCGCCGCCACCCGGCTGGACTTCTCGATCCACCCGGACACCGGCGTCTGGCGCGGCTCCCCGCTGGAGCAGATCTCCACACTGCTCACCGAGACCGCCCAGCAGCACGCGCTGGACGTCCTGGCCCGTACGGCCCTGGCGTCGGCCCTCGTCGACGGTGTCGCGGCCGTGCGCGAGCGGATCTCCGCCGGGCTCGCGGCAGAGCCGAGGCTCGCCGCCACCGGCATCGAGGTCGTGGCCGTCCGCGTCGTCGCGCTGCGGCCCGAGCCCGAGGTCGAACGCGCCCTGCGCACGCCGGCGCGCGAGCAGATCCAGCAGGAGGCCGACCGCGCCACGTACGAGCGCCGGGCCGTCGCCGTCGAGCGCGAGCGCGCCATCGCCGAGAACGAACTGGCAAGCAGGATCGAACTCGCCCGCAGGGAAGAGCAGTTGGTGGACCAGAAGGGCACCAACGCCCGGCGCGAGGCCGAGGAGAGCGCCGCGGCCGACGCCGTACGCGCGGAGGCGGAAGCCGCCCGTAAGGTGCGGCTCGCCCAGGCGGAGGCCACCGCCTCGCGCGAGGTCGGCGAGGCGCGGGCCGCCGCCCAGGCTGCCTGGCTGCGCGTGCACTCCGAGGCGGACCCGGCCACGCTCCACGCCCTGGCCGTGACCCGGCTCGCCGAGAACCTGCCGCGCGTGGACAGCATCACGCTCTCCCCCGACGTCCTCACCGGGCTGCTCGCCAGGCTGGGCGGTGCGGGGACGGAGGGGGCGTGAGCTCCGGAGGGGGCCGGGGTTACGGAGGGGGCCTGGCTCCGCGCGCGGTGCTCGTGCATCGCACCACCGAGTACGAGGAGCTGCTCGCCCGGCACGGCACGCACGGGCAGGCCGAGTTCTTCCTGTCCTCGCGCGGCCGCAGCATCCGGGAGGTCGCCGAGCGGCACCACCGCACCCGGCGGGCGCTCGCCGAGGTCGCCGCGGCCGTACCGCTGCGATGGCGGCAGACCCGGGTCGAGCGCGCCGATCTCGACCGCTTCCTCTTCGCGCCCGAGGACGTCGTGGTCGTGGTGGGGCAGGACGGGCTGGTCGCCAACACGGCGAAGTACCTCGTGGGCCAGCCCGTCGTGGGCATCGACACCGAACCCGGCCGCAATCCGGGTGTTCTCGTACGGCACCGGGTCGCGGACACCGCGCGGCTGCTGCGGGCCGCCGTGGCCCGTGGCGGCGGCACGGCGGACGAGCTGACCATGGTGGAGGCCGTCGCCGACGACACCCAGCGCCTGGTCGCGCTCAACGAGATCTACGTCGGCCGGCCCGGCCACCAGACGTCCCGCTACCGGCTCGGCCTCGACCCCTCGGGCGGCCCGGGTCCTGCCGGTCAGGGCGGTCCTGCTCGCTCTGCTCGTCCCGGCGCTCCTGCCCGTTCCGGCGGTCCGGTCCCGGCGGGACGGGCCGGGCAGGACTTCGGTTCCGCCGAGGCCGCCGACCGGGCCGAGGCCCAGGCCTCGTCGGGCGTCCTGGTCGGCACCGGGACCGGGGCGACCGGCTGGCTGCGGTCGCTCTGGCGAGAACGGGGCGGCGCACAGCCGCTGCCGGCACCGGCCGACCCGCGCCTCGTCTGGTACGTCCGCGAGGCATGGCCCTCGCCGGCCACCGGAACCTCCCTGGTGGAGGGCACGCTCACGAGCGCTCAGAGGCTCCGGCTCACCGTCGAGTCGGACCGGCTGGTCGCCTTCGGCGACGGGATCGAGTCCGACGCGCTGGAGCTGACCTGGGGCCAGACGGTCCGGCTCGGGGTGTCGGACACCTCGCTGCGGCTGCTCGTCTGACGGACGCCTCGTCCCGGCCCCGTGAACCGGACGCCTCGTCCCCGCCCCGTGAACCGGACGCCTCGTCCCGGCCTCAGCGGGACCCGGGGTCGAACGCCGTCAGCATCCTGTCCCGCTGCCGCCAGGACCCGCTGGGCTGGAAGCCACCGCCCCAGGCCCGGTCCCAGTGAGCCCTGCGGGACCGGCGCTCGCACTCGGCGGCCAGGGCGGCCTCGCGCCGAGAGGCGACCATGGTGATCACCGCCAGCAGGGCCGCCAGCTCGGTGTCGTCGGGGTCCCCCTGCACAATCCGCACATCGCACTGCATGGTCATCACCAGCTGACGGGAAGGGACTTGGGCCCGCGGATCAACGCGCCCTGCTCCCACTCGATCCGCTCGGGCGGTATCGCGAGGGCGAGCCGCGGGTAGCGGTCCAGGAGCGTCGCGAGCATGATCTCGGACTCCATACGGGCCAGCATCGGGCCGACGCAGTGGTGCGGCCCGAAGCCGAAGGACAGATGCGCGACGGTTCCGCGGTCGAAGTCGAGCGTGTGCGGGTCGCGGAACACGGCCGGATCCCGGTTCGCGGCGAGATACGAGCAGTAGACCGCCTCGCCCGCCCTGATGCGCACACCACCGACGACCAGGTCCTCGGTGGCGATCCGCGGCAGGCCCACGCCGTTGCGGTGCGGGATCCAGCGCAGCAGCTCGTCGACGGCCTGCGGCAGCAGCTCCGGCTCGGCGCGCAGCCGCGCGAGGTGCTCCGGATGGGTGAGAAGTGCGTACACCATGTTTGCGCTGTTGTTGCGCACGGCGTGCGCGCCGCTCACCAGGATCGCCGTCGCCAGCGAGACGGCCTCGTCCTCATTGATCTCGCCGGTCTGCACCGCGGCCGCGAGGACTCCGGCCAGGTCGTCGCGGGGCTGGGCGCGCCGCCGGCCGATGAGGCCGACGACGACGTCACGGACCGTCTTCTTGGCCTCCTCGCTGCGGGAGGGGGCCGGGCGCGGTGTCATGATCACGTTTGCCCAGGAGGTCATCTCCGAGCGCTCGTCCTGCGGCAGTCCCAGCACGTCGCTGACGACGGAGAGCGGGAAGGGCCCGTGCAGGTGCTCCATGAGATCCGCTGGGGACCCCTGCCGCTCCATCTCGTCCAGCAGGGCGTCCGCGGTCCGCTGGGCCATGGGCCGCAGCCGCTGCATGCTCCTGCCGGTGAAGGCGCGGGCGACCACCCGGCGCAGTGTGTTGTGGTGCGGCGGGTCCGCGTAGTTGAGGGCGGCGTGCTTCGCGGCGATCGCGTGCGGCGAACCGCTCGTCACCTCGCGCTCCGCGAGGGCCTTGCGGCTGAGCCGGGGATCCGAGGCGATCCGCTTGACATCCTCGTACCGCGTCACGAGCCAGGCGCTGCCCTCGCCGTACGGCAGGCGGATCCGGGCCACCGGCTCGTCGCGGAGGAGCGAGACCAGGAAAGAGTCGAAGTCCAGGGCCCGGAGGTCCTCGAGGGTCCAGTCGTGGACGGTCCCGTCGCCGGGCGGGCCATCGCATGGGCCGTCATGTGACGTGCCGTGCGTGGTGATGTGCGATGTGCCGTGTGTTGTGCCGTGCGCCGCGTGACGTGGGCCCGTGCTCTGTGACATGTCGTACGAGCCGTCCTCGCGCGAGCCGCCCTCGCATGAGGCGTCCTTCCGCGGTCCGGCACCGGTCACCGGGCAGACCCCGACGCCCGTCGATGCCCTCGGCCCTGCAAAGATCCCGTGGTCGGGCCCGGGAACGGCCTCCGTCTCGGGTTCTGACGTCATGGGGTTCATCTCCCGGATTGTGCTCACGCGCGGTCACGGATCGTGCCTGGTGAGCGCTTACGGCCCCCTTCAGGAACCCATTCCTTCCCGATCGGCGGTCCCTCGGCCCGGTGAACCCCTCACATCACCCGTTCGGCGCAGCGGGAAGCGCCTTCCCCGGCGCGCGCAACGGCCTCTCGTCGCAGATCCTTTGAGGGAACGCGAGTGAGTGTGAGGGAACGCGAGAGAGAAGGGCGGCACGTCATGGCCACTCTGTGCAAACCCGCGGTGTCCGTGCCCGAGCACGTGATCACCATGGAGCAGACCCTTGATCTGGCGCGGTCTCTTCACGCGGACCACCCGGAACTGGACCTGGCACTCCGCCTGATCCAGAACACCGGGGTGGAGAAACGGCACTTGATCCGCCCCATCGAGGAGACGCTGCAGCACCCCGGCTTCGAGGAGCGCAACACCGTCTACGAAGCCGAGGCCAAGGCCCGCGTGCCCGCCGTCGTACTCACGGCCCTCGACGACGCCGAACTCCGTCCCGCGGACATAGACGTGATCATCTTCGTCTCGTGCACGGGCTTCATGATGCCGTCGCTCACGGCGTGGTTGATCAACACCATGGACTTCCGCACCGACGTCCGCCAGATGCCGATCGCCCAGCTCGGCTGCGCGGCCGGCGGTTCCGCGATCAACCGCGCACACGACTTCTGCACCGCCTACCCCGAGGCGAACGCCCTCATCGTGGCCTGCGAGTTCTGCTCCCTGTGCTACCAGCCGACCGATGTGAACGTCGGCAATATTCTCTCCAACGGCCTGTTCGGGGACGGTGTGGCGGCAGCGGTCGTACGTGGGCGGGGCGGCCTCGGCGTCGGCCTGGAGCGCAACGGCTCGTACCTCGTCCCGCACACCGAGGACTGGATAGCCTTCGACGTCCGCGCCACCGGCTTCCACTTCAAGCTGGACAAGCGCGTGCCCGGCTCGATGGAACCGCTTGCTCCGGCCCTCAAGGAACTCGCCGCCGACCACGGCTGGGACGCCACCTCGCTGGACTTCTACATCATCCACGCGGGCGGGCCGCGGATCCTGGACGACCTCAGCATGTTCCTCGGAGTGCCCCCCGAGGCCTTCCGCTTCAGCCGGGCCACACTCACCGAGTACGGCAACATCGCGAGCGCGGTCGTCCTGGACGCCCTGCGCAGGCTGTTCGAAGAAGGCGGCACGGAGAACGCGGCACGCGGCATCCTCGCCGGTTTCGGTCCGGGCATCACCGCCGAGATGTCGCTGGGCCGCTGGACCGTCCCCGACGGACGCCGGCCCGTCGAAGCGCTCGCGGTGGGGAGCTGACCATGCGGAACGAGACGACGACCAAGGCGGCCACCCCCCGCCCGCCGGTCCGCTACTGGCCGGCCCAGGACCTCGACGGCGTCGACTTCGACCCCGTACTCGCCCAGCTGATGCGGGACGATCCCCTGTCCCGCGTCAGGCTCCCCAACGGGGAGGGCTGGGCGTGGCTCGCGACCCGCTTCGACGATGTGCGGCTGGTGACGAACGATCCGCGCTTCAGCCGCAAGGCGGTCGTGGAGCACGATGTCACCCGGCTCGCCCCGCACTTCATCCCGGTGGAGGGGGCGGTCGGCTTCGAGGACCCGCCGAACCACACCCGGCTCCGCCGGGCCGTCGCGGGGGCGTTCACCACCCGGGGCATCGAGCGACTGCGCGGGCGGGCGCAGGAGATGCTCGACGAACTCGTCGCCGGCGTCGTGCGCGACGGGCCGCCGGCCGACTTCACCGAGCGGATCCTCGCCCCGTTCCCGCTGGCCGTCGTCTGCGAGTTGATGGGCGTGCCCGCGCCCGACCGCCCGAGGATGCACGAGTGGACCGCGCTGATTCTCTCCTCGTCCCAGGGGGTGGAGCGCAGCGAGCGGGCGAAGACGGAGATGTGCGCGTACTTCGCCGAACTGCTGCGGCAGCGGCGGGACACGGGCGGCGACGACGTGATCGGGCTGCTCGCGACGGCCGTGGCCGACGGCGGGGTCACGGAGGCGGAGGCCGTGGGCCTCGCGCTGCTCATCCAGATCGGCGGCGAGGCGGTCACCAACAACACCGGAAACATGCTCTACATCCTCCTCACCCGCCCGGAACTGCAGGACCGGCTGCGGGCCGAGCCGGCATTGCGCGCCTCGGGCATCGACGAACTCCTGCGCTGGATCCCGCACCGCAACGCCGTCGGTCTCGCCCGGATCGCGAAGGAGGACGTGACCGTCTCGGGTCAGGAGATCAAGGAGGGCGAGGCCGTCCATGTCTCGTACCTGGCCGCGAACCGCGACCCGGACGTCTTCCCCGACCCGGACGAGATCGCGCTCGGGCGCAGCCCCAACCCGCATGTGGCGTTCGGCTACGGCCCGCACTACTGCGTGGGCGGCCTGCTCGCCCGGCTCGAGACCGAACTGCTCGTCTCCACCGTGCTGGACCGCTTCCCCGAACTGCGCCTCGCCGTCCCGGAGGAGGAGCTCCGCTGGCGACCGGGCGCGCTGATACGCGGTCCCGAGGGACTTCCGGTGACCTGGTGACCGCGCACGTCAAGGCCCCGGACGGGGCCGCCTTCACCGGGTCGCCCGAGGGTCTGGTCGTACCGAAGGGTCACGGCAGGACACTGCGCACGGCGGCCCAGGAGGTGACGTTCAAGGTCACGGGCGAGCACTCGCGGGTCTCGTCGAGCTTCGAGGTCGTGGTGCCTCCGGGCTTCGATGTCGGCGCCCATGTGCACGCCCGCAGCGAGGAGCTGTTCTACGTGCTCGAAGGCGAGTTGGACGTCCTCGCCTTCGAGCCGTGCGTGCGAACCGGCGACGACTGGCGGCACTGGGAGTCCCCCACGGGCCGGCGCGCGGTCCGGGCGGCCCCCGGTACGGTCCTCGTCGTCCCCCCGGGCTGTCCGCACGCCTTCGCCAACCGCAGCCGCGAACCGGCCAGGATGTTCTTCCAGGCGTCCCCGCCGCCGGATCACGAACGCTACTTCGAGGAACTCGTCGAGATCCTCGCCGCCGGCGGCCCGCCCGACCACACGGCGATCGCCGAACTGCGGGCCCGCTACGACATCGAGCAGCTCACGCCCCTGCGCCACGACGCGTGACGCCGGCGCTGTGAAGCTCCGTCACCAGGTCGAAGAGCTCGGCCTCGTTGCCCGCGAAGCCCGCCGCAGCGAGGGCCTGGTCGGCCTCCGCCATGGGTGCCGTGAGGACGAGGGGTGGCGGGGCCCCACCGGGAGGCGTGGCCAGGGCGGCGCGCACGGCGCCGAGCAGACGCAGGTACGCCTGGGCGGCGGCTCGTTCGCGGTACGTCATCACGGCGGTGACACTCATCGGTCGGCCTTCCTCTCACATGAAATACGACGGCGCACCGTCCACCCTGCCCCATGGCACTGACAACGGCCCCGACGGACGGTCCCGCGACGCGCGGAACCGCGCCGCACGGGACCACGCCGCACGGGACCGCGCCGCACGGGACCACGGAGCATGACTGCGGCGTACGGAACCGCGGCACACAGGACGGAAGTGCACAGCCCGTGCATGCGCGGATGCACGGACCTTCACGCCGGTCCGACCAGTCGGTACGGTCTAGGGCATCGCCGGGAGTCATGGAGGAGCCATGGACCGACCAGTTGTTCCGCCGATCGAGGGTCACTGCGACGAGCGGTTCTCCGCGGTGCGGGCCGCGTTCGAGGAGAACTTCCGCGAGCGCGGCGAACTGGGCGCCGCCGTCACCGTCATGGCGGGCGGCGAGACCGTCGTCGACCTCTGGGGCGGCTGGGCCGACGGGGCACGGACGCGGCCCTGGGAGCGGGACACCCTGGTCAATGTGTGGTCGACGACCAAGGGCCCGACCGCGCTGTGCGCGCACATCCTCGCCGACCGCGGTCTGCTCGACCTCGATGCCCCGGTGGCCTCGTACTGGCCGGAGTTCGCCGCCGCGGGCAAGGAGACCGTTCCCGTACGGCATCTTCTCTCGCACCGCGCGGGCCTGTCCGGGCTGCGGGAGCCTCACTCCCTCGCCGAGCTGTACGACTGGGACCTGACCGCGTCCAGGCTGGCCGCGACGGAGCCGTGGTGGGAGCCGGGCACACGGTCCGGGTACCACGCGATGACGTACGGCTTCCTGGTCGGCGAAGTGGTGCGGCGCGTCACGGGACTGCTTCCCGGCGAGTTCCTGCACCAGGAGGTCACCGGACGGTACGGCATCGACTTCACGATCGGCCTCCCGGAGAAGGAGGCGGAGCGCGCCGCCGAGCTGGTGCATCCCCCGGCCGCCGACGACAGCGAACAGGCCGCGATCTTCGCCCAGTTGGCACCCGCGGCGCTGGCGGCGCTGGCCAACCCCGTCGTGGGCGTGGCCGAGGCGAACTCCCCGCAGTGGCGGGCCGCCGAGATCCCGGCAGCCAACGGGCACGGCACCGCCCGCGCGGTCGCCGCGCTGTACGGGATCTTCGCCTCGGGCGGACTGCTCGGCGAGCACCGCGTGCTCTCCCCCGAGGCCGCGGAGCGGGTCCGGGAGGGTCAGGGCGCGTGCCGCGACCTCGTCCTCGGCGCGGGGTTCGCGCACGACACCGAGGTGGCCCTCGGCCTGTGGCTGAGCGGCCCGAACCAGTCGTACGGACCGAATCCGCGCGCCTTCGGCCACGACGGCTACGGCGGCTCCTGCGGACTCGCCGACCCGGAGGCGGGCGGGGCAGGTATCTCGATGGGCTACGTCATGAACCGCATGGGGGCGCACATCGCCGACGACCCGCGCAAGATGGCGCTGGTCGAGGCCGTGTACGGCGCGCTCTGACGCCCGCTTGCCGTTTCGGCAAGGACATTTGCCGGATGCCGAGGCGCGGGCGCACTGTCTCCGTGAAGGAGGTACGTCACATGACAGTGCAACCAGTGCAATCGGCGCAGCCGGTCCGACCCTATGACGTCGTGGTCGTCGGTGGCGGGGCTGCCGGACTGAGCGGGGCGCTGACACTGGCCCGCGCGCGCCGCTCGGTCCTGGTGATCGACGCGGGCAGTCCGCGCAACGCCCCGGCGTCCCACGCCCACAACTATCTGACCCGCGACGGGGCGCCGCCGTCGGCGCTCCTGGCCGCGGGCCGCGAGGAGGTGACAGGGTACGGCGGCGAGATCGTGACCGGCACCGTCGTCTCGGTCGAGCGCACGGAGGGGGGATGCTTCCGGGTGGTACGGGACGACGGACGGACGGTCCTGGCCCGCCGCCTGCTGGTGACGACCGGCCTGGTCGACGAGCTGCCCGAGGTGCCTGGCGTGGCCGGGCTGTGGGGACGGGACGTCCTGCACTGTCCGTACTGCCACGGCTGGGAGGTCCGCGACCGGACGATCGGCGTCCTGGCCGCCGGCCCCGCGAGTGTGCATCAGGCGCTGCTGTGGCGGCAGTGGAGCGACCGCATCACCCTCTTCCTGCACACGAGTCCCGAACCCGGCGAGGAGGCGTACGAACAGCTGGGCGTCCGCGGCATCTCCGTGGTGAGCGGCGAGGTGACCGGCCTGGACGTGACCGATGCGCGGCTGACCGGCGTGCAGTTGGCCGACGGCCGGGTGGTCCCCACCGAGGCGCTGGTGGTGGCCCCGCGCTTCACCGCGCGCACCGGTGTGCTGAGCGACCTCGGCCTTCGGGCAACGGAGCAGGAGATGTTCGGGCAGGTCGTGGGCAGCCACATCGCCGCCGACGCGACGACCGGAGCGACCGAGGTCCCCGGGGTGTGGGTCGCCGGCAATGTCGCCGACCTGTTCGACACCATCGTCGGCGCCGCCGCCGCAGGGGTACGCGCTGCCGCGGCGATCAACGCCGACCTGATCGCCGCGGACACCCGGCGCGCCGTCGCCGCCCGCCGCGATGTGTTCTCGCCGCAGATGGAACGGGAGGTCTGCGAGCGCGTGCTCGGCGCCCGTCGACACGGTCTGTGACCGGGGGCCTCACAGAGTTCCGGCCTCCGGCCACCAGGACCAGTGCGTGCGACCTGAACATGCGACGGCGCGCCGCCCCGCACCGGTGCCGGAAGGCAGGTGCGGGGCGGCGCGCTTGTGCGGCCGTGCCGACCGGGCCGCGGGCCTCGGGCCCTCGGGTCTCGGGCCGTCAGGCCCAGATCGGGTCGCGGCCGCTGGCCGCCAGGGCGCGGTCGAACGGGGAGGCGTCGGCGGGGGCTTCGAGCGGCGGACCGAAGCCGCCGTTGCTGCGGGCCTGCTCGGCGATCTGCTCGACGATGCCGAGCACGGCCTGCCCGGTCCCGGCGGTGACGGGGAACCCACGGCCCGTGGCACGGGCCAGGTCCCAGCCGTGCAGGGCCAGTTCCTCCAGCGTGATCGCTGCGGCGAACTCGGCCGGCATCTCGCCGGGGCCGAACACCGTCGTGCCCTCGTAGGCGGCCGGCTCCGCCCATGCCGCGGCCGCGGCCAGCGCGACACCGGCGACGTCCTCCGGCGTGAACGAGGCGGACGGCTGCTCGTCCGGGCGGGGCTGCTTGCGGGCGGCGCGCTGGGAGTCCGCGAGCGTACCGCCGAGGTGGCCGAGGAGCTCTGCGACGGTGAACTTCTCGCAGGGTGTGCGGTCCTCGAGCTGCTCGGGGCGTACGGCGCGGGCGGCCTCGGCGACGGCGGTGGCGAGTTCGTGCATGGGGGCGTGCATATGAGACGGCATGGGTGCTCCAAGTCCTCTATGTGATGGCTCAGTTGGTGAAGAAGGGGGTGGGCTCGCCCGTCTCGGCGTACTTCTGCAGCACGGGGAAGAGCGCGGCCCACGTCGCGGCCGTGTGCCGGAAGTGGTCGTCGGCGGCAGGGAAGCCGTTGTGGTCGAAGCGCAGGACGCTCCCCTCGTCGGTGACCTCGACGGCATAGACGACCTCGGTGCCGACCCAGTCCTCCGGGCCGGCGAGGACCTTCAGCGCGAGCCGGCGGCCGGCGTCTGCCTCGGTGACGCGCCACTCCCAGGGGGCGGGCTGTCCGGGGAAGGTCAGGCGCTGGATGTCGCCGTCCACCTCGGCCCCGTCGGTGAACCAGCCGGCGATGCCGACGGCGGTGGAGACGGCGCGGTAGACGGTGTCGGCGTCGGCCTTGACGGAGTAGATGAGTGCGATGCCGGCCATGGGGTGCTCCTGCTTGAGGGGGTGTGTGTAAGGGGTTTCCGAGGGTGGGCGGGCTCCGTGCCGCTTCGGACGGCGCTCACCGGAACCCGCTTCCTTTAGCTGAGACTAAAATAAGCTCGGCGAGGAAGCAAACTGCAGCGTGGACTAAAATTCGCGGCATGGACGCGGTACAGGTCATCGCCGAGCCCAGACGGCGCGAGATTCTGCGGCTGGTCTGGGACGACGAGCTGCCCGCCGGCGACATCGCGGCCCGGTTCGACGTCACCTTCGGGGCGGTCTCCCAGCACTTGAAGGTGCTGCGCGACGCCGGGCTCGTTACGCTGCGCAAGGACGGGACGAAGCGTTTCTACCGGGCCGACCGGGAGGCGCTGGGTCCCCTCGCCGAGTATCTCCAGGCCATGTGGAGCAGCAAGCTCGACACCCTCGCCCGCCTCGCCGAGGAAGCGGAGAAGGCGGCAGAGGCGGAACGGAACGAAAAGACATGACCGCACAGCCCGCACAGCCCGCCGCCGTCACCGTTGAGCGGCACATCCTCGCCCGGCCCGAGACCGTCTTCGGGTTCTTCACCGACCGCGACAAGTGGCTGTCGTGGATGGGCGATGACGGCGAGTTCTCATTCACGCGGAGCGGCTCGTACCGGACCCGGGTCACCGGCGACAATGTCGCGGCCGGCCGTTTCCTGGAGGTCGACCCGCCCAAGCGGCTCGTCTTCACCTGGGGCTGGGCCGAGGGTGGGATGCCGGACGTCCCCGAGGGCTCCACGACCGTGGAGATCACCCTCGAACCCACCGAGGACGGCACGCTGCTCCGGCTCGTCCACAGAGGGCTGCCGACGCCCGAGGCCTGCGCGGCGCACGAGGAGGGCTGGACCCACTACACCAGCCGTCTGGCGGTCCGCGCGGAGGGCGGCGACCCGGGCCCCGACCAGTGGATGTGACCTCGCGGCCGGCGTGACGCTGCGTGTACGACACCCCTGATGCCACACCGTGGTGTGACACGTGATGCGGCACTGGTGAGGTGACACCGCGCGGGCTCAATGCGCCGCGGGGAGCGTCACCTCGAAACGGCAGCCACCGGTCACATTGCGCACATCGGCCTGGCCCTCGTGTGCCTCGACGATGCCCCGGACGATCGCGAGGCCGAGCCCCGCGCCCCCCGGCGGGGTCCTGGCCTGGCTCCCGCGCCAGCCGGTGTCGAAGACCCTGGGGAGGTCCTCATCCGGGATGCCGCCGCAGCCGTCGGTCACCGACAGCACGACGGAGTCCTCACGGCGCTCGGCCGCGACCGCGACCGTCCCGTCGGCCGGTGTCCTGCGGATCGCGTTGACCAGCAGATTGGCCAGCACGCGCGTCATCTCCTTGCCGTCCACCTCCACCGGCACGGACTCCACCCGGTCCCCCACGAGCCGCACCCCGTGCTCGCGCGCGAGCGGATCGGCGCCCGCGAGTGCCTCACCGACGAGGTCGTACACGGACATCCGCGTCGGCGTGAGCGCGAGCGCCCCGGCATGGATACGGGACAGTTCGAAGAGGTCCCCGACCATCCCGTTGAGCCGCTCGACCTCGGTGCGGATCTGCTTGAAGTAGCGCTCGGGGTCCTGGACGACCCCGTCCTCCAGGGCCTCGGACATCGCGCGCAGCCCGGCGAGCGGGGTGCGCAGATCGTGCGAGATCCACGCGACGAGCTCCCGGCGGGAGGTCTCCAGCGCACGCTCCCGCTCCCGCGACACAGCGAGTTTGGCGCTGGTGGCCTCGAGTTCCCGGCTCAGCTCGGCGAGCTCGGCCGTCGCCTCGCCCTCGGGCGCGGCGAAACTGCCGGCCTCGCCGAACGTACGGGCCGCGCGGGCCAGTTCCCGGCTGCGCGCGACGACCCAACGGCCGAGCAACAGCGCCGTGGCGAGCGACACGAAGGCTGCCATCGCGACGACCATCGTGACGACCTTCAGGTCGTGCGAGGACAGGAACATCGCCTGGGCGACCGCGAGGGTCCCGGAGAGCATCGCGAGGACGGTCACCGCGGCCACGACGGTCAACGACACGGCGACCGACCGGTGCCGCAGCAGGCGCAGCACGAGGGCTCCGAGCAGTCCGGCCGCCGCCGCGCCGAGGAAGGCGAGCAGAACGATGAGGATCGCATCACGCACGCGCACCATCTCCTTCCGTACGACCGCCCGCCCCGGCCCCGTGCGCCGGCGTGTCACCGTGCAACGGCCCGGTCGCAGACGTGGACCCGCCCATGGGCACGCGCCGGCCCGCCGATGCCGACGCCGGCTCCGGCTCCGGCTCCGGCTCCGGCTCCGGCTCCGAAACGGGCTCCCCGGTGGACTCGGCCTCCCCGCGCGGTAGGTCGAAGCGGTAGCCGACGCCCCACACCGTCTGGATGAGCCGCGGACGGGCCGGATCGTCCTCGATCTTGCTGCGCAACCGTCGGACATGGACGGTGACCGTGGACAGATCGCCGAACTCCCAGCCCCACACCTCGTGCATCAACCGCTCCCGGCCGATCGCCTGCCCGGGGTGGCGCATCAGATGCGCGAGGAGGTCGAACTCCCGCAGCGTCAGGGCCAGTTCCCTCCCGTCCTTGACCGCGCGGTGGGCGGCCGGGTCCAGCGTGATCCCCGCGCCGCTGAGCACCGCGCCGCCGCCGGCCCGGCCCGCGGCGGCCGCCGCACGGCTGCGGCGCAGTACGGACTCGACCCGCAGCACCAGCTCGCGCGGGCTGAACGGCTTGGTGACATAGTCGTCCGCGCCTATTTCGAGCCCCAGGATCCGGTCGTCCTCGTCGCCGCGCGCGGTGAGCATGATCACCGGCACCGCGCCCTGGCCGCGGAGTCTGCGGCAGACCTCCAGTCCGTCCATGCCGGGAAGCATCAGATCCAGAACGACGAGGTCCGGCCATCGTTCCCCCGCCGCCCGCAGGGCCTGCGGCCCGTCGGTCGCACGGTGGACGGCGAAACCGGCGCGCTCCAGATAGCCGGTGACGACTTCGGCGACGGTCGGATCGTCGTCGACGACCAGGATGCTCTGCATGGGCCCAGTTTCGTCCCCCGCGCCCTGCGACGGTGCCCTGGCCCTCTTACGAAACCGTGACGGCGCCCACCTCCGACGCGCACGCACGTGGCGCGCCGTACCAGGCAGGCCGCACAAGGCACGCCGGACGTCCCACGGCGCACGTCGCACATCGCACCACGTCCGATTCGTACAAGACCCGCCACCGGTGCCGCTCCTACGGTGAGGCCATGACTCCACGACTCGATGCCGTCGGCCTGGTCGTCGCTGACATGGCCGCCTCTCTCGCCTTCTACCGGCGCCTCGGCCTGGACATTCCCACCGAGGCCGACTCGGCGCCGCACGCCGAGGCGACGCTGCCCAGCGGGCTGCGCGTGCTGTTCGACACCGAGGAGACCATCCGGTCCTTCGACCCCGGCTGGACCCGGCCCGAGGGCGGTGACCGTGCCGGTCTCTGCTTCCTCTGCGACAGCCCCGCCGAGGTGGACAGGTTGTACGAAGACCTCGTCGCGGCAGGCCATCGCGGCCACCTCAAGCCGTGGGACGCCTTCTGGGGGCAGCGCTACGCGGTCGTGCTCGACCCGGACGGCTCCGGCGTCTCGCTGTTCGCCAACGCGACATAGGCCCCGAGCGTGAGCCCGGCCAGCTCCCGCATCTCCCGAGCGAGGTGCGCCTGGTCGGTGCAGCCGGCGTCGAGCGCGGCCTGCGCGTAGGGCGCTCCGGCGCGTACGAGGGCCAGCGCCCGCTGCAGCCGCAGCACCCGGGCCAGTGTCTTGGGCCCGTAGCCGAAGGCGTCCAGTGACCTGCGGTGCAGCTGCCGCGCACCCAGCCCGACGGCGTCGGCGGTCGCCGCGACGGACCGCCCGGCGTCCAGCCCTTCGGCGACGGCCCGCAGCAGCGGGTCGGGAGGCGGTCTGTCCGCGGCGTGCCGCAGCGCCACGGCCTCCAGTTCCGCCGCCGGGTCGGGCGCGTCCGTGATGCGGTCCGCCAGCCGGCGCACCTCCGCCGCGGGCCACAGGTCCGTCAGGTCCACACGGAGGTCGCGCAGCTCGTGCGCCGGCACCCCGAAGAAGGCGGGCGCGGCGCCCGGCGCGAACCGGACGCCCGCGTACCGGACGGCCGGGCCGTTGTCCGGGCTCTGCGCGTGGGTGTCGGGCCCGGCGACGAGCAGTCGGCCCTCCGTCCACAGCAGGTCCATGCATCCGTCGGGCAGCACGGGCATGACCGGCCCGGTGCCGGAATCGCTGCGGCTCCAGACGACGGCCCCGTCGAGCCGTGAGGGCCTCTCCGCGTACACGCTGTCGAGGCTAGGGCCTCGGTCAGCGCTTGTCGCGATTCTCCCGCGAGCTCTGCAGCCGGGACCTCACGTCGTCCGGCGGCAGGAACTTCGACCAGCGCTCGGGGAACTCCGACGGCATGTCGCCTTCCTCGTAGTCCTCGCTCTCCCCTTCCGCGGCCTGGGCGCGGGCCACCAGCTCCGCGGCGTGGGCGGCGCGGACCCGCTGGTTCGCGGCGCGGGCGGCGGCCGTGGCGACGGACGGCCAGACGCGGTCGATGGCGGCGTTGACCGCGGCGCCGACCAGGACCGCGAAGGCGGAGATGCCGATCCACAGCAGCACGGCGATCGGGGCGGCGAGCGAGCCGTAGATCGTGGGGCCCTCGACGGTGCTGGTGAGGTAGATCCGCAGCAGGAAGCTGCCGAGCACCCACATCGCGAGGGCGACGAGCGCGCCCGGGATGTCCTCGGCCCACGGCGAGCGGACCGGCACGGACACGTGGTACAGCGTGGTCAGGAAGGCGATGGAGAGCAGGATCACCACCGGCCAGTACAGGACGCTGACGACCTCCGTCCCGAAGGGGACGAACTCGACGACCCGGTCCGGGCCGACCACGGCGAGCGGCAGCACGACCGCACCGATCACCAGCGCGATGAGGTAGAGCAGGAACGCCAGGAGCCGCGTGGCGACGATTCCGCGGTGCCCGTCGAGCCCGTACATCACGGTGATCGTGTCGATGAAGACGTTCACGGCCCGCGATCCGGACCACAGGGCGATCGCGAAACCGATGGAGATGACGTCGGGCCGGCCACCCCGGGTGACGTCCTCCAGCAGGGGCTTGGCGACCTGGTTGACACCGCGGTCGGACAGGACGGTTCCGGCCGCGCGCAGGATGTTCTCCTGGATGGAGGCGACGGTGGTGGTGTCGGTCCAGTTGTCGACGTAGCCGAGGAGGCCGATCATGCCCAGCATCAGCGGCGGCAGCGACAAAAGGGTGAAGAATGCCGCCTCTGCGGCGAGTCCGAGGATCCGGTACTCGATGCACGAATTGACGGTGTCCTTCAGCAGCAGCCAGGCGAGTTTCCGCTTGGAGACATTGCGGTAGAGGACCCGGACCCGGTGGAGCCGGCCGGCGGGGGGCCGCTCGGGTGTTTCATTTGCTGCCTGCACCTCCTTACCGTATCGGCATGGCACCCAGCACCCACACAGTGACCAACCAGGCTCCGCCCCTGGTGGGGTACGACGTCTTCACGGCGGACCGCGCACTGGCCGAGGCGGTGGAGCGCCATCTTCCACCCGAACTGCTCGACGGCGCGCGCCAGGAGCTGTCGTTGCTGGGCCGCACCGCGGGCTCCGCCCAGGCCCGGCAGTGGGGAGCGCAGGCCGACGAGAATCCTCCGGTGCTCCGCACGCACGACCGGTACGGCAACCGGATCGACGAGGTGGACTTCCATCCGGCCTGGCACCGGCTGCTGGGCAAGGCGGTCACCTCGGGCCTGACGAACGCCTGGGGGCGGCCCGGCGGGCATGTGCGGCGCGGGGCCGGGTTCCTGGTGTGGTCGCAGGTGGAGGCCGGACACGGCTGCCCGGTGTCGATGACGCACGCGGCGGTGCCCGCGCTGCGCGCGGACCCTGCGCTCGCGGCCGAGTGGGAGCCCCGGCTCACCTCGCAGGTGTACGAGCAGGGGCTGCGGCCGCCGGCCCTGAAGGCCGGTGTCCTGTTCGGGATGGGCATGACGGAGAAGCAGGGCGGCAGCGACGTACGGGCGAACACGACCCGCGCGGTACCGCTGGCCGCGGCCGGCGAGTACGAGCTGACCGGGCACAAGTGGTTCTGCTCGGCGCCGATGAGCGACGCCTTCCTGGTGCTGGCGCAGGCTCCGGGTGGGGGCACCTCCCGTGCCGAAGGCCACGGGGGACTGACCTGCTTCCTGGTGCCGCGGGTGCTGGACGACGGCACGCGGAACGTCTTCGCGATCCAGCGCCTCAAGGACAAACTGGGCAACAGGTCGAACGCGTCGAGCGAGGTCGAGTTCGACGGGACCTGGGCGCGCCGGGTCGGCGAGGAGGGGCGCGGGGTGCGCACCATCATCGAGATGGTGGCGGCGACCCGGCTCGACTGTGTGCTCGGCTCCGCGGCGCTGATGCGTCAGGCCGTCGCCCAGGCAGTCCACCATGCGGCGCACCGCAGCGCGTTCGGCGGTCTGCTCATCGACAAGCCGCTGATGCGCAACGTACTGGCCGATCTGGCGCTGGAGTCGGAGGCGGCGACGACGCTGGCGCTGCGGCTCGCCGCGGCGTACGACTCCGACGGCGAGGCCGACCGGGCGCTGCTGCGGATCGCGGTGCCCGCGGCCAAGTACTGGGTCACCAAGCGGTGCACACCGCTGACGGCGGAGGCCCTGGAGTGCCTGGGCGGCAACGGCTACGTCGAGGAGTCCGGGATGCCCCGGCTGCTGCGGGAGTCGCCGCTCAACTCGATCTGGGAGGGCTCGGGCAACGTCCAGGCCCTGGATGTGCTGCGCGCGCTCCAGAGGGAGCCGCTGGCCCTGGACGCGTTCCTGCAGGAGGTCGGGCAGGCGCGGGGCGCGGACCACCGGCTGGACGGTGCGATCAAGGCGATGCTGACCGAGCTGGCGGATCTGGAGACCGCGGAGGTACGGGCGCGGCGGCTGGTCGAGCGGATGGCGCTGGTGCTGCAGGGGTCGCTGCTGGTGCGCTGGGCGCCGCCCGAGGTCGCGGACGCGTTCTGTGCCTCGCGGCTGGGCGGTGACTGGGGGGCGGCGTTCGGGACGCTGCCGCACGGACTCGACCTGGCGGCGGTGGTGGAGCGGGCGCGCGTCGAGCTGTGATCGACCCCGCGTCGAGGGGCGAGCGGCGGCCGCGTCGAGGTGTGGGCGGCCGCGTCGAGGGGCGAGCGGCGGCCGCGTCAGCCGCGGGAGTGACCGAGTGACCCCCGAGCAGGTGACGGGGCGGCCCTGTGGGGTGACGAAAGAGCCGAGGGTGGTGCTGCGCCGACACGGCACCACCCTCAGCTGATGTCACCTTCGTGCACGGGACTGCTGTTTGCCAGAGTTGCAGACCGTTGCAGAACATATGCGAAGCGTCCCTCCGGGGACCTGTGCGAGCGGCACGATGGGAGCCACGACCGAACGGGCACCACAGCCGGCACATTCAGCGCCGCGCGCGGCGGGGGGTACCGATGAGGAACACAGCTCTAGACATGACTCGGCTCACCACCATGGACGCCGCTCATGCGAACCGCCTGCTCCACCAGGTACGCGCCGCGACACTGGCGGGCCGGCGCCCGCCGATCGCGCCCCGCCCGGTCATCGACGCGTCCTGGCAGCGCATGTTCCGGCTGGGGCTCGACCCGGACCAGAACACCAGCAGCGTGCTGCTGGGACCCGACGAGCTGGAGCATCGGCGGCGGGCGACCGTGATCGGCGAGGTCATGCGCACGCTGAGCGGTGGACTCGGCGAGATCGCCGACGCGTCCCTGCAGATCATGGTGGTGACGGACGCTCAGGGCCGGGTGCTGTGGCGTGAGGGCAACGCGAGCGTCATGCGCAAGGCCAACGCCATCTGCCTGGAGGAGGGTGCCGCCTGGAGCGAGGAGACCACCGGTACGAACGCCATCGGCACCGCGCTGGCCGCGCGCCGGCCCGTGCAGGTCCACTCTGCCGAGCATTTCGTGCAGACCCTGCACAACTGGACCTGCGCCGCGGCCCCCGTGCACGACCCGCGCGACGGGCAGCTGCTCGGCATCGTCGACGTCAGCGGCCCGGCCTCCAGCTTCCACCCGGCGACGCTGGCCCTCGTCAGCTCGGTGGCGCAGCTCGCCGAGGCGGAACTGCGGGAGCGGCATCTGCGGACCGTGGAGCGGCTGCGCTCGGTGGCCGCGCCGATCCTGTGCCGGCTCACGGGCCGGGCGCTGGCCGTGGATCTGCACGGCTGGATGGCAGCGGTGACGGGCATGGCGCCCATGGACCGGTTGCCGCTGCCCAAGTCCTTCCGGGCCGGCCGGGTCTGGCTGCCGTCGCTGGGCACGTGCACCGTGGAGCCGCTGCCGGGCGGCTGGCTGGTCCGCCCCGACGAGCCCGGACCCGTGGAGGCGGCGAGCCGTGTCGTCCTCGACGTCAGCCGCCCCCGCCGCTGGACGGTCGCCGTGTCCGGGCCCGCCGGCAGCTGGACCCAGGAGCTGAGCCCGCGCCACGCCGAGCTGCTGTACGTACTCGCCAGGCACCGGAAGGGGCGTACGGCGGCCGAGCTGGCGACCGACGTCTTCGGCGATCCGACGCGCACGGTGACCGTGCGCGCGGAAATGTCACGTGTGCGGCGCCATCTCGCGGGGGTGCTGGCGCACCGTCCGTACCGCTTCAGTGAAGAGGTCGAGGTGGAGGTCGTACGGCCGGACGACCTGGCGGACCTTCTGCCGCACTCGTCCGCCCCGGCGATCATGGAGGTGCGGCACGCGCCCTGACGGGACGGGACGGGGCGCATACGGAGCGCTGCGTCTCTGCGGGGCTCTCCGGCGCCAGGCTCTCGGACCCGGACCCGGACCCGGACCCGGACCCTGCTCCTGCCCCGGCCCCGGCGAGGTGGGTGCCGACACGATGGGCGGGCCCACGGCCCGCCTGCCGCCGCGCCTGCCGCCCCGTCCGGCAGAGCGTCGCGGCTGACACGGGCACAGCGCCACGGACCGGCCTTTTTGGACCGGGGCCGCCGACGTGGTTCCCTGGCGGCCATGAGCATCACTGTGACCACGTGGTCCCTGGAGCAGACCTCGCCCGCCGATCTGCGACCGGCCGCGGAGCCTTCGGGAGACGTGCGGATCGTACGGGCCGAGGTGCCGTCGCCCGAGTTCAGCCGCTTCCTCTACACGGCTGTCGGCGGCGACGTCCGCTGGACCGACCGGCTCGGTCTGACGTACGCGCAGTGGGACGAGGTCGTGCGCCGGCCGGGCGTGGAGACCTGGGTGGCGTACGAGAAGGGGACGCCGGCCGGGTACATCGAGCTGGAGGCGCAGGACGAGGGCGCCGTCGAGATCGTCTACTTCGGGCTCATCCCGGCCTTCCGGGGGCGGCGGATCGGCGGTCATCTGCTGTCGTACGGCACCGCCCGCGCCTGGGACATGGCGGACCGCCGGCCGGGCCGCACGCCGACGAAGCGGGTCTGGCTGCACACCTGCTCCAAGGACGGACCGCATGCCATGGACAACTATCTGCGGCGCGGGTTCACACTGTTCGACACCAAGGTCGATGAGGAGCCGGAGGTGGAGATCCCCGGTCCCTGGCCCGGCGCCCACGCCTGACCCACCACCGGACGCCGCCGACGCCTGACCCACCACCGGACCACCCGCCCCGGACCTGTCCGGGACCCACCCGGATTGCCGCCCGGACCCCGCCCGTGACCTGCCCGGACACGGCCGGGATCCGGGCCGCCCGGCCTCCGCCGGGTGACCGAGGACACACTGTCTCGCGATGCGGGACAGTGTTGTCCACATCTTGGATAGCGGTGGACTGACTCCAAAGCGCCGTGACACGCTTCCGTCATGTCTCGAGCTGGAATTGCCTTGGTGAGTCGGCGGCACGTCGACCTCGGCCGCATGTCCAGCGCCATCTGTACGGCGAGCTGACAGAACAGCCCAGCCGCACTTCACGAGCACCCCCGTCTTCTGCGCACCACCGCGCCGCACCGCCCTTTCGGCATGCGAGTGCGCAGCTCAAAGCCGCCCTCCTGCAGTCCCGAAGGACATACCGCCATGGCCGCCACCCCCGAAAACCCTGCCACCGCCACGCCCCGCCGCAAGGCCGGACGCCACCGCGGCGAGGGCCAGTGGGCCGTTGGCCACATGACACCGCTGAACGCCAACGAGCAGACCAAGAAGGACGACGACGGTCTCAATGTGCGGACACGCATTGAGACGATCTACGCCCATCGCGGCTTCGACTCGATCGACGGCGCGGACCTGCGCGGCCGGATGCGCTGGTGGGGTCTGTACACCCAGCGCAAGCCCGGGATCGACGGCGGGAAGACCGCGATCCTGGAGCCGGAGGAGCTGGACGACGAGTACTTCATGCTGCGCGTCCGGATCGACGGCGGGCGGCTGACGACGGACCAGCTGCGGGTCATCGGCGAGGTCTCCCAGGAGTTCGCGCGCGGCACCGCCGACATCACCGACCGGCAGAACGTCCAGTACCACTGGATCCGCATCGAGGACGTCCCCGAGATCTGGAACCGCCTGGAGGCCGTGGGCCTGTCGACGACCGAGGCGTGCGGTGACACGCCCCGTGTCATCCTCGGCTCGCCCGTCGCCGGCATCGCCGAGGACGAGATCATCGACGGCACGCCCGCCATCGACGAGATCCACCGCCGCATCGTCGGCAACAAGGACTTCTCCAACCTCCCCCGCAAGTTCAAGTCGGCCGTCTCCGGCTCCCCGCTGCTCGACGTGGCGCACGAGATCAACGACGTCGCCTTCGTCGGGGTGAACCACCCCGAGCACGGCCCCGGCTTCGACCTCTGGGTCGGCGGCGGCCTGTCCACCAACCCCAAGATCGGCGTCCGGCTGGGCGCCTGGGTGCCTCTGGACGAGGTCCCCGACGTGTACGAGGGCGTCATCTCGGTCTTCCGCGACTACGGCTACCGCCGGCTGCGCACCCGTGCGCGGCTGAAGTTCCTGGTCGCCGACTGGGGCGCGGAGAAGTTCCGCCAGGTGCTCGAGGACGAGTACCTCAAGCGGAAGCTCGTCGACGGCCCGGCGCCCGAGCAGCCCGTGCAGCAGTGGCGCGACCACGTCGGTGTGCACCGGCAGAAGGACGGCCGCTTCTACGTCGGCTTCGCGCCGCGCGTCGGCAGGGTCGACGGCACCACGCTCACCAAGATCGCCGAAGTGGCGGAGGCGCACGGCTCGCACCGGGTCCGTACCACCGCCGAGCAGAAGATGCTTGTCCTCGATGTCGACGAGTCGCAGGTCGAGTCGCTCGTGGCCGGACTGGAGGCGCTGGACCTGCGGGTCGACCCGTCCCCGTTCCGGCGCGGCACGATGGCCTGCACCGGTATCGAGTTCTGCAAGCTCGCCATTGTCGAGACCAAGGCCCGCGGGGCCTCACTGATCGACGAACTCGAGCGCCGCATCCCCGAGTTCGACCAGCCGATCACCATCAACATCAACGGCTGCCCGAACGCCTGCGCCCGTATCCAGGTCGCGGACATCGGTCTCAAGGGCCAGCTGGTCCTCGACACCGACGGCAACCAGGTCGAGGGCTTCCAGGTGCACCTGGGCGGCGCGCTCGGGCTGGAGGCCGGGTTCGGCCGCAAGGTCCGCGGCCTCAAAGTCACCTCCGCCGAGCTGCCCGACTACGTCGAGCGTGTCCTCAAGCGCTTCCAGGCGGAGCGCGAGGAGGGCGAGCGCTTCGCCACCTGGGCCGCCCGGGCAAGCGAGGAGTCACTGTCATGAGCGTCCGGGGGCACCTCCCGTGCCCGCAGGGCCACGGGGGCGAATGGCAGCGGAAGGAGGGGTCATGAGCGAGCGCGCGGCACCGTTCTACTGCCCGTACTGCGGCGACGAGGACCTGCGTCCGAACGAGCAGGGCCACGGCGCCTGGGAGTGCGCGGCATGCAATCGAGCCTTCCAGCTGAAGTTCCTCGGGCTGCTCGCCCGCGGGGTTCGGCACAACGACGCGGGAGGGAACGGGATATGACGGCGGTTCAGACGAACCGGACCAAGGACCGGCTGAAGTCGCTCGCCGAACAGGCCGGGCGGGACCTCGAAGAGGCCTCCGCCCTCGACATCCTGCGCTGGGCGGCGGAGACCTTCGGCCCGCGCTTCTGCGTCACCTCCTCCATGGAGGACGCGGTCGTCGCACACCTCGCCTCGCGCGCCTTCCCCGGCGTCGATGTCGTCTTCCTCGACACCGGCTACCACTTCCCGGAGACCATCGGGACCCGGGACGCGGTCGAGGCCGTGATGGACGTCAACGTCATCACGCTCACCCCCCGCCGGACGGTCGAGGAGCAGGACGCCGAGTACGGCCCGAGGCTGCACGACCGCGACCCGGACCTGTGCTGCGCGCTGCGCAAGGTCAAGCCGCTGGAGGAGGGCCTGACCGCGTACGACGCATGGGCGACGGGACTGCGCCGCGACGAGTCCCCGACCCGGGCGAACACGCCGGTCGTCGGCTGGGACGAGAAGCGGCAGAAGGTCAAGATCTCGCCGATCGCCCGCTGGACGCAGGACGACGTGGACGCGTACGTGGCCGAGCACGGTGTCCTCACCAATCCGCTGCTGATGGACGGTTACGCCTCGGTCGGCTGCGCGCCCTGCACCCGCAGGGTGCTGGAGGGCGAGGACGCCCGGGCCGGCCGCTGGGCGGGCCGCGCCAAGACCGAGTGCGGGCTGCACGGCTGATGACGACTCGGCTGATGACGGACGACCGGAACTCTGGGGAGAAGCACGTGACTGGGGCCACCATCTGGCTCACCGGGCTGCCGAGCGCGGGCAAGACGACCATCGCGTACGAGCTGGCGGGCCGGCTGCGTGACGAGGGCCACCGCGTCGAGGTGCTCGACGGCGACGAGATCCGCGAGTTCCTCTCCGCGGGCCTCGGCTTCAGCCGCGAGGACCGGCACACCAACGTCCAGCGGATCGGCTTCGTCGCCGAACTGCTGGCGTCGAACGGCGTCAAGGTCCTGGTCCCGGTGATCGCCCCGTACGCGGACAGCCGCGAGTCCGTCCGCAAGCGCCACGGCGCCGAGGGCACGCCCTATGTCGAGGTGCATGTCGCCACTCCGGTCGAGGTGTGCTCCGTACGCGATGTGAAGGGGCTCTACGCCAAGCAGGCCGCGGGCGAGATCAGCGGGCTGACCGGCGTCGACGACCCGTACCAGGAGCCCGAGTCGCCGGATCTGCGGATCGAGTCGCACACCCAGACCGTGCAGGAGTCCGCCTCCGCGCTCCACGCACTGCTGACTGAAAGGGGTCTGGCATGACGACCAGCATCAACGTCGTGGGCGAGAGCACGGACAGCCCGTACGCGCTGACACATCTGGACGCGCTGGAGTCCGAAGCGGTGCACATCTTCCGCGAGGTGGCGGGCGAGTTCGAGCGGCCGGTGATTCTCTTCTCCGGCGGCAAGGACTCCATCGTCATGCTGCATCTCGCGCTGAAGGCCTTCGCCCCCGCCGCGGTCCCCTTCTCGCTGCTGCACGTGGACACCGGGCACAACTTCCCCGAGGTCATCGAGTACCGCGACCGTACGGTGTCACAGCACAACCTCAGGCTTCACGTGGCATCGGTGCAGGACTACATCGACGCGGGCAAGCTGCGCGAACGCCCGGACGGCACCCGTAACCCGCTGCAGACCGTTCCCCTGACCGAGGCCATCCAGCAGCACCGCTTCGACGCCGTCTTCGGCGGCGGGCGGCGCGACGAGGAGAAGGCCCGGGCCAAGGAGCGGGTGTTCTCGCTGCGGGACGAGTTCTCGCAGTGGGACCCGCGGCGTCAGCGCCCCGAGCTGTGGCAGCTCTACAACGGCCGTCACGCCCCGGGTGAGCACGTCCGTGTCTTTCCGCTGTCCAACTGGACCGAGCTCGACGTGTGGCAGTACATCGCCCGCGAAGAGATCGAGCTGCCCGAGATCTACTTCGCGCACGAGCGCGAGGTGTTCAAGCGCGCCGGTATGTGGCTGACCGCCGGTGACTGGGGCGGTCCCAAGGAGGGCGAGACGGTGGAGACGCGGCTGATCCGCTACCGCACCGTCGGCGACATGTCCTGCACCGGCGCCGTCGACTCCGGCGCGACGACGCTGGACGCCGTGATCGCCGAGATCGCCGCCTCCCGGCTCACCGAGCGGGGCGCGACCCGCGCCGACGACAAGCTGTCCGAGGCCGCGATGGAAGACCGCAAGCGCGAAGGGTACTTCTAGACATGACCAGCTCCACCGAGCAGCTGGCCGAGCAGCTGTCGGCCACCACCCTGCTGCGCTTCGCCACCGCCGGGTCCGTCGACGACGGCAAGTCCACCCTGGTGGGCCGGCTGCTGCACGACTCCAAGTCGGTGCTCGCCGACCAGCTGGAGGCCGTCGAGCACGCGTCCCGCTCCCGCGGCCAGGACGTTCCCGACCTGGCGCTGCTGACCGACGGTCTGCGGGCCGAGCGGGAGCAGGGCATCACGATCGATGTGGCATACCGTTACTTCGCCACACCGCGGCGCCGCTTCATCCTGGCCGACACCCCGGGGCACGTGCAGTACACCCGGAACATGGTCACCGGCGCGTCGACGGCCGAGCTGACCGTGGTCCTGGTCGACGCGCGCAACGGTGTCGTCGAGCAGACCCGCCGGCACGCCGCGATCGCCGCCCTGCTGCGCGTCCCGCATGTCGTCCTCGCCGTCAACAAGATGGATCTCGTCGGCTACGAGGAGTCCGTCTTCGCGTCGATCGCCGAGGAGTTCACGGCGTACGCGAGCGAACTCGGTGTCCCCGAGATCACCGCGATCCCGATCTCGGCGCTCGCCGGTGACAACGTCGTGGACGTGTCCGCGACCATGGACTGGTACGGCGGCCCGACGGTCCTCGAGCACCTGGAGACCGTGCCGGTCAGCCACGATCTGACGAGCTGCCACGCACGCTTCCCGGTGCAGTACGTGATCCGACCGCAGACCGCCGAGCACCCCGACTACCGCGGTTACGCGGGCCAGATCGCGGCGGGCACGTTCCGCGTCGGCGAGAGTGTGACCGTACTGCCGTCGGGCCGGACCTCGAAGATCTCCGGGATCGATCTGCTCGGCGAGCCCGTGGACGTGGCCTGGACCCCGCAGTCGGTGACGCTCCTGCTGGAGGACGACATCGACATCTCGCGCGGCGACATCGTCGTGCCGAGTGGTGACGCCCCCGCGACCACACAGGACGTCGAGGCGACCGTCTGCCATGTCGCCGACCAGCCGCTCGCCGTCGGCCAGCGGGTGCTGCTGAAGCACACCACCCGCACGGTCAAGGCGATCGTGAAGGAGATTCCTTCGCGCCTCACGCTCGACGATCTCTCCCAGCACCCGGCCCCCGGGCAGCTGGTGGCCAATGACATCGGCCGGGTCCGCGTCCGTACCGCCGAGCCCCTTGCGCTCGACGCGTACGCGGACTCCCGCCGTACCGGGTCGTTCCTGCTGATCGACCCGGCCGATGGTACGACCCTGGCGGCCGGCATGGCGGGCGAGTCCTTCGCCACCGCCAAGACCGCGCCCGTCCAGGACGACGAGGGGTGGGACTTCTGATGGCGATCGACGTGTACGCGACCTTCGCGAAGGAGGGCGGCCGCGTGGGCAGCGGCATCCTCGGCGCGGGCTCCGGAGGTGTCGCGCGATGTGCCCGATGACGAGCGCGACGCCCCGAACGCACCACAGACGACGACAGAGACCAGCCGATCACCCGGCCGCGTCCCGACACACCCGGAATCACCGGGGGACGTAAGCACCGGGCCTCCGAGAGGAACACCTCCCGTGCCTGCCACCCGTACGAGCCGTAAGCCCCGAACGCCCCTCGCCCACTCCCGGCTGCGCCGCCGTGGGGGCGCCCCCAACACCCTGCGCCGCAGCCTCGCCGCTGCCGCCGCCCTCCCGCTGCTGGCCGTGGCGCTCACCGCCTGCGGCTACGGCTCCGAGGCCAAGGACGACAAGAAGACCGAAGTGGCGGCCAAGGGCGACACGCTCTCCGTCGGCAAGATCCGCGTCGGCTACTTCCCGAACCTCACCCACGCCACCGCGCTGGTCGGCCTCCAGGAAGGCCTGATCCAGAAGGAGCTCGGCGGCACACAGATCGCGCCGCAGGCCTTCAACGCCGGCCCGTCCGAGATCGAGGCCCTCAACGGCGGCTCGCTGGACATCGGCTTCATCGGCCCCTCGCCGTCCATCAACGCCTATGTGAAGTCCCAGGGCAAGAACCTGCGGATCATCTCCGGCTCCGCCTCCGGCGGTGTGAAGCTCGTCGTCAACCCGGACAGGATCAAGACCCTGGACGACATCAAGGGCAAGAAGATCGCCACCCCGCAGAAGGGGAACACGCAGGACGTCGCGTTCCTCAACTGGATCGCGGAGAAGGGCTGGAAGGTCGACTCCGAGAGCGGCAAGGGCGATGTCTCGGTCGTCCGCACGGACAACAAGGTGACCCCGGACGCCTACAAGTCGGGCTCGATCGACGGCGCCTGGGTGCCCGAGCCGACCGCCTCCAAGCTGGTCTCCGAAGGTGCGAAGGTCCTCCTCGACGAGGCCGCCCTGTGGCCCGACAAGAAGTTCGTGATCACGAACATCATCGTCTCGCAGACGTTCCTCAAGGAGCACCCGGACGTCGTCGAGGCCTTCCTGCGCGGCACGGTGAAGACCAACGCCTGGATCGACGCCAACCCGGACAAGGCCAAGGCGTCCGCCAACGCGGCGCTGAAGGAGGAGACCGGCAAGGAGCTCGCCGCCGAGGTCATCGACCCGGCGTGGCCCAGCATCCGGATCACCGACGACCCGCTGGCCACCACGCTGAAGACGCAGTCCGAGTGGGCGGTCAAGGCCGAGCTGATCGATCAGCCCGACCTGAACGGCATCTACGACCTGACGCTGCTCAACAAGGTGCTGAAGGCCGAGGGCAAGCCCGAGCTCTCCGACGCCGGTCTCGGCGTCAAGTAACCCGCACACCGAATCCCCCAGGAGGTGACGACCATGGCTACCGCGATTGCCAAGGCTGCCGAGAGCACCACGGCGGTGTCGCACGCCGCCCGTATCGAGCATGTCTCGAAGTCCTTCTCCGGACCGGCCGGGGCCCAGCTCGTCCTGGACGACATCAGCCTCGATGTCGCGCCGGGCGAGTTCGTCACCATCCTGGGGGCCTCGGGGTGCGGCAAGTCCACCCTGCTCAACCTGGTCGCGGGGCTCGACAGGCCGACCGCCGGGTCGATCCACACGCCCGGCGGGCGGCCCGCCCTGATGTTCCAGGAGCACGCCCTCTTCCCGTGGCTGACCGCGGGCAAGAACATCGAACTCGCGCTGCGGCTGCGCGGACTCCCCAAGTCCGAGCGCCGCCCGGAGGCCGAGCGGCTGCTGGAGCTGGTCCGCCTCGGCGGCTCGTACGGAAAGCGGGTCCACGAGCTGTCCGGCGGTATGCGCCAGCGCGTGGCCCTGGCGCGGGCGCTGGCCCAGGACAGCGAACTGCTCCTGATGGACGAGCCGTTCGCGGCGCTGGACGCCATCACACGTGATGTGCTGCACGGCGAACTGACGCGGATCTGGGCCGAGACGAACCTGTCGGTCCTCTTCGTCACGCACAACGTCCGCGAGGCCGTACGACTCGCGCAGCGCGTGGTGCTGCTGTCCTCGCGGCCCGGCCGGGTGGCCCGGGAGTGGACGGTCGGCATCCCGCAGCCGCGTCGCATCGAGGACGCGGCCGTGGCGGAGCTGTCCATCGAGATCACCGAAGAACTGCGTGGGGAGATCCGCCGCCATGGCCAGCACTGACACCGCCCCGAAGCAGGACGACCTCGCCGGTCTGGAAGCAGGTCTGGACGCACTCGACACGGTCGAGATCAGCCGTACACCGGTCCGCGAGGTCCTCGTCAAGAAGGTCCTGCCACCGGTCGTGGCGATCGCGCTCGTCCTCGTCGTCTGGCAGCTCCTCGTCTCCGCGAAGGTCACCACCGAGGACAAGCTGCCCGAGCCGTCCGCAGTCTGGAACGGCCTGACGGACATGTGGCTGCAGGGCACCCTGCTGGAGGTCGTCTGGACCAGCGTCTCGCGCGGTCTGTTCGGCTTCCTGCTGGCCCTGGCCATCGGCACGCCGCTCGGCCTGCTCGTCGCCCGGGTGAAGTTCGTGCGCGCCGCGATCGGCCCGATCCTGTCGGGCCTGCAGTCGCTGCCGTCGGTGGCATGGGTGCCCCCGGCCGTCATCTGGCTCGGCCTCAACGACTCGATGATGTACGCGGTCATCCTGCTCGGCGCCGTACCGTCGATCGCCAACGGCCTCGTCTCCGGCGTCGACCAGGTGCCGCCGCTGTTCCTGCGCGCCGGGCAGACCATGGGCGCCACGGGGATGAGGGGAACCTGGCACATCGTCATGCCGGCAGCGCTGCCCGGGTATCTGGCGGGCCTGAAGCAGGGCTGGGCCTTCTCATGGCGCTCCCTGATGGCCGCCGAGATCATCGCGTCCTCGCCGGACCTCGGCCTGGGCCTCGGTCAGCTGCTCGAGAACGCCCGCAACAACATCGACATGCCCGGGGTGTTCCTCTCGATCATCCTCATCCTGATCGTCGGTATCGCCATCGACCTGCTCATCTTCAGCCCGCTGGAGCGACGGGTCCTGCGCAGCCGCGGTCTGCTCGTCAAGAACTGAGCGTTCCCATGCACAGCCCTGCCCTGCTCGTCATCGCCCACGGCAGCCGCGACCCGCGGCACGCCGCGACGGTGCACGCCCTGGTGCGGCACGTACGGTCGCCGGGGGTCCCCCCAGGCCCTCAAGGGCCTACCGGGAGGCCCGAGTTGCGCGTCGCGACGGCGTTCCTCGACTTCAACGCGCCGTCCGTGCCGCAGGTCCTGGAGCGGATGGCGAACGACGGCGTGCGGGAGGTGGTGGCGCTGCCGCTGCTGCTGACCCGCGCCTTCCACGCCAAGGCGGACATCCCGTCCGTCCTGAACGAGGCCAGGGCCAGGTACCCGCGGCTGCGGATCACCCAGGCCGATGTCCTCGGCCCGTCGCCGCTGCTGCCGGCCGCCGTGGAACGGCGGCTGTACGAGGCCGGGCTGACCCCGTACGACAAGCGCTCGACCGGGGTCGTCCTGGCCTCGGCGGGCTCCTCCGACCCGGAGGCGATCGCAGTGATCGCAGATGTGGCGCGGGAGCTGCGGCACACCGGATGGTGCGCCGTGCGACCTGCGTTCGCCTCCGCCGCGCTGCCCCGTACCGAGGACGCGGTACGGGCGCTGCGCGCCGAGGGCGTCGCCCGGGTCGCGGTGGCACCGTACGTCATCGCCCCGGGCCGCCTCCCGGACCGTATCGCCCACGGCGCCGACGCGGCGGGCGCCGACGTCCTGGCCGATGTCCTGGGACCGTCGCCCGAGCTGGCGCGACTTCTTCTGGAGCGCTACGACGAGGCGCAGGTCGCGCAGCGCCTCGTGGCGGCGGGCTGAACTGCCGGCCGAACCGCTGTGCGGTCAGCGCGCCGGTCCTCCACAACGGGACTCATGGATCACCGCCCGGGATGCGGTGCCCGAACCTCCAGGAAGCGATGCCGGCCGCGTCCCCGGTACAGCAGCGCGTCCCAGCCGAGCCGGTCCAGCACCCGCGCGCACTCGGTGAGCTCGCTCTCCTCCTGGGCCGCGGCCCCGCTGCCGTGCGGTCCGAGCCACTCGACCGTGACCGTGTCCGGCTCGTCCTCCCGTGCCCGGACGCGGTATCCCGTCGCCACCCGCTGCCCGGACGGCGCGTCGACCGCGGACGGGTCGATGCCGGATGCCTCCAGCGCGAGCGCGACGGCACGCACCATGCGGCCGCGTTCCCAGACTGCCGGTGTCGCCTCCGGGTCGGCGGCGTCGGTGTTGGTGAGGCGGCGGATCTGCAGCAGGCCCTCGAAGGCGACCCGCACCTCGGCCGCGCGCGTCTCCGTCGCGCGCGGGTCGCCGGCCCGTGGCGGCCTGTCACCGTCGTCGTACATGGGATCGACGATAGGCCGCGGCACTGACATCCGGCGGCTCGGCCGCTGCGCCAGTCCCCCGCGCTCTGCCCGCCCCCCGGGCACGGGTTCGCTCGCCCATTCGGAGGAGAACCAGGACGCAGCCGCGATCCGGCTGTCGGATGAGGACATGTCTGCCCTGGTACAGCGGTAGCGGCGGAGGCGGCAGCCACGGTGACACGACCGTGGCGGTGCCGTGACAACCGCGCCGAGCTCTTCGCGCACCATGGCGACAAGGAGGCCGACATGTCGATCTATCACCACAAGCGGCTCACGATCATCCCGAAGCTGGTCCACCTGAACCTCGGCACGCACGGGTGGTCGCTGAGCGTCGGCACGCGCCGGGCTCGTGTCACGCGGGACAGCGGCGGTCACAGCAGTGCTTCCGTCCGCCTGCCCGGCGGCTTCAGCTGGCGTCGGAGCTTTCGTCGGCACTGATCAGCGTGCCCTGGTGGAAGTAGAGCCGCCACACGTCACCGGTCAGACGCCACAGTGAACTGCGATGGGCGCGCCGACCGTTGACCTCGGTGACGAACGTCAGGTGCACGACATCGGGTGCGAGCTGGGTGCCCGTCATCTCCGACGCGGTGACGGGCTTGTGCGTCTGGGAACCCTTCCCACTGAGCAGCTCGATGATCGCGTCGCGTGTCCAGCGGCGCCCCGACGCGCCGAACTCGAGGAAGTCCGGGTGCAGCAGCTCGGCGAGCAGCGAGGGTTCGGTGCGTACGACGGGGTCGAGGAGGCGGAGCTCGCCCTCGATGGCGGCGGCGACGGCAGGGCCGAAGGCAGTGGCAGAGTCGGTCATCACACGGTGCCTCCGGTCATCTCGGCGAGCTTGACGGCAGTGTTCCAGTTGCGGGTCGTGGCAACGACGCCTTTTGTGAGGCTCGGCCTGCCGAGGACGTCCGCGAGCTTGGAGCGGCCGAGCCCGCCGGGCGCGTACAGATACAGCGCGCACTCGCCGAGCCGGAACTCCTCGGGGAGGAAGGAGTTCGCGTCGATGGACGCGAGCCGCCCGGGGTCGATGCGCCCCGAGAGGTACGTGACGTGGAGCTGCCTGCCCTCCAGTTCGGCTGCCGGGAAGGGGCAGTCCTCGACGACGGCCCTGAGATAGGGAGCCCCGCGGACCAGGCAGTCGACGGTGAAGCCGAAGTGCTTCTCGACGGCCTGCCCGATGTCCGCGGCGAGCGCGCCCTCGTCGCACGTCGCGCCGGTGAAGACGGCGTTGCCGCTCTGCAGGTACGTACGGACGTCGCCGTGGCCCAGTTCCGTCAGCAGCGTGCGGAGGTCCGCCATGGGGACCTTGCGATGTCCGCCGACGTTGATGCCGCGCAGCAGGAGCGCGTACGTGGAGGTCTTCGCCGTGGTCGCCATGGTCACACCATAGGACGGCCGCCGCGCCCCGTGGGGGAGGGCACGGCGGCCGTCGGCTCATCAGCGGTCGTCGATTCGGTCGATCAGCGGATCACTCGACGACCTTCAGGAGCTTGTTGGGCGTGCCCTCGCTCGGGTTGCCGATCTTGTCGGGCGTGGCGCCGTCCGTCAGCGCCTTGGCGACCTGCTCCGGGGTGGCGTCCTGGTGGGCGGCGAGATAGACCGCGGCGGCGCCGACGACGTGCGGGGTCGCCATCGACGTGCCGGAGATGGTCTTCGTGCCCTCGTCGCTGTCGTTCCAGGCCGAGGTGATGTCCGAGCCCGGAGCGTAGAGGTCCACGACCGGGCCGAAGTTGGAGAAGTCCGACTGCTTGTCGTCCTTCGTCGAGGACGCGACGGTGACGGCCTCCTCGACGCGTGCAGGGGAGCCCTGGCTCGCGTCGCTCGACTCGTTGCCCGCGGCCACGCCGAAGGTGACGCCGGAGGCGATGGCCTTGCGGACGGCCTCGTCGAGCGCCGGGTCGGCACTGCCGCCCAGGCTCATGTTGGCGACGGACGGGCCCTGGTGGTTCTGGGTGACCCAGTCGATGCCCGCCACGACCTGCTCGGTGGTGCCGGAGCCGCTGTCGTCGAGGACGCGGACGGCGACGATCTTCGCCTTCTTGGCGACTCCGTGGGCCGCGCCGGCGATGGTGCCCGCCACGTGGGTGCCGTGGCCGTTGCCGTCGTCGGCGGTGTCGTCGTTGTCGATGGCGTCGAAGCCGTGGGTGGCCCGGCCCTCGAAGTCCTTGTGGGAGACACGGACTCCGGTGTCGATGACGTACGCGGTGACGCCCTCGCCCGCGCTGTCGGGATACGTGTACGTGCTGTCGCCCGCGATGTCGGCCTGGTCGATCCGGTCCAGGCCCCAGGACGGCGGGTTGTCCTGGGTCGCGTTGATCGTGAACTTCTTGTTCTGGACGACCTTGGCGACGGCCGGGTCGGCGGCGAGGCGCTTGGCCTCGGTCTCCGACAGTCCGTTGGCGGAGAAGCCGTTGATGGCGGAGTTGTAGGTGCGCTGCAGCTTGCCGCCGTACTCCTTGGCCAGCTCCGCCTTGTTCGCCTTCTGGTCCAGCAGCACGATGTAGCTGCCTGCGACGGCACCTTCGGCGTGCGCGCCGTAGACCGTGCCCTCTGCGGGAGCGGGCGTGGGGGCCGCTCCGGCGAACGAGGTGTTGAGTACGGTCACTCCGGCGGCTGCGGCCACGGCGGTCATCGCCGCGGTGAGCTTGATCCTGCTCGAGCGCTTGTGAGTTGCCATGAAGAGGGGTCTCCTCGTCATCTTTTGTGGGGGGTTGGGCCTCCGGGAGGAAAATCTCCCGGGGCTGACTCGAAACCCTGACCGATTGACGCGCCCAGATCAAGACCTTCATACAGCTGTGACTCAGTCAACAAGTCTTTGTAATAAGAAAACGACCAGCGCGCCGCAAGTCGGACTCGGCCCCCTCAACTGCCTTTACGTGTAAGGGGCTTCGGTCTCCTCCTCCTTCCTGACGACGAGGTGACCGGAGCGGAAAGGAGGAGTCGGCCGAGGGCGGACTCCGCTGTCAGCACGACGAGCCCGCTCGCATCCGCCCATAGCGTCGAAGCCGGGAAGGACGGCGGCGCGGGGCCGCCGCCACGGACACACGAGGACACGGGGGGCCACCATGGGAAAGTCCGGGGAGAGTCCGGCGATGCGGACACGCGGCATCGCCGCGCGCGCCGGTGGCTGGAGTGCACGGCACCGCTGGGCGGCGGTGATCATCTGGGTGCTGTTCGTCGTCCTGGCCATGGGTCTGGGCTCGGCGGCGGGCCGGGTCGACGTCAAGGAGAGTGAGCAGCTCTCCGGCGAGGTCGGGCAGGCGATGCGGATCATCGAGGACGCGGGGCTCGAGGAACCGGCGGGCGAGACCGTGCTCGTCCAGGCCGCCGACGGGAGAACGACGGCGGAGGACGCGGAGTTCCGCTCGGCGGTCTCCGCCGTGATGAAAGCCGTTGAGGCGACCGGTGAGGTGACCGCGGTGACCTCGCCGTACGACACGAAGACCGTTTCCGGGGACGGGCGCAGCGCGCTCGTCCAGTTCGATGTGCGCGGAGATCCGGAGACCGCGAGTGAACGGATCGAACCGGTGCTCGAGGCCGTGGCCACGGTGCAGGCGGAGCACAAGGGCCTGCTGATCGAGGAGATCGGCTCCGCGAGCATGGGCAAGACGTTCGACGACGCGTTCGGCGACGATTTCCAGCAGGCCGAACTCTCCGCGGTGCCGGTCGCCCTGGGCATTCTGCTGATCGCCTTCGGCGCGCTGGTCGCGGCGCTGGTGCCGCTGGCGCTGGCCGTCACGGCGATCGTGGCGACGATGGGTCTGATGGGCGTCGTCAGCCATTTCCAGCCGATGAGCGAGACGGCGAACTCCGTGATGCTGCTGGTGGGTCTGGCGGTCGGCGTCGACTACTGCCTCTTCTATCTGCGGCGGGAGCGCGAGGAGCGGGCCGCCGGGCGCGACGCGCAGACCGCGCTCGCCATCGCGGCGGCGACCAGCGGGCGGGCGATCATCGTCTCCGGTGTGACCGTCTGTGTCGCGATGGCGGGCATGCTCTTCACCGGGCTCGCCGAGTTCGAGGCGATGGGGCTGGCGTCGCTGATGGTGGTGGCGGTGGCGATGGTCGGGTCCGTGACCGTCCTTCCGGCACTGCTGTCGCTGCTGGGCGAGCGGGTGGAGAAGGGCCGCGTGCCGTTCCTGAACCGCATCAAGCGGGGCGACGGTGAGAGCCGGCTCTGGCGCTGGGTGGTCGGCGGCGTGCTGCGCCGGCCCAAGCTGTCCCTCGCGGTCGCAGCGGGCGCGCTCGTCGCGATCGCGCTGCCCGCGACGGGTATGCACACGCAGAATCTCACGCTGGACCAGGAGTTCGGCGACTCACTGCCGATCGTGCGGACGTACGAGCGCGTCAACGCGGCGTTCCCCGGCGGGGCCGATCCGGCCCAGGTGGTGGTGAAGGCCGACGACATCAACGCCGGGCCCGTCCGCAAGGCGATCGCGGACTTCCGTGCGCAGGCCGTGACTTCGGGCGCGTCGCAGGGCCCGGTGGACGTGGAGGTCCACGACAGGGAGAACGTCGCCGTCATCGGGGTACCGCTGGTCGGCGGCTCCGATCAGGACAAGGCGTCCCTCTCTCTGGACCTGCTGCGGGACACGGTCAGGCCGGCCACGCTCGGGACGGTCGACGGGGTCGAGGCGCCGATCACGGGTCAGGTCGCCGGGTCGAAGGACTTCAACGAGCAGATCGTGGGGGCCGTCGCGCCGGTGTTCGCGTTCGTCGTCGTCTTCGCGTTCCTGCTGATGCTGCTCTGCTTCAGGTCGCTGACGATCGCGATCACGTCGATCGTGCTCAATCTGCTCTCGGTCGGCGCGGCGTACGGCATCCTCACCGCCGTCTTCCAGCACGGGTGGGGAGCGTCGCTGGTGGGGGCGGAGGGGGTCGGGGCGATCATCTCCTGGCTTCCGCTGTTCCTGTTCGTGATCCTGTTCGGGCTGTCGATGGACTACCACGTCTTCGTGGTGTCCCGGATCCGCGAGGCACGGCTGCAGGGCCGGACGACGAAGGACGCGATCATGCACGGCGTGGTGACGACGGCCGGCGTGGTGACCAGCGCGGCGGTCATCATGGTCGCGGTGTTCGCCATCTTCGGCACGCTGTCCATGCAGTCCATGAAGCAGATGGGCGTCGGGCTCGCTGCGGCGGTGCTCATCGACGCGACGATCATCCGGGGCGTACTGCTGCCGGCGGCCATGGCGCTGCTGGGCGAGCGCAACTGGTATCTGCCGCGCGGACTCCGGTGGCTCCCCGATCTGACGGACGACGAGTCCGGACCGCAGGCGGGCGATCCGCCCCCGGCGCGGCGGGACGACCGGCGCGACCCGGTACGGGTGTGATCACGAAGTGATCAGCGCTGCCCCGTCCCGCCTCCGGTGCGCGACGGGGCAGAACCCGTGGGACTGCTCAACTCTCCGTTCGGCCCTGCCGCGGTGTGCTCCGCGCGGGTTCTTCGCCGCGGGGCTCGGGTATCGCGGTTGTCGCAGGTGTCGCGGGGGCCTGCCGTGCGGCGCGGGTCGATGCCGCGCACCCCGGACGCCACCCGCCTGCCCGTCGCCCGCCGCCCGCCGCCGGACCTGCGGAGATGCGAGAATTCGGGCCATGGACGAGACACGCGCACGCGAGGTGCTGGAGGCGGCGGGACTGGCGGCGCAGGACGCGACGCTGCTGGCCCTCGGGGAGAACGCGGTCTTCGGCGCGGGCGACGTCGTCGTCAAGGTCGGGCGGAGCGCGGAGCTGCTGAAGCGTGCGGAGCGCGAGCTGGCGGTGGCCGGGTGGCTGGAGAAGGCGGGCGTCCCTGCCGTACGGGCCGCGGAGCCGAAGGCACGGCTGGTGGAGAGCCATCCCGTGACGCTGTGGCACCGGCTGCCAAAGGCCGTACGTCCTGCCGAGCCCCGGGACCTGGCGCCGCTGCTGCGGCAGGTGCATGCGCTGCCCGCGGCGCCGTTCGCGCTGCCGCGACGGGAACTGCTCGGGGGCGTCGAGCGATGGCTGCGGCTGGCGGGGGACGCGATCGACACCGCGGACGCGGCGTATCTGCGCGAACGGCGGGACGGATTCTCCGCGGCGGCCGCCGCGCTGACCCCGCATCTGCCGCCGGGGCCGATCCACGGTGACGCGCTCCCCCGCAATGTGCATGTCGGCCCGGACGGCCCGGTCCTGGTCGACCTGGAGACCTTCTCCTCCGACCTGCGCGAACACGACCTCGTGGTCCTCGCCCTCGCCCGCGACCGCTACGGCCTCGCCCCCGAGGCGTACGACGCCTTCGCGGCCGCCTACGGCTGGGACGTCCGCGACTGGCCCGGGTGCCCGGTCCTCCGCGGCGCCCGCGAGACGGCGAGCTGCGCATGGGTGGCGCAGCACGCCCCGTCCAACCCCAGGGCGCTGGCCGAATTCCGCCGCCGTGTGGCGTCCTTGCGCGAGGGTGACACAGAGGTGCGCTGGTACCCGTTCTGATCACTTCCCTTCCACGATTGGAGTGTTGGATGCGCGTCGAACTCAGCGAGGTGACCCTCGAGGTCGGCACCGGCGGCGCGGGACCGGCCGTTCTCCTCGTGCACGGTTTCCCGGACACCCACGACTGCTGGCGCCACCAGGTGCCCGCGCTCCACGCGGCCGGATACCGCACCATCGCCCCCGACCTCCGCGGCTTCGGCGGCTCGGACCGCCCGGACGGCACCGACGCCTACGCCCCGGCCCGGTCCGTGGCCGACCTGCTGGAACTGCTCGACCGGCTGGAGGTGGAGCGGGTCCATCTCGTCGGCCACGACTGGGGCTCCGGCATGGTCCAGCAGCTGGCCATGGCCGCGCCGGAGCGGGTGACCGGCCTGAGCATTCTGTCCGTGGGCCACCTCGGGGCGCTCCGGGACGCGGGCTGGGAACAGCGGCAGAAGTCCTGGTACATGCTGCTGTTCCAGCTGCCGGGCATCGCCGAGGAGTGGCTCTCCCGCGACGATTTCGCGCACTTCCGCGAGATGCTCGCCGAGCACCCGGACGCCGACGGGATCGTCGACCGCCTGCGCGCGCCGGGCGCGCTCACCGCCGCCCTCTCGGTGTACCGCGCGGGCCTGCCGCCCGAGGTGATGTTCGGCCCCGACCTGCCGCTGCCGTCGCTGCCCGGGCCCGTGCTGGGGATGTGGAGCACGGGTGACCGCTTCCTGACCGAGCGGTCGATGACCGGCACGGAGAAGCATGTGGCCGGCTCCTGGCGCTACGAACGGGTCCAGGACGCGGGGCACTGGCTCCAACTGGACGCGCCGGAGCGCGTCAACGCGCTGCTGCTCGACTTCATCGGCGAGGCGGAGTCCCGGCGCGGGGCTGCGGGCTAGAACCCGTCCGGTCTCACCTGGGCGCCTGCGGCGGGCCCACGCAGACCGACCCCGCGCCGCTTGCGGACGGACATCCGGGCCGACCGGGCGGCACCGGCCGCAACTCGGCCCGCCCGCCGCTGGAGAACGGACACCCCGGCCGACCGGGCGGCACCGGCCGCAACTCGGCCCGTCCGCCGCTGGAGAACGGACACCCCGGCCGACCGGGCGGCACCGGGCACGGGGACAGAGTTGCCCCCGCGGCGGAGCCGCCGCGCGGGCACGGCCGCCGTCAGCGGACGGTGGCCGCCGGCTCGCGCAGGGGCCAGGACGCGTCGACCACCGCGTCCGGTGTGCCCTTGCGGCGGAGGAAGTCCTGGAAGTCAGCCGCCCATTCGGCGTACCAGCGCACCTGCCGGGCGTGCAGCTCCCCAGGCGTCAGCGCCGCGACCGACGCGTGCCGTTCGGCTATCGCGTGGGCGACCCGCACCGCGGCGAGTGCGTCCGCCAGGGCCTCGTGGGCGTCGTCCAGGACGACGCCGTACTCCCCGCAGACCGCTTCGAGGGTGCGCTTGCCGCGGCGGTAGCGGTCGACGGAGCGGTCGATCGTGTACGGATCGACGACGGGGCCGATCTCCGTGCCACCGAGCCGCTCCGACAGGGACGGCAGCCCGTGGCGGGCGAGCTCCGCCGAGAGCAGGGTGAGGTCGAACGCCGCGTTGTACGCCACGACCGGAGTGCCCTGGGCCCAGTGACCCGCGAGGGCCGAGGCGATCTCGTCCGCGACCTCGCGCGCCGGGCGGCCTTCCGCCGCCGCCCGCTCGCTGCTGATGCCGTGGATCGCGGACGCCTGCTCCGGGATGCGGATCCCCGGGTCCGCCAGCCAGGTCCGCTGCTCGGTCGTCTCGCCGTCCCGCAGGACCACGACCGCCGCGGTCACGATGCGCGCGTCCAGCGGATCGGTGCCTGTCGTCTCCAGGTCGAAGCCGGCCAGCGGTTCACGGTGCCACGTCATGGTGCGGTGCTCCCCCCTCATCGTGGTGCTGACGGAAACTCTCGCACGTGGCACTGACAGTCAGGACACCGGGCGCGAGTCGGTCCACACCGACTCGAACTCCTCCCGGTACGTCTGGAACAGCCCGTGCTCGGCGTCCTGACCCGACCTCACCACGGCCCGGCCGCCGCCCCGCAGCACGAGAACCGGCGCCTCCATGCCGCGCGCGTGCCGCAGATACGACTGCACGACCGCCAGCCCGTCGGGTCCGTCCCCGTCCACCAGATAGGCCGTGAACCGGGGTGTCTCGTCGAAGACATGGATCTCGAAGGCCCCGGGGTCGCGCAGCTTCGACCGCACCCGCCGCATGTGGAGGATGTTCATCTCCACCGTGCGGCTCAGCTCGCCCTTCTTCAGGCCGAGTTCGCGCTCGCGCCGCTTCACCGCGCTGCTCGCCGGGTTGAGGAAGAGCAGCCGCACCCGGCACCCGGACTCGGCGAGCCGGACCAGCCGTCGCCCGGAGAAGTTCTGCACGAGCAGGTTCAGGCCTATGCCGATGGCGTCGAGCCGCCGTGCACCCCCGAAGAGGTCCTCGGCCGGCAGCTGCCGCTGCAGTCGCACCCGGTCGGGGTGCACGGACACCACGTCCGCGTACCGGTCGCCCACCAGGTCCTCGACCGCGTCCACGGGCAGCCGGTCCGCCGAGGGCACCCCGGCGCCGCTGCCGAGGATCTCCAGCAGCCGCGCCGAGGCCCGTTCGGCCTGGGCGAGCACGGCCTCGCTCAGTGCGCGGTTGCGGGAGACGACGTTGCGCGCGACCTCCAGCTCGTCCAGGGCCAGCTCCACGTCGCGCCGGTCGTCGAAGTACGGCTCGAAGCAGGGCCAGTGCTGGACCATCAGCTCCCGCAGCTGCGGGAGGGTGAGGAAGCTCAGCACGTTGTCGTCGGCGGGGTCCAGCAGATAGCCCTTGCGCCGGGACACCTCCCGCACCGCGACGGCCCGCTGCACCCACTCCTGACCCGCGGGACCCGCGGCCGCGACGACCCACTCGTCGCCGTGCACGGGCTCGTAGATCGGCCGGAGCACAGCGGCCACGACGGCGCGCAGCCGCTGCTCCACCAGGTTCAGCCAGATGTAGGCCCGTCCCGCCCGTTGCGCGCGCGTACGCACCTCGCTCCAGGCGTCCGCGCCCCAGTCCAGTTCCGCTCCGATCTCGACCGGCCGGGCGAGCGACACCGCGCCGGGCGGGACGTCGGCGGAGCCCCCCTCGTGACCGGCGTCACCGGGGGGTAGCTCCAGCCCTCCCGAGCTCACCCGCGCACCGCCTCCAGCTCCTGGACACCCGTCTTCAACGATCAAGGAAGGGTACTCCGCGAGCGGGAGCCGGTGCAGCCGGATCGACAGGCTGGTCCCTCAACTCCCCGACGGAGGCGCACCGTTCTGACTGGCGAGTTCGGCCGGAGTGAGCGGATTCATAGCGGTTACGTCCCTGGGCGCGAGCTGGAAGCCCTGCCAGTGGACCGGCATCGGCTGCTGGTCCTCGTCACGGGCGATGTGGTGGAACCCGATGTTGACCCACACCACCGGGTTGCTCAGCGTCTCCGCGTTGACCCACTTGTCCACACTGTCGGGGGCACCCCGCCCGCAGTTGAGGGTGTTGTTGCTGGCGAACTGCTCACAGGCGCGGTTCTGCGTGAAGTAGACGTCGTGCTTGGTGAAGGCGCGGCCGGGGTGCTTCGCCGTGGGGCCGGGCACGATCTCGTACGAGCGCGCGTGGCCGTCCTTGTTCTTGCCGGTCGCGCTGACGACACGCCACCAGCGCATCGCCTTCGCGTCCCCGGCGAGCTCCGTCGTGACCGGCGTGCGCGTGGTCTTCGTCTTCGGGCTGCCGTTGCCGGTGGGCGGGGTGACCTTCGAGTCGTACTGCTCGATCCGGTCCTTGCTGCTGCCGTCGAGGCCGAAGTTCAGCCGCCAGAAGACGTTGTGGCTGTGGCTGGTGGCATAGTCCTCGGCACCCTTGCCGATGGGCCAGCCGCGGCCGTCGCCCGCGTCGTAGTCGCCCGGCGAGAGGCTCCCGGTGGCGCCGACGTTGGCGGATATCGTCCCGTCGGACGAGAACCGCCACTCGGTGATGTACTCGTACCAGGAGACCTTGTTGACGGTGTAGAGCAGCAGGTCCTTGCCCTCCGCCTGCCAGACCTTGGTGCCCTCGTCGTTGGCGAGACGGTAGGCGTGGCCGCGTGAGCGGGTGGTCTGGCACAGACCGTTGACCTGGCCGACGTCGGGGACCTTGACCTTCTTGATGGTGCCGCCGGGGCATTCGGTGGGCTTGAGGTTCTGCAGGCCGTACCCGAAGCCGAAGCCGGTGAGGTCGTCGTACTCGGCCTGCCCGTCGTCGTACGGGACGTGGATCTGCGCGAGCTTGGCGCTGGTGAGGACCTGGATCGGGCGGGGCTCGCCCTTCGGCTGGTAGCTGACCTTGTCCAGGACGAGGCCGGCGGAGGAGTCGTAGTGCCAGCACATGCGCCAGGTGGTGCCGCCCGCGAGGGAGGACGTGACCTGGTAGGGCGCGCTGCACGGCAGCGCCGGGGCGGGTGCCTGCGGCGCCCTGGCGGTGGCGGCGGTCGCGGCGCCCGGGCCCGCGGCGGTCAGCGCGCCGCCGAGCAGAACGGCGGCGGCGAGCACCGAGGCCGGCTTGCGGGCATGCGGAAATCTGCTCTTGTCCATGCGAAGAGGAACTCCCTCGGACGTTCGTGCGGAAGAAGTGGTGCGGACGGGAATGCGGTCGGCCGCGACGGCGGTCGGACCGGAGACGGCGTCAGCCGGCCTCGGGCAGCAGGCCCCGGCGGCCGGTGTCAGGCGGCCGGTGTACGGACGACCGTTCGGGCGCTCAGATCCACGGCCAGGTCCCGCGTGTCGATCCACGGCCCGTTCGTGATCTTGGTGATGACGCGCACGCAGCGGTGCACCCCGCAGTCGGCGAGCTGCTCCGGAATCCGCGCCTCCCGGTCCTTGCGGTAGACGAATCCGCTGAGCGTGAGCGGCTCCGACGAGGTGAGCGCGCTGCCGGTGGCGTCCTTGTAGTCCGCCTTGAGCCCCGACCCGAGCGGGCTCGCCAGGATCAGCCCGACCGCCTCCCGCAGCTCCTCGCGGTGCGGCGACGGCTGTACGCCCTGCTGGGCGCCGCTCTGTTCCACCTTCCCGGTGGTGAGGTTGACCGTGGACGTGACGAGCCGGTCGTTCCGGTAGTCGTAGTACGAGACGACGGCGCGGCGCGGCGGCGCCGCGAGGCCCGCATCGGACGGCTCGGTTTCGGCCAGATCGGTGGTGAGGTGCTGCGGGCCGCGCCCGCCGCCCGCGTTCCGGCCGTCCCGTGCGGCCGGGGCCGTCGCCAGCTGCTCGGCCCGCTTCAGCTCGTCGTCGGTGAGCGGGTCGCGGCCGATGCCCTTCTCCCCCTCGTCGGCCGCTGCGGCCACGACGCCGGGCTCGGGGGCCGGGGCCCCTGCACCCGGGCCCTGGCCGGTGCTCTGCGACGCGGCGGCGCGGTCTCCGGTTCCGCCCCCCGGGCCGCCGTCCGCTCCTGCCGTGCCCGGCAGGGTGATTCCGATCATCGCGGCGGTTCCCGTCACCGCAATGGCCGTGCCCGCCACCACCTTGCCCAGGTGACGGCGCACTGGTTTGCGCATATTTCCCCCCTCTTACCTGTGGTCACCCGGTAGGACGGCGATAAGTCCTAGGAGGTTGCCCTTCTTTCGGGGAGGATCTGGCCGAAGAGGTCCCCACTACCCGGATCAGAAGTGGAAGAGTCTTATCTATGCAGGTCTGGCCGGGACAGGCGTATCCACTCGGCGCCACGTACGACGGCGCCGGCACCAACTTCGCGGTTTTTTCGGAGGCCGCACACCGAATCGAGCTCTGTCTGCTGCACGACGACGGCTCGGAGACGGCGGTGGAGCTCCGCGAGACGGACGCGTTCGTCCGCCATGCCTATCTGCCGGGTGTGATGCCCGGTCAGCGATACGGATTCAGGGTGCACGGACCGTACGCACCGGAGCGTGGGCACCGGTGCAACTCGGCCAAACTGCTCCTCGATCCGTACGCACGGGCGATGAGCGGCCGTATCGACTGGGGCGAGGCGGTGTACGGCTATCACTTCGGGAGGCCGGACTCGCGCAACGACCTCGACTCCGCCCCGCACACGATGGCGTCCGTCGTCGTCAATCCGTACTTCGACTGGGGCGACGACCGCCCGCCCCGGACCGACTACCACCGCACGGTCATCTACGAGGCCCATGTGAAGGGCCTGACGATGCTGCATCCGGCACTGCCGGAGGAGCTGCGCGGCACGTACGCGGGGCTCGCGCATCCGGCGGTGATCTCGCACCTCACGGAACTGGGGGTCACCGCACTGGAGTTGATGCCGGTGCACCAGTTCGACAACGACCACCGGCTGGTGGACGCGGGCCTGGACAACTACTGGGGTTACAACACCATCGGATTCTTCGCCCCGCACAACCGCTACGCGTCCTGGGGCGACCGCGGACAGCAGGTCCTGGAGTTCAAGTCCGCCGTCCGGGCCCTGCACCAGGCGGGTATCGAGGTCATCCTCGACGTCGTCTACAACCACACGGCCGAGGGCAACCACCTCGGACCGACCCTCTCCTTCCGGGGCCTCGACAACGTCTCGTACTACCGGCTCTCCGAGGACCGCCGCTACTACACGGACACCACGGGCACCGGCAACTCCCTGCTGATGCGCTCACCGCACGTGCTCCAGCTGATCATGGACTCGCTGCGCTACTGGGTGACCGAGATGCACGTCGACGGCTTCCGCTTCGATCTCGCGGCGACGCTGGCGAGACAGTTCCACGAGGTGGACCGGCTGTCGTCGTTCTTCGACCTGGTCCAGCAGGATCCGGTGGTCAGCCAGGTGAAGCTGATCGCCGAGCCGTGGGACGTCGGCGAGGGCGGCTACCAGGTGGGGAACTTCCCGCCGCTGTGGACCGAGTGGAACGGCAAGTACCGCGACACCGTGCGGGACTTGTGGCGCGGGGAGCCGCGCACGCTCGCCGAGTTCGCCTCCCGGCTGACCGGCTCGTCGGACCTCTACCAGGACGACGGCCGCCGCCCGCTCGCCTCGGTCAACTTCGTGACCTGCCACGACGGCTTCACGATGCGCGATCTGGTCTCGTACAACGAGAAGCACAACGAGGCGAACGGCGAGGGGAACCAGGACGGCGAGAGCCACAACCGCTCGTGGAACTGCGGGGCCGAGGGCGACACCGAGGACCCGCAGGTTCTGGAGTTGCGCAATCGCCAGATGCGCAACTTCATCGCGACGCTGATGCTGTCCCAGGGCGTGCCGATGCTCAGCCATGGCGACGAGTTCGGCCGCACGCAGCACGGCAACAACAACGCGTACTGCCAGGACAGCGAGCTGTCCTGGGTGCACTGGCCGTCGTCGACCGAGGAGGAGCCGGGCTCGCTGCTGGCGTTCACCCGGGCGATGGTGTGGCTGCGCCGCGACCACCAGGTCTTCCGGCGCAGGAGGTTCTTCCACGGCAGGCCGGTGGAGGGCACGCACGACGAGCTGTCCGACATCGCCTGGTTCACTCCTGAAGGCGAGGAGATGACGCAGCGCGACTGGCAGGCCGCGCACGCCAAGGCCCTGACGGTGTTCCTGAACGGGCACGCGATCTCGGAGCCGGGGCCGCGGGGGGAGCGGATCTCGGACGACTCCTTCCTGCTGATGGTCAACGCGAGCGCGGAGGAGATGGAATTCGCGGTGCCGGTCAACCACGGCCGGCAGTGGGAGGTGGTCGTGGACACCGCCAGACCCGAGGGGGTGCCGCCGGGGCAGGGGCCGAAGGTGGCGGCCGGGGAGCAGGTGCGGATGATCGGGCGGAGTCTGGTGGTGCTGCGGCGGCCGGCGTAGCGAGGTCGTGACGGGTGGGGGACGGTGAACCGCCGGAGGCGTTCGTCACATCAGGTGAACGTGACCAGGTCCGTCCGTATCGGCTCATGAGCGGATGACAGAGATCCCCGTGATGCGGGTACGTACGTTCGCATGACGCCCACCGCCACCTACCGGCTCCAGCTCCAGCCTGACTTCCCCTTCTCGGCCGCCGAGGCAGCGGTGCCGTATCTCGCCGGTCTCGGGATCTCCCATCTGCATCTGTCGCCGGTGCTGGAGGCGATGCCCGGTTCGGCGCACGGCTACGACGTCGTCGACCACGCGCGCGTACGGGCCGAGCTCGGCGGCGAGGAAGGGCTGCGGTCGCTGGCCCGGACGGCACGGGAGCACGGCCTCGGGCTCGTCCTCGACATCGTCCCCAACCACATGGCCGCCGCGCCGCGCCACAACCGAGCGCTGTGGGCGGTGCTGCGGGAAGGCCCGGCCTCGCCGTACGCACGCTGGTTCGACATCGACTGGGACGCGGGCGGGGACAAGGTCCTGATGCCGGTGCTGGGCAGACGGCTCGGGGACGAGCTCGCGGCGCTGCGGGTGGAGGGACGGACCCTGCGCTACGGGGAACACCTGTTCCCGCTGCGTGAGGGCACCGAGACGCTGCCGCTGCCGGACCTGCTCGATGCGCAGTGGTACCGGCCGGCCTGGTGGCGGCTGGCCCGCACGGAGCTCAACTACCGTCGCTTCTTCACCATTGCGGGGCTCATCGGGGTGCGCGTCGAGGACCCGGAGGTCTTCGACGCCACCCACGCCAAGATCCTGGAGCTGGTACGGGACGGCGTCGTCGACGGGCTGCGGATCGACCATCCGGACGGGCTGGCCGACCCCGAGGGGTATCTGTACCGGCTGAACGAGGCCACGGGCGGCTGCTGGACGGTCGTGGAGAAGATCCTCACCCGGGACGAGCACCTTCCGGCCACCTGGCCGGTGGACGGAACGACCGGCTACGACGCGCTCCAGCGGATCGACGGGGTCTTCACCGACGCCGACGGGGCCGAGGAACTGTCCCGCGCCTACCGGGACTTCGCCTCGCCCGCCGGGGACCGCGGCGGCTACTGGGGCGCGACCGTGCGGCGCGCCGCCTACAAGGTGGTGACCCACGAACTGGTCGCGGAGACCGAGGCACTCGCCCGGATCGCCGAACGCGTGTGCATGGCGGATCCCGCGCTGCGCGACCACGCGCCCTGGGCGCTGCGCACGGCGATCCGCGAGCTGCTCGTACGGGTGCCCGTCTACCGGCCGTACCGCACCGGGGGCGAGGCGGTCCTCACGGCGGACGCGGCGCAGCGCGCGAAGGCGGCGTTCGCCGTCGCCGACGAGGCCGAGGCGGTCGATGTGATCCGCGACCTCGCGCTCGGGCAGCTCGGCGAGGGCCCGGACCAGGGCGCGTTCCGCGCCCGCTTCGCCCAGACCTCGTCCGCGCTGCACGCCAAGTCCGTCGAGGACACCGCGTTCTACCGCTACACCCCGCTGATCTCCGCCAACGAGGTGGGCGGGGACCCGGGATGCCCGGCGGTGAGCCCGGAGGAGTTCCATGCGTACTGCGGCCGCATCGCCCGGGACTGGCCGACGACGGGCACGGTGCTGTCCACGCACGACACGAAACGGAGTGCGGACGTCCGGGCCAGGATCGCGGTGCTGTCGGAGTGCCCGGAGCGGTGGGAGCGGGTGCTGACCGGGCTGGCCTGGGTGCAGGCGCCCGATCACCATCTGGCGTGGGTGGCGTGGCAGACGGCGTTCGGCTTCGGGATCCCGCGCCCGGACCGGATCGGGCCCGCCCTGCTCAAGTCCGTACGGGAGGCGGGCCTGCACACCGGCTGGACGGAGCCGGACGCATCGTACGAGCAGGCCGTGAGCGACTTCGTGGAGGCGGGGCCCGCCGGGCCGCCGATGTACACGCTCGCGCTGTTCGCCCGCGAACTCGACGAGAACGCGCGGGCCAACGCGCTCGGCGCGGCGCTCGTCCACCTCACGATGCCGGGAGTGCCCGAGCTCTATCAGGGCACCGAGCACACGTATCTGGCGCTGGTCGACCCGGACAACCGGGAGTCGTTCCGGGAGCGGCGGCCGGACGAGAAGACCGAGGTGACACGCGCGGCGCTGCTGCTGCGCAGCCGTCGCCCGGAGCTGTTCGGCGAACTGGGAACGTACGCGCCGGTGGAGGCGGTGGGCCCGGCGGCCCGGCACTGCCTGGCCTTCTGCCGCTCCGGTGAGGCCGTCACGGCGGTGACCCGGCTCTCGCTGCGGCTGGACGAGGCGGGCGGCTGGGGCGAGACGTCGCTCATGCTTCCGGACGGCCGGTGGACGGATCTGCTCACCCCGGGGCGGGAGTTCGCGGGCGGCGGGCCCGTGGCGCTGTCGGAGCTCTTCGCCGACCGCCCGGTGGCGCTGCTGGAGCGGGCGGCCGACGCCGAGGGCAGCGAGGAGTGAGCTTCAGCAGACGGGCTCGTCCTCGGCCGTCCCCCCGCTCACCCGGTCGGCCGGGCGGCGGCCCCTGGGCTGCTGCGGTTCGGGCAGTACGGGCGCGGTCGGCAGGGGACGCTCGACCGGCTCGGACACCGTGACGGTGAGCGGCTCGCCGTGGTGCACGATGCGCAGCGGGTCCCCCTCCACCAGGGTGTACCGGGCTGCCGATCCGCTGACGTCGACCTGCAGCCTGCGTCCGCGCACGAGGACGGTGAACTTCAGCCGGGAGATGACCTCGGGCAGCCTGGGGGCGAAACCCATACCGCCGAGACTGCCGTCCTCCCCGCCGATGTGGCGCATTCCTCCGAGCCCGGCCACCAGGGCGAGCCACGTGCCCGCGAGGGAGGCGATGTGCAGCCCGTCGCGAGTGTTGTGCTCCAGGTTCTCCAGGTCCATCAGGGCCGCCTCGCCCAGATAGGCATAGGCCAGCCGCAGGTGCCCGGTCTCCGCGGCCATGACCGACTGACAGCACGCAGACAGGGAGGAGTCCCGCACGGTCAGCGCTTCGTAGTAGGCGAAGTTGCGGGCCTTCTCCTCGGCCGTGAAGCAGTCGCCGCACGTCATCATCGCGAGGACCAGGTCGGCCTGTTTCACGACCTGCTTGCGGTAGAGATCGAAGTAGGGGAAGTGCAGCAGCAGCGGGTACTGCTCGGGCGAGGTGGCGTCGAAGTCCCAGCGCTGGAAGCGGGTGAATCCGGCCGACTGCTCGTGGACGCCGAGTGCCTCGTTGTACGGGACGGCGATCCGGGCCGCGGCGTCGCGCCACGCTGCGGTCTCCTCGTCGTCGACTCCCAGTTCCTCCGCCCGGTCGGCGTGTCGCGCCGCCGTCGCCGCGGCGGCCATCAGGTTCCGCCGTGCCATCAGGTTGGTGTAGAGGTTGTCGCGGGCGATGGCGCTGTACTCGTCGGGGCCCGTGACGCCGTCGATGTGGAAGACGCCCTCGGCATCGTGGTGGCCGAGCGAGTGCCAGAGCCGCGCGGTATGGACCAGCAGTTCCAGTCCGGGCCCCCGTTCGAACGTCTCGTCCCCGGTGGCGTCCACATAACGTTCCGCGGCCACGGCGATGTCGGCGTTGACGTGGAAGGCGGCGGTGCCTGCCGGCCAGTAGGCCGAGCACTCCGCGCCGGTGATGGTCCGCCAGGGGAACGCCGCTCCGGCCAGCCCGAGCTGATGGGCCCGGTCCCGCGCCGCGGGCAGGGTCGCGTGCCGCCAGCGCAGGGCCGGGGCGACCACGTCGGGCGCCGTGAAGGTGAGCAGGGGAAGGACGAAGGACTCCACGTCCCAGAACGTGTGTCCGTCGTAGCCCGTCCCGGTCAGCCCCTTGGCGGGGATGGCCCGTTCCTCGCCACGGGCCGCCGCCTGGAGCACGTGGAAGAGCCCGAAGCGCACGGCCTGCTGGATCTGCGCGTCACCTTCCACCTCGACGTCCGCGCAGGACCAGAAGTGCTCGAGATAGGCCTCCTGCTCGGCGAGCAGCCCCTCCCAGCCCGTACTCCGGGCGGCGGCGACCGCACCGTCGACCTGGTCGTGGACGGCGGGCAGCGACCTCTGCGCGGACCATCCGTACCCGACGAACTTCACCAGCCGCAGCCGCTCCCCCGGCGCCAGGGCGGCGGTGACCGTGAGCCTGCTGACGTCGGGCTCGCTCTCGGAGGACCAGGCCGTCCCCTCGGGGCCCTCCACGATGTGGTCGGCCGCCGCCCCCACCCGCAGACCGCTGTTGCGGGTGCTGTGCACCAGGCGCAGCCGGGTGTCCTGGGCGAAGTCCTCCTCCGGCGCGAGCGGGCAGTCGACGGCCGCCGCGACCCGCGGGTCGCCGGTGTCGTGCGGCATCTGCTCGTTGGCGACCAGTTCGGACTGCACGGCCACGGTGATCCGGGCGTTCAGCGGCTCGACCTCGTAGGAGATCGCGGCGACGGCCCGCTGGGTGAAGGACACCATCCGGTGCGAGGTGATGCGCACGGCGTGCCCGGCCGGGGAGGTCCACTCCGCGGTGCGGCTCAGGACGCCCGTACGGAAGTCCAGTACGCGCTCGTGTGCCGTCAGTTCGCCGTAGCGCAGGTCGCAGAGATGGTCGTCCACGAGAAGCCGGATGATCTTGCCGTCGGTGACGTTGATCAGTGTCTGACCGGATTCCGGATAGCCGTAGCCTGCCTCGGCGTAGGGCAGCGGATGCAGTTCGTGGACGCCGTTGAGATAGGCGCCCGGCAGTCCGTGCGGCTCGCCCTCGTCGAGATTGCCGCGCCACCCGATGTGGCCGTTGGCCAGGGCGAAGACGGACTCGCTCTGGGCGAGGACATCGAGGCTCAGCTCGGTCTCACGCAGGCACCAGGGCTCGATGGAATAGCTGGGATGGGTGATCACGGTGACTCCAGCAGTTCGGCGAGGTCCTTCACGACGATGTCCGCCCCGTGCCGCCGGAGCTCTGCGGCCTGCCCGGTCCGGTCGATGCCCACGACGAGGCCGAACTGCCCGGCCCGTCCGGCGTCCACACCGGCCAGGGCGTCCTCGAACACCGCCGCCGCACCCGGTTCGGCCCCCAGGGCGCGCGCCGCGGCCAGATAGGTGTCCGGTGCGGGTTTGCCCCGGAGCCGCTGCTCCCGGGCGACGATTCCGTCGATGCGCTCCTCGAAGAGATCCGCGATGCCGGCGGCGACCAGCACGTCATGGCAGTTGGCGCTCGACGAGACGACGGCGCGCCGCAGACCGGCGTCCCTGGCGGCGCGCACGTAGGCGACCGAGCCCTCGTAGGCCTCGACGCCTTCCTCGCGGATCTTGCGGAGTACGAGGTCGTTCTTCCGCGTGCCGAGTCCGTTCACGGTCTCCGCGTCCGGGCCGTCGTCGGGCGTGCCGTCGGGCAGTTCGACACCGCGCGAGGCGAGGAAGGTGCGGACCCCGTCCTCGCGGGGGCGGCCGTCCACGTACTCGTCGTAGTCTCGGACGTCGTCGAACGGCACGAAGGGCACACCCTCGCGTTCGGCGCGCCTGCGCAGGTAGTCGTCGAACATCTCCTTCCAGGCGGCCGCATGCACCTTCGCGGTGCGGGTGAGGACGCCGTCGAGGTCGAAGAGGCAGGTGCGTACATGATCCGGAAGCCCCAGCATGCGGTCGAGGCTAGAAGGATGCGGCCGCCGCCGGGGGCCGGTGACGGCACCCGCCGCGCCACGCGTAGCCCGTGCGGATGATGTGGGGGGTGCCATCCGGAGCAGCCCGTCCGGCAGGGAGCGGCCCTCCCGGGTACCAGCGCCGGCCCCGCAGGGAGCGGCCCTCCCGGGTGTCAGTGCCGGTCCGGCAGGCTCCAGCGGTGCGGCGCGATGAGCCGGCGGATGCTGTCGGGGCCCCAGGAGCCGGGTGCGTAGGGCTCGACGGGCGGCGGTTCCTCCAGCAGCGGGGTGGACGCCTCCCAGAGACGCTCGATGCCGTCGGAGCGGGTGAACAGGGACTGGTCGCCCAGCATCGCGTCCAGGATGAGGCGCTCGTATCCCTCGAGCGCATGCATCGTGTTGAAGGACTCGGCATAGCTGAAGACCATCTCGGCCTCGCGCAGCCGCATGGCGGGGCCCGGATTCTTCACCAGGAAGCGAGCGGCGATCCTGCCGGGGTCGTCGAAGTCGATCACCAGCTCGTTGCTCCGTACCGCGGCGCCGCCCCGCGCGGCCAGCGGGAACATGCGCAGGGCCGGTTCGCGGAAACCGAGCGTCACGACGTGCCGCCCCTGCCCGAGCGACTTCCCCGAGCGCAGGTAGAAGGGCACGCCGGCCCAGCGCCAGTTGTCCAGCTCGACGCGCAGCGCGACGAACGTCTCGGTGTCCGAGCGGGGGTCGACGCCCGGCTCGTCGCGATAGCCCTCGTACTGGCCGCGGACGACGTGTGCCGGATCGAGCGGCCGCATGCTCTGGAAGACCTTCTCCTTCTCGTCCCGGAGTGGCTTGGCCGAGAGGGCGGTCGGAGGCTCCATCGCCACGAAGCCGAGGAGTTGGAAGAGATGAGTGACGATCATGTCCCGGAAGGTTCCGGTCCCTTCGAAGAACTGGGCCCGCCCTTCGATCCCGATCTTCTCCGGCACGTCGATCTGCACATGGCTGATGTGGTCGCGGTTCCAGACGGGCTCCAGGAGACCGTTGGCGAACCGGAGAGCCAGGATGTTGTCGACGGACTCCTTGCCGAGGAAGTGGTCGATGCGGAAGACCCGGGACTCGTCGAAGACGGCGTGGATCGTCGCGTTGAGGGCCCGGGCCGAAGGGAGGTCCGTGCCGAAGGGCTTCTCGACGATCAGCCGGGCGTTGTCGGAGAGGCCGGTCGCGCCGAGCATCTCGACGACGGACGCGAACGCGCTCGGCGGCACCGCGAGGTGGAACAGTCGCCGTGGACTGCCGCCGACGTCCCGCTCGGCCTGCCGTACGGCGGCGAGGAGCGGCCCGGGATCGTCGGGGTCGGCCGCGCCGAAGGACAGCGCGTCCTCGAACTCCTGCCAGGCCTTGCCCCCGGGCTTCGACCGGCCGAACTCGGCGACCGCTTCCCGTGCCCGCTTGCGGAAGTCGTCGTCGCTGAGCGCGGCCTTGGCCGGCGCCGAGCCGACGATGCGGTGGCGGGCGGGCAGCAGTCCCGCCTTGGCGAGGTGGAAGAGTCCTGGCAGGAGCTTGCGCCGGGCGAGGTCGCCGGTCGCGCCGAACAGCACGATGACGTGGTCCTCGGGAAGGAGACCATGGCTGTTCGGCCGCCCCGGGCTCGTGGAGCTTCCCGGGCTCTGCGTGTGCGAACTCTTCGCGCTCATCGGACTCCCCGGGTCGTCCGTGCTTTCCGGCTCGGCAGGGCTGGGCACGGTTCACCCCGCCTTCTCGGCGTGACCGCCGAACTCGCCGCGCATCGCGGACAGGACCTTGTCGGTGAACTCGCCCAGCCCACGCGATTCGTACCGCTGGGTCAGCGCCGCGCTGATGACCGGCGCCGGCACGCTCTCGTCGACGGCGGCCAGGACCGTCCAGCGGCCCTCCCCGGAGTCGGAGACCCGGCCGGTGTACGCGTCGAGCTCGGGCGAGCGGGCCAGCGCGTCGGCGACGAGGTCTACCAGCCAGGAGCCGACGACCGAGCCGCGTCGCCACACCTCGGCGACCTCGGCGACGTCGATCTGGTACTGGTACGCCTCGGGCTCGCGCAGCGGCGCGGTCTCGGCGTCGACGGTGCGCGAGGTCAGGCCCGCGTCGGCGTGCTTGATGATGCTGAGCCCCTCGGCGACGGCGGCCATCATCCCGTACTCGACTCCGTTGTGGACCATCTTCACGAAGTGCCCGGCGCCGCTCGGCCCGCAGTGCAGATAGCCCTCGGGCGCGGTCCCGCCGCTCCGGGTCCTGCCCGGGGTCGGCTCCGCGCTTCCGGTGCTGGGAGCGATGGTGCGGAAGATCGGGTCCAGCCGGGCCACCGGCTCCTTCTCGCCGCCGATCATCAGGCAGTAGCCGCGCTCGAGCCCCCAGACGCCGCCGGAGGTTCCGCAGTCGACGTAGTGGATGCCGCTGGGGGCGAGCTGCTTGGCGCGGGTCATGTCGTCCCGGTAGTACGAGTTGCCGCCGTCGATGACGGTGTCGCCGGTGGCCAGCAGGGCCTCCAGCTGGTCCAGGGTCGGCTGGACCACGCCGGCGGGCAGCATCAGCCAGAGGTTTCTGGGCTGCTCCAGCTTGTCGACGAGGTCGTGGAGCGAGGATGCCGCGGTCGCCCCCTCCTTCTCCATGCCCCGTACGGCTTCGGAGTCCAGGTCGAAGACCACGCAGCGATGGCCGTCGCGCACCAGCCGGCGCACGAGGTTGGCGCCCATCCGGCCGAGCCCGATCATCCCGAGCTGCATCGGTGTGTCAGTGGTCATGGCCGGCCTCTCCGTCGCCTCCTCGGAATCCAGAAATTACCCACTCATCGGAAATGCCGCGATTCATAACATCACGGACAGTGAGTCGTCCCCCCGGGACGGGGCGCCGGCACGGCGGTCCGCAGCAGGTCGGCGAAGCGTTCCGCCGCACCGGTCAGCGGGACCCGCGAGAAGGCCGTGAGGGCCCGGCGCCACGGCGGATCGACGCTCAGGAGCACACAGTCCTCGCCGACCGCGCCCTGTACGACGTGCGCGGGGGCGGTGGCGACTCCGACCCCCGCGGCCGCCATACGAACGGCCGTGGAGGTGTGCTCCGTCCACACCGCCGTACGCGGTTCGAAACCGGCCCTCTCGCAGGCCCCGTCCAGGAACGGCCGGCCGTCGACGACGGGCTCCATCGCACAGCGGATCCAGGTGCGGTCGGACAGCTCCTCCAGACGGACCGACGACCGGCCCGCGAACCGGTCGTCGAAAGGAACCACCAGGACGATCTCCTCCTCGCCGACCGGCACGACCGGCCCCTGCGGCCGCTGTGGCGGCGGCCCGACCGCGAGGTCGGCGGTGCCGCGCTCGAGGGCCTCCTCCAGCGCGTCGGTCGTGGCGTACTCGTGCAGGACGAGCGTGACGCCGGGGTGTGCCCGGCGCCAGCGCGCGAAGACGTCGGGCAGGACGCCCACGGCGATCGCGTGGACGGTGGCGATGTGCAGTTCGCCGCCCTCCGCCCCGGCCGCGGCGCGGGCCGCCCGCCGGGCCTGCGCCGCGCTGCGCACGGCGAGTTCGGCGTGCGGCAGAAAGGCGCGGCCCATCGGGGTGAGCCGCACACCGCGCGGCAGCCGCTCCAGCAGCTCTCCGCCGACGGACTTCTCCAGGGCCCTGACCTGGTGCGAGAGGGCCGGCTGGGTGACGTGCAGCAGCTCCGCGGCACGCGTGAACGACGACTGTTCGACGACGGCGACGAAGTACTCCATCTGCCGCAGGCTGCTCATGACCCCGTCCCCCATAAAGGCTGTGCATCAGGTCCACAAGAACATTGCCTTGGACGCATGACAAGGCCTGTCGGAGGCTGGTCCCATGACCGACACACATGAGACCGATGTCCTCGTCGTCGGCGGCGGCACCGGCGGCTACTCCACCGCCCTGCGGGCCGCCGCGCTCGGCCTGCGGGTCGTGCTCGCCGAGCGCGACAAGATCGGCGGCACCTGCCTGCACCGCGGCTGCATCCCCAGCAAGGCGATGCTGCACGCGGCCGAACTGGTCGACGGCATCGCGGAGGGGCGCGAGCGGTGGGGCGTCAGGGCGACCCTCGAGTCGGTCGACTGGACCGCGCTCGTGGCGACGCGCGACGACATCGTCTCCCGCAACCACAAGGGCGTCGAGGCCCATCTGGCGCACGCGGGCGTCGAGATCGCCCGCGGCAGCGCCCGGCTGACCGGCCCGCGTTCGGCGAAGGTCGAGGGGTACGGGAACGTCACGGCCGGGCGCGGCATCGTGCTGGCGACCGGCTCCCGGCCGCAGATGCTGCCGGGCCTCGTGACGGACGGCCGCCGTGTCGTCAACAGCGACGACGCGCTCTTCGCCCCGGGCCTGCCGGGCTCCGTGGTGGTGGTGGGCGGCGGCGCGATCGGGGTCGAGTACGCGTCGTTCTACCGCTCGATGGGAGCGGAGGTGACGCTGGTCGAGGCTCTGGACAGGATCGTGCCGCTCGAAGACGCCGATGTGTCCCGGCATCTGACGCGCGGTCTGAAGAAGCGGGGCATCGACGTGCAGGCCGGAGCCCTGCTCCAGCAGACGGAGGTGCTGGACGGCGGGATCAGGGCCACCGTCCGCACCGCGCGGGGCGAGACGCGGACCGTGGAGGCGCAGCGGCTGCTGGTCGCGGTGGGCCGCGCACCGGTGACCGACGGGCTCGGGCTGGAGGCGGCCGGGCTGGCGACCGACGACCGCGGCTATGTCGCGCCCGCCGACTGGGCGAGGCTCGAGACCGCGGTGCCCGGCATCCATGTCGTGGGCGATCTGCTGCCGCCGCCCTCGCTCGGGCTGGCCCACGCCTCGTTCGCGGAAGGCCTGCTGGTGGCCGAGACCCTGGCCGGCCTGCCGTCCCCGCCGGTCGACTACGCCACCGTCCCGCGCGTGACGTACTCGTCCCCGCAGACCGCGTCCGTCGGGCTGAGCGAGGCGGAGGCACGCAACCGCGGCCACGAGGTCGCCGTCAACACCATGCCGCTGACCGCCGTGGCCAAGGGCATGGTCCACGGTCAGGGCGGGGTGGTGAAGGTCGTCGCGCGGCAGGGCGGGGGCCAGGTCCTCGGCGTCCATCTCGTCGGCCCCAACGTCTCGGAGATGATCGCCGAGAGCGAGCTGATCGTGGGATGGGACGCGGAACCGTCCGATGTGGCCCGGTACGTCCATCCCCACCCGACACTGTCGGAGGCGGTCGGCGAGACGTTCCTGACGCTGGCGGGCCGCAGCCTGCACCAGCAGTGACGGGCCCCCTCGGCGTACTCGGCAGGCGGCGTGCTCGGCGCTCGGCGCTCGGCGCTCGGCGGGGCAGCGTGACGAGTTCGGCGCGCGGCCTGCTCAGCGCTTGGCGGGCCGGCGTGCGGCGAGGCGGAAGCTCATCCGCCCGAAGCTCACCATGTCCCCGGCCTGGACGACGACCGACCCGGTCACCCGGTGGCCGTTGACCGTGGTGCCGTTGGTCGAGCCGAGGTCGCGCAGCACCCAGAGGCCGTCGCGCAGGACCAGTTCGGCGTGCTGGCGCGAGACCGTCTCATGGCTGAGCCGCAGCCCGTTGGACGGGTCGCGGCCGATGCGCAGGGGGTACGGGCCGGGCTCGGGCAGCAGCAGCGGGGGCAGCTGCTCGGCCTGCCAGGCGCGGCTGAGGCGCACGGAGAACGCGGACATCTTGCCGACCACGCCGAACAGCCTCTTCGACAGCCTGCCTTCGGGCCGCAGATCGGCGGTGAGGGCCCGCAGTTCGTCGGGCCGCCGGGCGGCCAGCGCCAGCTCCATCCGCCGCACGAACGTGTCGTGCGACAGCTTGCCCTGGGCGGCGCCTTCCCTGAGCACCCCGAGGACACGATCCCGCTCGGCGTCCGAGAGCCGCGCGGGATACGTCTGGAACTCGAAGGAGGACGTCACAATCGTGATTGTCGGGCCGAGTGCCCCGAGGTGTCCAGAAGGACCGGTGAAGATCACTGCTACTGTCCGGGCACTTGTCGAGACCACGGGGGACCAGCAGTGGGCACGTCCGAGCACCGCACTTCGCCACAAGAGACCTCGCCGCACGGCATCTCCGTAAGGCCGCTGGCCGGTCCGGACGAACTCGCGCTGTTCTGCCGGCTCTCGTACGTCCTCGACCACGAACTCGCGGACGATCTGGCGACCGGCCGGCGCCGCCCCGACTGGATGTGGGTCGCGCTCCGCGGCGAGCGGGTACTGGCCCGCATCGCCTGGTGGACCACGGCCGGCGGCGGGGCGCCGCTCGCCCTGGACGTCTTCGACGTCGACGACGAACTGCCTCCGGCCGAGCGGGCCGGGGCCGGACTGCGGCTGCTGGAGACGGCGACGGCCGCGGTCGTGCCGGCGGGCGCGCCGCGCCCCGAGTACGGGCGCTTCGTCCCGCCGGACTGGCGCGAGGACCCGGCCGCACGCGCGGTGGTCGAGGCCCGTACGGAGGTGCTGGAGAAGACGGGCGCACGGCTGCTCGTCGAGCGGTTGCGTCTGGAGTGGCGTCCCGGGACCCCGGTGGCCGAACCGAGCGGGACGCTCCGCTTCCGTCCGGTCGTCGACCGCGACGACCTGCTCGCGCTGATGGCGCCGGTGATGGAGGGCACGCTCGATGCCCACAGCCGGGCGGACCTCGCCTCGGGGCTGAATGCCCGCGAGGCCGCGGAGAAGCACTACGACGAGGAACTCGCGGGCTTCGCCTCGCCGCACGCGTGGTGGCGGATCGCCGAACTGCCGGAGACGGGCGAGCCGGTGGGCTTCGTCGTCCCGGCCCGCAACAACTACCACCACATCATCGCCTACCTCGGTGTGCTGCCCGCACACCGGGGGCGCGGCCACATCGACGAGATCCTCGCCGAGGGCACACGCATCCTCGCCGCGCACAAGGTGCCGCGCATCCGGGCGGCGACGGATCTCGCCAACGTGCCGATGGCAAAGGCCTTCGCCCGTGCCGGATACGAGAACTTCGAGCGGGCCCTCGACTTCACCTGGCAGTGACGGCGGGCGGGTTCGGCCCGCCCGCCGCCGCGCCCGCACCTGTGCCCCTGCGCACCCCCGCACCCCTGCCCACCCACCGAGCGGTCGGCGGAAAAACGCTGGACGGCACTCCCGTAGTCGTCTAGCCTCACCGCGACGCCCGTGACCGACGGAAGGAGGCGAGTGCAGTGCAGTCCACACGATTCCCGCGCTCCCGCCCCGTCCGCCCGGCGTTCGACGTCTGACACCGTCCGACCGGGAGCGCATCACGCACGCTTCTTCCCGGAGGACTTCCTCATGACCGACATGGTCATCCGCGCGCTCTCCGCACGCGACGCACATCTCTTCGACACCCTGCCCGATCCGCTCGCTGTGGGCCGCGCGCTGGCCCGTACCACGCACCGCCCGGAGTGGAAGCGGGTCGCCCTGCGCGAGGGCAGGGTCGTCGCACGGGCCGCCTGGTGGGGCGGCCCCGACGACACGACTCCCGTCAATCTCAACTGGTTCGACGTCGCCGAGGGCGAGGAGGAGGCGGGCACCGAGCTGCTGCGCACCTCCCCTTTCCAGGTCGAGTACGAACTGATCCTGCCCCCGGGCTGGCGCGAGGACCCGGCGCACCGGGCCGCCGGTGAGGCGCGGCTGCGGGCCGCGAAGGCAGCCGGGATGGAGGTGCTCGTGGAGCGCTTCCAGTACCGGTGGACGCTGGAGTGCGGGCTGCCGGAGCGGCCCGGGCGGCTGGAGTTCCGGCCCGAACCCGACGACGGCGTCATCCTCGACGTCCTGCGCCGCATCCACACCGTGACGCTCGACGCGCATGCGCTGCGCGCGATCGCCGAGGACGGTCTCGACCGTGCCGCGCAGGAGGAGCTGGACTTCTTCCACTGGTGTCCGTCCCCGCGCGAGTGGTGGCAGCTGGCGTACACGCCCGACGGCGAGCTGGTCGGGCTGCACGTACCCGCGCACAACCCGTCGGGGCCGTGCGTCGGCTTCATCGGGGTCGTGCCGGAGCAGCGCGGCCGCGGCTACGCGTACGACCTGCTCGCCGAGTGCACGCACTTCCTGGCCGAGCAGGGCGCGGAGTTCATCGCGGGCGCGACCGACCAGGGCAACTTCCCGATGGCGGCGCACTTCGCCAAGGCCGGGCATCCGGTGACGCAGGAGCGCATCCACCTCGTGTGAGTCCGACGTCTTGTCCGGCCTCGGGGGTGTCCGTAGGCTCCGGGCACCCCCGAGCTGATGGCGAGCGGCCCATGGTGATGGACGATCCCCGTACGGAGCCGCAGACCCGTGTCGGCGGCGGCTGGATATCGGGGCTCGTGCTGGCCAACCTCGGCCTGTACATGGCCTTCCTGACCCCGATCCAGGTGCTGCTCGCCGAGCAGATCGACGCCATCGACCCCTCGGGCAAGGAGATCGCCCTCGGCTGGGCCACCGGTGTCGGCGCGCTCGTCGCCGTCGTCGCCAACCCACTGGCGGGCGCGCTCTCGGACCGTACGGGCGGCCGCTTCGGCCGCCGCCGTCCGTGGATCCTGGGCGGGGCGGCGGCCGGCGCGGTCGGACTGGCCGTCACATCGGCGCAGACGACGATCGTGGGGGTGACGCTCGGCTGGTGTCTGGCCCAGCTCGGGCTGAACGCGATGCTCGCCGGCTCCAATGCCGTCGTCCCCGACCAGGTGCCGGTGGAACAGCGCGCGGCGGTCTCCGGCTGGATCGGGATCCCGCAGACGCTGGGGCTGGTGGTCGGCGCGCTGCTGGTGACGATGGTCGTGACGGGAACGGCGGCCGGCTATCTGCTGCTGGCGGTCCTCGTGGTGCTGGCCGCCCTGCCGTTCGTGCTCCTCACCCGGGATCCTCCCGTGCCGCGCGAGGCACGGCACACACGGACGGTGCGGCTCGCGGACTTCTGGGTGAGCCCGCGCGCGTATCCGGACTTCGGGTGGGCCTGGCTGACGCGGTTCCTGGTGATGCTCGGCAATGCCATCGGCACGCTGTATCTGCTGTATTTCCTCAAGGACGCGGTGCACCACGCGAATCCGGACGAGGGCGTGCTGATCCTCACCCTGCTGTACACGGCGGGTGTCGTCGTGACGGCGGTCGGCGGCGGGGTGGTCTCGGACCGGTGGGGGCGGCGCAGGGCACTGGTGTCGGTGAGTTCGGTGGTGATGGCCGCGGCCTCGCTGCTGCTGACGTTCTGGCACACCTGGCCGGTGGCGATGGGCGCGGCGCTGCTGCTGGGGCTCGGCTTCGGGGCGTACATCGCGGTGGACCAGGCACTGATCACCCAGGTGCTGCCGAGCGCCGGGGACCGGGCCAAGGACCTGGGGGTCATCAACATCGCCAACTCGGCTCCCCAGGTGCTCGGACCGGCCCTCGCGGCGCCGATCGTGGCGTACGCGGGCGGCTACGCGGGCCTGTATCTCACCTCCACGGTGGTGACGGTCCTCGGCGGGGTCCTGGTGTGGCGGATCCGCTCAGTCCCCTGACCCCGTGGCCCGCTGCGCGCGGATGACGTCCCGGTACCAGGCGTACGACGCCTTCGGGGTGCGCTCCAGCGTCTCGTAGTCGACATGGACGAGGCCGAAGCGCTGCGCGGCCCCCTCGACCCACTCGATGTTGTCGGTCAGCGACCAGACGAAGTAGCCGCGCACGTCGACCCCTTCCTCGACCGCCTGGTGCAGGGCGCGCAGATGACCGTCGAGGAAGGCGATCCGAGAGCGATCGTCCAGGCCGTCGTACGAGCAGCCGTTCTCGGTGATGTGCACGGGCGGGAGGCGGTCGCCGTAGCGCTCCTCGAGGGTGACCAGGAGCTCGCGGAGCCCGTCGGGGACGACGGGCCAGCCGAAGCCGGTCCGTTCGACGCCCTCGATCTCGCGCAGACCGAAGGGCAGTCCCGTGGGCATCCCGAGTCCGGCGTACGAGTCCAGGGCATCCGGCGCCGGCGCGCCGACCAGCATGGGGCTGTAGTAGTTGACGCCGTACCAGTCGAGCGGCTGGGAGATCACCGCGAGGTCTTCGGCGACGGGACCCGGCATGAGCTCGTCGAAGCCCTCGGGGTAGCGGCCGGTGAGGAGTGGGTCGGAGAAGAGCCGGTTGGTGAGGATGTCGTAGATCTCGGCGCCCGCGCGGTCCTCGTCGGTGTCACCGGCGGTCCGTACGGGTGAGTGGGAGACGGCGAGGCCGATGGTGCCGGCACCCGCGGCGCGCAGGGCCTGGACGGCGAGGCCGTGGGCGAGCAACTGGTGATGTGCCGCGGGCAGGGCGTCGAAGAGAAGCTGCTTCCCGGGGGCGTGCTCGCCGAGCGCGTAGCCCAGCAGGGTGACTTCGGCGGGTTCGTTGACGGTGATCCACATGGGTACGCGGTCGGCCAGGCGCTCGGCGACGACGGCGGCGTACTCGGCGAAACGGGCGGCGGTGTCGCGGTTCAGCCAGCCGCCGGCCTCGTCCAGGGGCAGCGGGGTGTCCCAGTGGTAGAGGGTCGGCGCCGGGGTGATGCCGTGGGCGCAGAGTTCGTCGACGAGGCGGTCGTAGAAGCCGAGGCCCGCGGGGTTGACGGGGCCGCTGCCTCCGGGGATCACCCTCGGCCAGCTGACGGAGAAGCGGAAGGCTCCGGCGCCGAGGCCGGCCAGCAGGGCGACGTCCTCGCGGTAGCGCTCGTGGAAGCCGGTGCCGCGCGCGGCGTCGGCACCGTCCTTGATGCGGCCCTGTGCGGCGAAGGCGTCCCAGCCGGAAGGGCCTTTGCCGTCGGCGTCGGCGGCGCCCTCGGTCTGGAAGGCGGATGCGGACGCACCCCACAGGAAGCCGGGCGGGAAAACGGGCAGCGTGCTCGCGGAGGGTACGGGGGGCGGAGTCATGGCCGGACCCTAGTACTGGCGAGTAGGCCGCCTCCAGACCCCGGACTTGCCAGGATGGGTGCGAGTGCCATCGAGTGCTGTCGACACAACAGGGGAAACCGTGCTGTTCGAGGTGTGGGCGCCGTTCGCCCAGGACCGGGTCGTGCTGTGGCTGGAGGGTTCGCGGCTGCCGATGGACCGCCATCCCGTGCTGGAGGATTGGTGGGTGGCCGAGGCGGAGGCGCGGGACGGGACCCGGTACGGCTTCCTGCTGGACGACGGTCCGCTGCTGCCCGATCCGCGCTCGCGTCGCCAGCCGGACGGCCCCGACGGACCGAGCGCCGTCGTCGCCGCGGACACGTACGTCTGGCAGAGCGACGACTGGCGGGGGCGGGGCCTCGCGGGCGCGGTCCTGTACGAGCTGCACGTCGGGACGTTCACGCGCGAGGGCACGTTCGACGCGGCGGCCGGACACCTCGGCGAACTGGCGGACCTCGGCATCAGCCACGTGGAGCTGATGCCCGTGTGCCCGTTTCCGGGGAGCCACGGCTGGGGGTACGAGGGTGTGGCGCCGTGGGCCGTGCACGAGCCGTACGGCGGCCCCGAGGCGCTCAAGCGCTTTGTCGACACGGCGCACGGTCTCGGGCTCGGGGTGGTCCTGGACGTCGTACACAACCATCTGGGCCCCTCGGGCAACCATCTGCCGTCCTTCGGGCCCTACTTCACGGACACCCACCACACCCCGTGGGGCTCCGCGGTCAACCTGGACGCGCCGGGCTCCGACGAGGTGCGGGCGTACCTGCTGGGCAGCGCGCTGGCCTGGCTGCGCGACTACCGCATGGACGGGCTGCGTCTCGACGCGATCCACGCGCTCGCCGACAGCCGTGCGCTGACGTTCCTGGAGGAGCTGTCGGCGACGGTGGACGGCCTCGCCGCCGACGTCCGTCGGCCGCTGTTCCTGATCGCCGAGTCGGACCTGTGCGATCCGCGGACGACGAGGCCGCGCGAGGAGGGCGGGCTCGGGCTCCACGCCCAGTGGAACGACGACTTCCACCACGCCCTGCACACCGCCCTGACCGGCGAATCGCGCGGCTACTACGCGGACTTCGCGCGCGCCCCGCTCGCCGCGCTGGCCAAGACGCTGGGGCATGTCTTCTTCCACGACGGCACGTACTCGACGTTCCGGGACCGCACGCACGGCCGGCCCGTCGACCTCACGCGCACGCCCGCCCACCGGTTCCTGGGCTACGCCCAGACCCACGACCAGATCGGCAACCGGGCCCTCGGCGACCGCCTCTCCTCGCACCTCTCCCCCGGTCTGCTGGCCTGTGCGGCGGCGCTGGTGCTGACCGGGCCCTTCACGCCGATGCTCTTCATGGGCGAGGAGTGGGGTGCCCGGACGCCGTGGCAGTTCTTCACCGACCACACCGACCCGGAGCTCGCGGAGTCCGTACGGGAGGGCAGGCGGCGGGAGTTCGCGGCCTACGGCTGGGCCGCGGACGACGTCCCGGACCCGCAGGACCCGGCCACTCGCGACCGCTCCTGCCTGGACCGCTCGGAGCGCACCCGCGAGCCCCACGCCCGTCTCCTCGCCTGGCACCGCGAACTCATCGCCCTGCGCCGCACCCAGCCCGACCTCTCCGACCCGGACCTCGCGGCGGTGCGCGTCGCCTACGACGAGGACGCCCGCTGGTTCGTCTTCCGCCGCGGCGACCTGCGCGTCGCGGTGAACCTCGGCAAGGACCCGGCCACCATCCCCCTGGGCGGCGGGGCCCGGCTGCTGGCGGTATGGGACGGCGTACGTGCCCCCGTCGCGGACGGGGTCCTGGAACTGCCGGGCGAGTCGTGCGTGGTGCTGGGGGACGCGTGAGCCGGGCGTGCCCGGCACGGGCGGGCGGGGGCGTGACGTGAGGTATGCCCGGCGCCGGCGGCCCGGCGGGGCGTGGGCTGCGGACGGGACGGTGAGGTCCGCCCGGCACCGGCAAGCGCGGGCTGCGACCGGCACCGACGGCGAGGGCATGACGTGCGCCTCGCACCAGCGGGCGGGACGGTGAGGTCCGCCCGGCACCGGCAAGCGCGGGCTGCGACCGGCACCGGCGGCGAGGGCATGACGTGCGCCTCGCACCGGCCGGTGGGACCCGGTGTCGTGAGGTGCGCCCGGCACCGGCGGGGCGGGGCCGGGCGTCCGTAGGCCCAGGTGTCCGTCCTCAAACGCCCGACAGGCTTGAGGTCCGCCCCCGCCCCACACCCGCCAGGGCGTAGGGGGAGGGGGCCCGGGCGGGCCCCGAAAGCCGGCCCCGCCGGCGTTTGAGGCGCGGGCGCCCGGGGGCGGAGACCCCGGAATGGGGGGCTGGGGGCTTGTCCCCAGTTCGGGAAGGGGCGGGGAGGGGCAAAGGCCCCGCGCAGCGGCCCCCACCCCACCCCCTACTCCACGATCGCCAGCTCCCGCGGCGTGTTGTTGAAGCGGCACCCACCCGACTCCGTCACCGTCACGATGTCCTCGATACGGACCCCGAACCGCCCGGGCAGATAGATCCCCGGCTCGACGGAGAAGCACATGCCCGGCACCAGTTCCCGTTCCTCCCCCTCGATCATGTACGGCGGCTCGTGCGTGGTGACACCGATCCCGTGGCCGGTGCGGTGGATGAAGTACTCGCCGTACCCCGCCGCCGCGATGACCTTGCGGGCCGCCCGGTCGACGTCCTGGCAGGATGCGCCCGGCCGGACCGCGTCGAATCCCGCCTGCTGCGCGGCGCGTACCACGTTGTGGACGTGCTGTTCCTCGGTGCTCGGCTCGCCGACGTGCACGGTGCGGGTGGTGTCGGAGCCGTACCCGTGCTTGAGGCCGCCGAAGTCGAGGACGACCATGTCGCCCTCGACGATGGTGCGGTCCCCCGCCTCGTGGTGCGGGTTCGCGCCGTTCGGGCCCGAGCCGACGACCGTGAAATCGACCTGGGAGTGGCCGAAGCGCAGCAGCAGCTCGGCGAGCTCGGCCGCGATCTCGGTCTCCTTGCGGCCGGAGAAGCGGACCTTGAGGATCTCGCCGTACGCCTCGTCGGCGGCCGCGCCCGCTGCTTCGAGACGCGCGAGCTCGGCCGCGTCCTTCACTGCGCGAAGCATCGGGAGCGCCTCGGTGAGGGCCACGTACGAGGTGCCAGGGAGCTGTTTCTGCAGGCCGAGCAGATGCATCGCCCAGGCGTTGTCGCTGACCCCGAAGCGGCCCGCCGCGTCGAGCAGGGGCGCGGTGACGGCGTACGGGTCCTTGCCGTCGGTCCAGTCGCGGAGGGTGAGCGCGGACGCCCCGGCCGCGTGCTCGGCGTCGGGGGCCTCGAGGGTCGGCACGACGAGCACCGGGTCCCGGCCTTCCCCGAGGACGAGGAGGGTGAGCCGCTCGGTGGTCACGGGCTGGTGGCCGGTGAGGTACACCAGGTCGGGGCCGGGGGCCACGAGGAGGCCCGCGAGCCCGGCCTCGGCGGCGGAGCGGGCGGCGCGGGCCATCCGGGCGCGGTAGTCGTCGGCGGTGAAGGACGCGGGCGCGGACAGGGGTGCGGATGCGGATCCGGTTGCGGCTCCGGGTGCGTTCGTGCCGGTCACGGGCTCTCCTCGGTCAGTCCTCGTCGTCGTACGGCTGCTGCGCCACGAGACGCTCCAGAAGGTCCTGGAAGTCCTCGCCGACGACGATGCGGAGCCCCTCGCCGTCCTCGTCGCGGTCGCTGAGCTGGGTGAGCGTGCCGTTGCGCCACCAGTAGACGTACGGGGTGATGGCGCCCGGGGTGTCCTCGTACCCGGTGGCGGCGAACGCGGCCATTCCGTTCAGGGTCGGGATCACGGAGGCGTCGCGGATGACGTGGAACGCGACCTGGTGCCGGAAGGGCAGCGCGACGAGCGCGCCGTCGGCGGTGATGTGCTGCCCGGTGACCTGGCGGACGAGCGCGTCCAGCACCAGGACCCGGCTCGCGGTGTAGAAGGAGTCGCCGACGACCACCTCGAAGCACATGCCCCCGGCGTCCTTGATGGTCTCGTGGCCCTCGATGGGCAGCCCGCGCAGATTGTCCATCGCGCGCTCCCGCAGCCGCGGCACCTCCCCGAGCGGCTCCAGGGCCTCGTCGGTGAGCATCATGACGCTCTCGGGAAGGTCGAGGGCGAGGACTTCGCACAGTCCCGGGGCGAGGGACCGCGCGTACCCGAAGGTCGTCGGGTCGAGCCCTTCCGCGCCGATCACGCGCGGGTAGAGCTGGGAGCGGATCTGGTCGGGCGGAAGGGTGTCCAGCGCGGACGGGGCGTCCATGGTGCGCAGCACCATCGCGACATGCCCGCGGATCACCTCGGGCCATGCACGCGGGCCTCGCTCGTCGTTGTGGCAGACCGCGGCGAGGTTGCCGAGCCCGAACTGCCGCCCGGCGCTGTCGGTGACGACGTCGGCGTACACGGTGACCTCGAGCCCCTGCTCGGCGAAGGCCTCCCGTACCTGGCCACGGAAACGCGCGCCCTCCCCGGCCGAGAAGAAGGAGAACTCCTCGTCCCGGGGCGCGTCGACCCCGTCACGCTTCGGCCCTCGCCGGAACAGCCCCACGTCAGCCCCCGCTCCTCATGTGTGCTCTGGTTTCGAGCCTACCGACCTCCCCTCCGGCCGCGCTCTTCAGGCCCAGGAGGTCCCAGGCGACCCCCAGGAGGTCCCTCGAGCGCATCCCCCGGGGTCGGCGGGCCGGCCGGTGGGTCGACCGGCCGGTTCGGCTGGTCGGCAGACCTCGGTCGAGCCCTGTGACCAGCCCTGCCGCCTCGTCCGCCTCAGCGCACCGTGTCGCAGAGGACGACGAAGGGGCCACGGCTCTGGTCGCCGTCCGGCGAGCTCCAGCCGGCGATGACGTGCCGGCGCACGGGGAGCCTCTCGTGCACGGGCGCGACCCCGGACCCCCGCCCCGCATCGCTCGGGCCGCGGGCCGTGGGGCCGTGGGGCCGTGGGGCCGTGGGGCCGTACATGGTGTCCGGTGAATCACGACCGCGAGGTGTGACGGCGTGTGATGATCGCCGCGTGACCGTCATACCTGTGAGACATGCGCTGATCCTGGCGGCGGTGGCCGCCCTGACCACCGGGTGCGGGCTCTCGGCCGAACTGGACCGTGAGGTCGACCCCGAACGGACCGCAGCGCAGGCGCAGCCCCGGCCGCCGGCCGAGGACCGGTCGGGTACCGGTCCGTCGGCCGGTGCGCAGACGCCCCCGCGAGGTGCCGCCGGCCTGCCCCCGTCCGAGGACGGGCAGGGCTGCCCGGACACGGGTGTGCGGGTGTCGGCCGGCATGGTGACCGCCGCCATGGGGCTGCGTGCCATGACCGTGACCCTCACCAACTGCGGTGAGCGCGACCAGCGGCTGAACGGCTACCCCGATGTACGGGTGCGGGACGTGGACCGCAAGCGCATGAACGTCACTGTGCTCAAGGGGCCGGGACCGATCACCACGCTCGACGACCCGGGGCCGCACCCCGTGACCCTGCGGGCCGGAGAGTCGGCGTACAGCGTGTTCGTCTGGCGCTACTCGGCCGTCGATCCGGCGACACGGCGCGGGAGTGGCGTGTACGTGGAGATCGCGCCGGCCGCCGGGGGCGACCGGCAGACGGTGGAACCGGAGGGCGGACTCGATGTCGGCGACACGGGACTGCTCGGCACGACCGCGTGGCAGAAGGTCGTCGACTAGCGCCGACGGCTGGGCCGGTGAGCAGCGGCCGGTGCTCCCACGGCAGCCGCACACGCCGATCTCCCGCGACAGCTCGGCCCGTTCCCGGCGGTCAGCGGACGGTCCGGTTCCCGGGGCCGACTCCGTCCTGGTCCAACTCCAGCTCACCCACGCGTTGATCCCCGCTCGTCTCACCCGTCGGCCGGAAGCCGAGCCCCAGGTAGAAGCCCTCCGGTCCGCTCTCGCCCGGGTGCCAGGTCGTGGTCAGGCGGTTGCCGCCGCGGCGGCGGATCTCGGCGGCCACTGACTCGACCGCGAAGCGGCCGTATCCCCGGCCCTGCTCTCCGGCGGCGATGTTGAGGCGCCAGAGGCCGGAACGGATGTCCGTGCCCGTGCCGTCGCCGGCGAAGTCGATGCCGAAGAAGGCCATGAGGAAGCCGACGGGCCGGTCGCCGTCGAGGATGAGGCGGGGCCAGGCCACGCCGGGGTGCGCGTACGCCTCGGCGAGGGACTTCACCACCGGCGCGACCAGATGCTCCTGGTCCGGGCGGACCTTCAGGCCGATCGCGGCGTCGAGATTGCCGGGGGTGATCTTCTCCAGGCGGGGCGTTGTCGTCATGCGGGAACCATAGAACGGTGACTCAAGCGATCCACGGCTGGTCCATCCGCACCGTCAGATGGGCACGGTGCCGGCCGTGTGCGACGAGGCGGGCGTTGGCCTCGTCCGAATCCCTGACCCAGCGCTCGGCGTACGGGCGCTCCTTGCCGAAGCGGACGTGCCGGTCGATGAGACGGGACACGCGCCGTGCGTCGTCGAGGTCCAGGTACCACGCCTCGTCGAGGAGGGCGCGGATCCGCGCCCAGGGCCCCTCGTCGTGCAGGAGGTAGTTGCCCTCGGTGACGACCAGCGGGAGGTCCGGCGAGACGGGGATGCTGCCGGCCACGGGCTGCTCCAGGCTGCGGTCGAACGCGGGCGCGTACACGGTCGTGCCCGCCTCGGGGGCGCGCAGCCGGGCGAGCAGTGCGGCGTATCCGGCGGCGTCGAAGGTGTCGGGCGCGCCCTTGCGCCGAGCCCGTCCGAGCCGTTCCAGTTCGGCCTGGGCGAGGTGGAACCCGTCCATGGGTACGAGCACGGCGAGCCCGCCCAGCCGCGCCACGAGCTCCTCGGCGAGCGTCGACTTCCCGGCTCCGGGCGCCCCGGCGATACCGAGGATCCGGCGGGCACCGGGGCGGGCAAGGTGCCGGGCGCGGTCGGTGAGCTGCTCGATCGACGGGTCCATGCCAGGCATTGTGCCCGGAGCCGTGCGCGGCAGCGATCGACGGGACGGTCGGCGATACTGGGCCCCCGCACCGAGGAGAACAGATGTCGGCCCAGCTGCCCCGTATCGCCCTGATCACGCTGGTCGTACGCGACTACGACGAGGCCATCGCCTTCTACCGGGACGCTCTCGGCTTCACGCTGGTCGAGGACACGGACCGCGGTGACGGTTCGCGCTGGGTCGTCGTCCGCCCCGGCGACGGTAGCGGTAGCGGTAGCGGCGGTACGGATCTGCTCCTCGCCCGCGCCAAGGACGACGAGCAGCTGGCGAGTGTCGGCGCACAGACCGGCGGCCGGGTCGGCTTCTTCCTCCACACCGACGACTTCGCCCGCGACCACGCACGGATGACGGCGGCCGGGGTGCGCTTCCTGGAGGCGCCTCGCCACGAGCCGTACGGCACGGTCGTCGTCTTCGAGGACCTGTACGGCAACCGCTGGGACCTGCTGCAGCCGGCGACGCCCGCGTAGCGTACGACCCCATGACCGACCCCGCGCCCGACCCGCTCGACCCGCTCGACCCGCTTCGCCTGCTCCGGGAGCACCCCCGCCTCGCCCAACTCGCCGCGTTCCCCTTCGACTTCGACCTCCAGCGGGCGGAGCACGGGGAAGCCGTGCGGCTCGCCTCGGGGGCATCGCCGGAGCCGATAGCCGGCGACGACTCGGGCGGCACGTACTTCCTGTGCGGCGGCCCCGACGGCCCGGACCGACCGGACGGACAGGACCAACCCGACGGACCGGACGGACCTGTGCTGTACGCCTCGTCCGAAGGGCAGGCCGGGCTGATCGGCGCCACCGTGACCGAGGCGCTGGAGATCCTGATCGGGCTGCCCGGCTGGTACGACTACGTCGCCCTCGCGCCGGAGGCGGGCGAGGAACGCATCCTCGCGGCGGTCGCCGAGCAGGAGAACGGCATCCGGGAGTCGTACGCACCTGATCTGGACGCGCGGCGCATCGAGCTGCGGACCGCCCTCGGCCTCCCGGAGCGCTCCCCCGTCGAGCTGCTCGGCATGCTGCACGCCGCGCTGCTGCGCACCGAGCCGGAGCATGTGCTGCTCAACGCCGACGAAGGGCCGGCATACGCACTGCTCGACCCCCATCCGCGCACCCCGCTCCGGGAGATCGTCCTCGCCCCCGGCCGCGCGGATCTGGCCGCGATGCGGGCGGCGGGCGACCGCGGCACCTGGGGCGAGACGGCCGCGGATGCGGTGCGGCGGGCGACGGTCCTGCGGGCAGCCCAGTTCGACCGCAGGGAGGGCGATCTCCCGCTCCTGCGGTACTTGCTGGAGCGGGAGGCCGCCGACACGGGACACAGCGACGAGCTGCGCCTCGCGGCAGTGCTGGTGGGCCGGCACGGTCTGGCCGAGGACGCCGCGCTGCTGCGCGGGGGACCGCTGTGGCTGCCGGAGGAGCCGGAGGCCCGTGCCGCCCGGGCACGGGAGCTCGACGCGGAGCGATACGGCCAGAACCCCTCCGCCGCACCGGAGTTGACGTGGGTGACGCTGGCCCGCCGCCAGGGCCGTACCGAACTCGCCCGGGTCACCCTCATCCGGATGCTGGACGACACCGGCCCCGACGCGCCGCTCCTGAAGGGGATCGCCCAGGAGCTGGCGCTGCTCGGCGACTTCACTCAGGCCGCGCGTGCGCAGTACAACGTCATGTCACTGCAGGACACTGCATGGCACCGCGCGTCGGCAGGGCTGGTTCTGGCCGCGTACGAGCGCAGCGCGGCCGGCCTTTCCGGGGCCCTGCGTGCGCTGGAGCGTGTCGTCGCCGCCCTGGAGCCCGCCCCGGTGAGCGCCTCCGACCAGAACCCCGACCAGCTCCAGCTGGACCTCGGCCTCGAACCGCCCGCCGCCCAGGAACGGGACGCGGTGCCGGACTGGCGGCGGCGACGCCGGTTCGGCGGACGGGTCACGGAGGAGTACCTCCTCCTCGCCCTCGCCGCCGCCGAAGCAGCTGCCGAGCCAGGCTCGGACGTCGCCTCCGATGACGGCGCCGGCTCCGACGCCGCGAGCGTGGCCCGCAAGGCCATGTCCCACGGCAGGACGCTGCTCAAGGAGATCGCCGAGCCGTCCCGCAAGGCTCTTGGGCCGCTGGCGCAGGAGGCGAAGTGGGCGGTCGCGCGTCTGCCGCGTTAGACGTGGGGCGGCCGGGTCCTGCCATGGCGGCAGGTCCGGTTCCGCGCGAGCGGTCTTCCCTACGGGTACGAGGTCGAGCACCTCCCACCGGTCTGCGAGCGTCGACGGCGACTTCGGGCTCACAGGAACTCACAGCTCACGCCCACGCCCCTCTCAGCTCCGCTGCCTAGCGTCCCTGTGCATGACAGAACAACAGGGACAGGGACAGGGACAGGGACAGGAACCAGGACCGGGACCGGGACCGGGACCGGCCCACAAGCGGAACATGTCGCGGCGCCGGGTCATCCTGGCGGGCGGCGCAGCGGTGGCCGCGGCCGGAATCGGCGCGGTGGCCGTCACGACGGCGTCGGCCGGCCAGGAGAAAGGCCAGGGCGCGGCCAATGGGGTCTCCGGGACCACTGGGGCCACTGGGGAGGAGTGCTACAAGCTCACATCGGAGACGACCGAGGGGCCGTACTACATCGACGCCGACAAGATCCGTAAGAACATCACCGAGGGCAAGGAGGGCATCCCGCTCGTCCTCAGGCTCAAGGTGATCGATGCCGAGACGTGCAAGCCGCTGCGCAATGCGGCCGTTGACATCTGGCATTGCGATGCGCTCGGTATCTACTCCGGTTACGAGAGCCTCAGTTCGGGCGGCGGCGGCACACCCCCCGAGGGCGGGCCGACCGGCGAACCTCCCACCGGTACCCCGACCGGCGCGCCCCCGTCCGGCGGCCCGGGCGGAGGAGGTGGCGGCGTGCACGAGGAGCCCACCGACGACAAGCGTTATCTGCGCGGCACCCAGCTCACCGACCGCAGCGGCCACGTCGAGTTCCGGACGATCTTCCCGGGCTGGTACCGCGGCCGCACCGTCCACGTCCACACCAAGGTGCACGTCGACGGCAAACTCACCGACTCCGGCTACGAGGGCGGGCGCACCTGCCACACCGGCCAGTTCTTCTTCGACGAGGAGTCCGTTCTGGCCTCCGCCGCGGTCGCCCCGTACAGCACCAGCACGACCGAGCGCACAACGCTCCAGGACGACACCATCTACGACCGGAGCGGGGTCACGGGCGGTCTGCTGAAGCTCAAGTACCGCAAGGGGCACATCGACCAGGGTGTCATCGGCACGATCACGATGGGCGTCGCCCCGGAGGCCACCAACGACGGCACAGGCACCGGCGTCCAGCCCGGCGCCTCGGCCACCGCGTCTCCTTCGGCCTGACGTACCTACGGAACGGGCCCGGAAGCGTCACGCTTCCGGGCCCTCGGCCGAAGACCCGTGGAAGACCTGCGGGCGTCACGGCGCAACCGGCCGACGGGCCATCGGCATCCGACTGGTGCCCCGCAGGGTGGAAAGGGGTGGTGACACCACCATCATGACAGGTCAGGGGGCTTTTTCGTAGGACGAGCGGCACAGCTCAGCAGCCTTGTCCGGCCTGTTCGACGACTCCCAGAATCGCCGCCATGAATCACTCCGAGAACGTCGATCAGGACACAGTGCTGCGAGCACGAACGATGCTGCTCGGATCGGGGAGGCTCGGCCTCCACCAGGAAGTAGGGGCGTACCGGGTGCTGGCCGAGGTGAGCCCGCTGGCCTATCTCCCACGGCTCACCCGGGCGCTGCTGACGCTCAGTCACCGGGAATTCCGGGACCGACCGGAGATCCGCCTGTCCGTCATCGAAGAGGCGGTCGCCGCAGCCCGGCGCTTCGACGAGAGGGAGCCGAAGCGAGCCGAACTGCTCATCGACGCGCTGGACGCCTACCAGCACCGGCTCTATGCGCTCGGACGACGAGCGGAGGGCTTCTCGGTGCGCGAGGAGATCGCGGAGATCGGACGGCAGGCGTTCGAGGCCGGCCAGGTGTCCAGCCCGGTGTACGGGCTCGGGCCGCTGGCCACCGCCTTGGCCGAGGAGGGACGCCACCGCGAGGCGGCACAGGCCTACGGCAAGATCGTCGAGGCCGGGCGGTCGCAGGGAAGAACGGCACGTACCCCCGACTGGTCCATGCTCGAGTGGTCCGCCGAGCTGGATGCAGCCGGGGAGCACGCCGCTGCTCTCGACGCCTTCGCGGAACTCGTCGGCAACACCCGCGCAGAGCTCGACGAGGGCGACACCTCGCTCGCCATCCTGGTGTGGGATCTCGTCCGCTTCTCCCAGATGCTGGACGCACACGGCCGGTGCGGCGAGGCGCATGAGGCACGGGGAGAGGCCCTCGGCCTGCTGACCGAGCTGGCCGAGACCGGCGAGCGCAAGGGCTGGAGCTCCATCCTCGCCTGGTGGGCGGTCCTGCTGGGCCTGTCGGGGCGAGCGGACGAGCAGCCTGCATCGCCCGGTGAGCCGGCGCCGCCGTTCGGCTCGGACCTCGGCTGGTCTCCCGACGTCAGGCAGGCGTACTTCGACGGTAGGACCGCGCTCGAGCACGACGCCGCCGCCCTCGCGTCCCTGGCCCGTACCGACCCACGAGGTCATCTCGCAGAACTGGTCGCTGTGCACCGCAGGCTGACGATCCGTTCGGCTATCCACTGGCAGGCACGGACCTACCTGATCATGGAACCGCTGCGTCCGCTGTTCGACCAGGGAGTCACGCTCGCACGCCGACTGGCCGAGCTGGACAAGGGCCATGGCTCCGCCATGCTGGCCAGAGCCCTGACCGACCGGTCGACGCTGCTCATCGCGGTCCGGTGCTACGCCGAGGCACTCGCCGATTTCCAGGAGGCCGCCGGCCTGCTGAGGTGAAGGCCTGCTCAGGCCGGCGACGCACACCGCGTCGCCGGCCTCGGCACGTCACCGGCCGACAGCCGACCGGGCGGGCCTCAGCCTCAGTCCTCGTCCGGCGCAAGCCGCAGCGAGATCGAGTTGATGCAGTACCGCTGGTCCGTCGGCGTCGCGTACCCCTCGCCCTCGAAGACGTGCCCGAGGTGCGAGCCGCACCTCGAGCACCGCACTTCGGTGCGGACCATGCCGTGGGAGCGGTCCTCGATCAGCTCGACCGCGTCCGTGTCCTTCGGGTCGTAGAAGGACGGCCAGCCACAGTGGGAATCGAACTTGGTGCCGGAGGTGAAGAGCTCGGCGCTGCAGGCGCGGCAGGAGTAGACGCCCTTGGTCTTGGTGTCCGTGTACTCACCGCGGAAGGCGGGCTCGGTGCCGGCCTGGCGCAGGACCTGGTACTCCGCGGGTGTCAGCTCCGCGCGCCACTGCTCGTCCGGCTTGTCGACGTCGTACGCCATTGCTCGCTCTCCCTCGCTCCGAGTCACTCTGGGTCACTGCGCCAGGCGGGTCAGGATCTCCGGTCCGAGTTCCGTGACGTCGCCCGCGCCCATGGTGAGAACGAGATCGCCGGGGGCTGCCATTCCCGCGATCACGTCCGGGACGGTCGCCTTGTCGTGGACGGCGGTAACCCGGGCCCCCGCCGCGGTGGCCGCGTCGGTGATGAGGGCGCTGGTGACGCCCGGGATCGGGTCCTCGCGGGCGGGGTAGATGTCGAGGACCACGGAGGCGTCGGCGAGCGCGAGGGCCTGGCCCATCTCGGTGCCGAGCTCCTGGGTGCGGGAGAAGAGGTGGGGCTGGAAGACGACGAGCAGCCGGCGCGAGGATCCGGCGGCCGCGCGCATGGCCTCCAGGTCGGCGGTCATCTCGGTGGGGTGGTGCGCGTACGAGTCGATGACCTGGACGCCCTTCGCCTCGCCCTTGAGCTGGAGGCGACGGCCGACGCCGGTGTACGCGGTGAGGGCGCGGGCCAGGTCGGCGGGGTCGATGCCCGTGCGGACGCCTGCGGCGAGGGCGGCGGCGGCGTTGTGGGCATAGTGGCGGCCGGGGACGGAGACGGTGAAGGTGAGCTCGCCGTGGTCCGGGAGGGTGACGGTGACCTCGCTGGCCATGCCGTTCGGGGTGATCGCGAGGATCCGGACGTCGGAGTCCGCGGACTCGCCGACGCGCACCACGGTCAGGTCCTCGCGGCCTGAGACGCGCGACGCGAGTTCGCGGGCACCCGCGTGCTCGCCGACGACCAGGGTGCCACCCGCCGGGATCTTGGCGACGAAGGCCTCGAACGACTCGTAGATCTCGTCCATCGAGGCGTAGTTGGCGTGGTGGTCGAGCTCGACGTTGAGGACGATCGCGACGTCCGGGTCGTACTTCTGGAAGCTGCGGTCGCTCTCGTCCGCCTCGGCGACGAAGAGCTCGCCCTCGCCGTGGCGGGCGTTCGTCCCCGGTCCCGCGAGGTCGCCGCCGATGGCGTACGACGGGTCGAGGCCCAGTTCGCTCAGGGCGACGGCGAGCATCGACGTCGTCGTGGTCTTGCCGTGGGTGCCGGCGACGGCGATCGTGCGCGCGGTCTGCATCAGTGCCGCGAGCGCGTCGGAGCGGTGCACGACCGGCACGCCCAGCTCGGCGGCCCGGGCCAGCTCGGGGTTGTCGGCGCGGATCGCGCTGGAGACGACGACGCAGGAGGCGTCGTCCGCGAGGTGATCGGCGGAGTGTCCGATGTGAACGGTCACACCGAGCGCCCGCAGCGCCTCCGCGGTGGCGGACTCCTTGGCGTCACTGCCCGCGACCTTGGCGCCCCGCTGGGCGAGGATCTTTGCGATCCCGGACATTCCGGCGCCGCCGATGCCGATGAAGTGCGGCCGTTCCATGGCGTGGGGGATGCCGGATGCCATGCGTGTGTCTCCCAGGGTGCGAGGTGTGCAGTGTGCCGTGTGCGGGTGCACTGCGCGGTGTGGCGTCGTGCGAGGCACCCAGCCTAGTTCCTCGCCCACGGTCCAACGGCCCCAGAGGTGTGCGGAGAGGCAGGCGGCGCTCACGCACTGCGGCCGCGGGCGGCGAGCACAGCGGCCAGGACGGTACGGCAGGTGCGGCAGCCCGAAGACGGCGCCGTAGTCGACCCGGGCCGGGCGGACGGCCGCCGCCCAGGCCCGCGCCGAACAGGGCGGAGGCAACGCCCATGACCATGTTCTGGCCCAGGTTCTGGGCACGGGGCGCGGCGGCACGAAGCCGACCGGGCTCCTGCACCTCGTCGAGACGGCCCCCGGGCCCGAGCCGCCGGTGTCCCGGCCTGCTCCCGACGCCGGCACATGGCAGCACCCCACTGTGTCGGCGGTGGAGGAAACGGAGACGTCGACGACAGCGTGACGCGCCGGCGCCGAGTCGGGGCAGTGAGGCGGGCGCCGCGCCTACTCGCTGTGCGCGAAGAGCTTGAGCACCGGTACGCCGACCTTGTGCCGCGCCCGGGAGGCCCAGTCCCGGTGGAAGAACTCCTCGACATAGTGGGGAGCGGTGAGCACGATCACCTCGTCGGCGCCGGACTCCTCGACGACGGACTTCATCTTGGTGAGCGGATGGTCCTCGACGACCTGGCCCACGGCTTCGCAGCCGGCCGCCCGCAGCGCGGCCAGCGAGTGCTCCAGGGCGAGCTCCGCGGGCTTCCTGGCCTCCTCGCCCTCGGGCACATCGCCCTCGCGGACTGCTTCCTTCAGCTCGCCCATGGCGACGTCGTCGATGGCGCGCAGCAGGAGGTCCGCCTGGTCGCCGCGCGGCTGCATGAGCACGATGAACGAGATGGACTCGTCACCGTGCAGGGTCGTGACGAATTCCACGTCCGTGGACGTGAGGGGCTTCTCGATCATCAGAACGCTTGTGAACACGTCAGGAGCCCTTCTGCGGAAACCATCCTTCCCCGTGCACGCACGGGGCCTGAGAGTAATAGTGCCCGCCCCGAGATAACCGGATCGACAAATTCCGCGGACCCTCAGGTCCGACGGTAGCGGGTGAACAGGAACCCGGCCTCTTCCAGCAGCGATGCCAGCGCGAAGCGCTCAGGGACCTCCCTCGACGGGCCCCCCGCGATCCGCTGCGCGTCCCCCGCGGTCAGGGTCGGCGACACGGTCAGGCACAGCTCGTCCAGCACCCCGGCCGCGATGAACTGGCCGAGCATCCTCGGCCCGCCCTCGGTGAGCAGCCGCCGCAGGCCCCGGTCCGCCAGAGCCTGTACGGCTCGGGCCGGATCGACGCCCGGACCGTCGCCCGCGATCACCACCTCGACGCCCGCCTTCCCGGCCGCGGCCAAGCGGTCCGGGGAGGCCGCGGCGCCGGTCAGGACGAGGGTCGGCACCAGCGGGGAGGTGAAGAGCGGAAGGGTGAAGTCCAGGTCGAGGCTCGCGCTGACCACGGCGATCGCCGGGGCGGGGCCCTGTCCGGCGGCCGCCCGGCGTTCCGCGAAGGCGTCCCGGGCGCGGGCCGGGCGGTAACCCTCCTGGCGCACCGTCTCCGCACCGACGACCACCGCGTCGGCCAGCGCCCGCAGGGTGCCGAAGATCTGCATGTCCATGTCGGAGGAGAGCGGCTGCGAGCGGCCCTCGTGGTGGGCGGCCCCGTCCAGCGAGGAGACCATGTTGGCGCGCAGCCACACCCCGTCCCCCGGGGGATACGCGTAGGCGTCGGCCAGCTCGTCGAGCGCCCACTCCCGGTCACGGGTGTCGGCTGTCGGGTCGGTCACAGGGAACAGGCGTCGCATACCGTGCAGTCTGGCACGGCCCGTAGAGTTGGGGACTGTGTCGACCAGTCCCATGACCGAAGCGGTCCCGCTGTCCCTGTGCGCCCGCGAGCCGCATGTCCCCGCCGACCGTCTGGTCGCCGAGATGGTGCCGCCGCCGCGCTTCGACTCAGTCCGCTTCGACACGTACGCCCCCGACCCGAAGCAGCCCAGCCAGACCGAGGCGGTCACCGTGCTGAGTGCCTTCGCCGCGGGCCTGGGCGGCGCGCACGCGACCGGGAGCGGCAGGCGCCGCTGGTTCGCGAAGAAGCCGGCGGCTCCGGCCGCGCCGCGCGGGGTCTATCTGGACGGCGGCTACGGCGTCGGCAAGACCCATCTGCTGGCCTCGCTCTGGCACGCGACACCCGCCGAGCCGGCGCTCAAGGCGTTCGGCACCTTCGTGGAGCTGACGAATCTGGTCGGCGCGCTCGGCTTCCAGCAGACGGTGAAGACGCTGAGCGGACACCGGCTGCTGTGCATCGACGAGTTCGAGCTGGACGACCCGGGCGACACCGTTCTCGTGTCGACGCTGCTCGGCAAGCTCGTCGACGCGGGCGTGGCGCTGGCGGCCACCTCCAACACGCTGCCCGGGAAGCTCGGCGAGGGCCGGTTCGCGGCCGCCGACTTCCTCCGCGAGATCCAGGGCCTGTCGGCGCACTTCCGGCCCCTGCGCATCGACGGCGAGGACTACCGCCACCGCGGGCTGCCCGAGGCCCCGCCGCCGTACGCGGACGAGCAGGTCACGAAGGCCGCGTACGCCACCGACGGCGCGTCGCTCGACGAGTTCCCCAGGCTCCTGGAGCACCTCGCGCGCGTCCACCCGAGCCGCTACGGGGCGCTCACCGACGGGCTGCGCGCCGTGTGCCTCACCGACGTGCAACCGGTGCCCGACCAGTCGACGGCGCTGCGGCTCGTCGTGCTCGCCGACCGGCTCTACGACCGCGAGATCCCGGTGCTCGCCTCGGGGCTCCCCTTCGATCGGCTGTTCAGTGAAGAGATGTTGAAGGGCGGGTACCGGAAGAAGTACTTCCGCGCCATCTCTCGGCTGACCGCCCTCGCCCGGGACGCGAAGGGCCTCGTGGACCAGTAGGTTGGGGCCGGTTGGAACCGATTCATTGTGTTCGTTGAGAAGGGATCCATCATGGCCACCACGCGTACGGCGCACACCGTCTGGGAAGGCGAGCTGCTCAAGGGCTCGGGCGTCGTCACCTTCGACTCCTCGGGCATCCCGAGCCAGCCCGTCTCCTGGCCGTCGCGCGCCGAGCAGGCGAATGGCAAGACCAGCCCCGAGGAGCTGATCGCGGGCGCCCACTCCAGCTGCTTCTCGATGGCGCTCTCGCACGGCCTCACCGGCGCGGGCACCCCGCCCACCCGGCTGGAGACCAAGGCCGATGTCACCTTCCAGCCCGGCGAGGGCATCACCGGCATCCACCTGACCGTCGAGGGCCAGGTTCCCGGCCTCGACCAGGAGGCCTTCCAGGCTGCCGCCGAGGACGCCAAGAAGAACTGCCCGGTCAGCCAGGCGCTGACGGGTACGACGATCACCCTGACCGCCAAGCTGGCATAACGCAGGGGCCCTGTCGGGCAGAGTGGCCCGCATGCGTGCTGCGGTACGCGTCATGCGTGATGCGATGCACGTCGTGCGTGATGCGTGACGCTGCACCTCATGCGTCATGCGTCATGCGTCAGCAGTAGGCATGGTGCACGCATGTGGGTCACATCCCCTGTTCCCGTTCGGCTGACGGGACGTCAGATCCCGTCCTTCACCGCCCCTCGCTCGCGGGCGTACCCGTTCCGGCGGAGGATCGAGGCATCGGTCCGGTACGGGACGGGCGCGCGGTGACGACAAGCGGGGCGACGAGCAGTTCGACGTCGGAGAACGGCCGGAAGGCGGACGGGAACCCCGGCCCGCTCCGGGGCCTGCTCCGCGTGCCGCCGGGTGAAAGCGTCGACCTGGCGTCGTACGACGCCCGGGCCACACCCGGCGGTCCCGAGGACAAGGCCGCGGGCCTCGCCGCGACGGCCGCCATGGGCCGGCACCTCGCCGGCCTGCAGGAGCGGCCGTACACGGCGAGCGCGGCGAGCGCCCCCCGCCGACTGCTGCTGGTGCTCCAGGGCATGGACACGAGCGGCAAGGGCGGCACGGTCAAGCACGTGATCGGGTTCTTCAACCCGGCCGGCTGCCGGATCAGGGCCTTCAAGGCGCCGACTCCCGAGGAGCAGGACCATCCCTTCCTCTGGCGGATCGTGCGGGAGCTGCCGCGCTCCGGCGAGACCGGCATCTTCGACCGCTCGCACTACGAGGACGTGCTGATCGCCCGGGTGCGCGAGCTGGTGCCGCGCGAGCGGATCCGCCGCCGCTACGGGCAGATCAACCGCTTCGAGCGGACACTCGCCGAGGACGACGTGACGGTGGTCAAGGTCTTCCTGCACATCTCCCACGGGGAGCAGCGCGCGCGACTGCTCGCGCGGCTCGACAACCCGGACAAGCACGGGAAGTTCAACGAGGGCGACGTCGCGGAGCGGGCCCTGTGGCCCGCGTACCGGACGGCGTACCAGCTCGCGCTGCGGCGGTGCTCGACGGCCGGGGCGCCCAGTTACGTCGTACCGGCCGACCGCATGTGGTGCCGGAACTGGGCGGTCAGCAGGCTGCTGCTGGAACATCTGGAGGAGCTGGATCCGCAGTACCCGAAAGAGGACTTCGACGTGGCGGAGTACAGGAAGCGACTCCTGGAAGCGCCCTGAGCCGTGACGGCGGGACGTGGGCGGCGGCCCGGGGCATCCGCCGATGCCCGGGGCCGCCGACTCGCGCTCACTGGCGCCACCTTGCGGTCGCCTCGGTCGCCTCGGTCGCCTCGTGGTGACCGGCGTCAGCCGATCTGCGCGCCGACCGCCTCCAGCGCGGTCGTCACCGGCTGGAAGAAGGTCTCGCCGCCCGATGTGCAGTCGCCGCTGCCGCCCGAGGTGAGACCGACCGCGTCCCCGTCCCGGGTGAACAGGGCGCCGCCGCTGTCGCCGGGCTCCGCGCAGACATTGGTCTGGATGAGGCCCGTGACCGTCCCCTCCGGGTAGTTCACGGTGGCGTTGAGGCCGGTGACCTGGCCGTCCCGCAGACCGGTGGTGCTGCCCATCCGGAAGACCTCCTGGCCGACGGCCGCGTCGGCCGCCTGCTGGATCTCCAGGAGCTGTCCGCCGCCCACGTCGACGGCGCTCGGGGCCTCGGTGCCCGGGTCGTCGTACGTGACGAGCGCGAAGTCGCCCTCCCCGGGGAAGACTGCCTCCTGGACCGTGCCGATGGGCGCGCCGCCGGCGTCCTCCGACCACTGCTCGGCCGCGACGCCGCAGTGTCCCGCGGTGAGGAAGCCGGGCTGTCCGTCCTGCGTCGTGACGTTGAAGCCGAGCGAGCAGCGCGAGCCGCCGCCGAAGATGGCGTCGCCGCCCTCGAGGAACGGCTTGAACTCACCGGCCGACTTCCGGATGCGGGCCACACCGTCGCCGAGCGCCTCGACCGCCGACTCGAGTCTGTCCCACCGCCCACCGGTGACCGTGCGGTCCGCCGTGACCACGACCTGGTTCGTCCGCGGGTCGACGGCCCACGCCGTGCCGGGTACGGCGGCCCGGCGCGACAGCGAGTCGGTGGCGGACTTCAGCGCGGTCGAGCTGTTCTGCACGCTCCTGGCCACCGCGCCGGCCCGGCGGACCTGGGCGTCCACCTCGCTGTCGTCGCCGACGACGTTGACGACGAGCTGCTGCCGGGCGGCGTCGTAGTACGCGCCGCCGTAGGAGTCGCCGAGCTGCTTGCCAAGCCGCTGAAGGAGCTCCGAGGCGGACGCGGCGCTCATCTTTCCGGGAGAGCCCGGCCGGTCGTCCTCCGACCCGGACTGCGAGGCGTTGGCATTCGGCAGCAGTACGGCCGCTGCGGCGATGCCCACCGCCCCGGCTCCCGCGAGTATGGCCTTCCGCTTGGGTATTCGCCTGTGAGTCAACTCTTCGCCTCCTGCGGGGGGTACGGACTCCGGTCGCCGAGGGGGACGACCGGGGGACGCGTCCGGCCCTTCATACGGATGGCGGGAGTCGTTCCGTTCATCGTCGCGGCAGGGAAATCTTCTTGACGGCATGTCAGGGCGAGGCGTTCAGGACATCAGCGGATGATCGTATATTTTCCGTGAGTGACCAATTTTGTACGTCAATGGACGGCGGCTGTGGCGCTCGTTGTCGCGCTCGCCGGTTGCGGAGGAAGAGGCGGGGGCGGGACCGTCGGGGCCGACGGGACCATGGGCGCCACTCCACCGGCCCCCTCCCCCAGTCCCTCCGCCAGACCTTCCGCGTCAGCGACGCAGACCGCCGCCGCGACGCAGCCGCCCACCATGGCGCCCGGAGCCGCGGGCCTGACCCCGGTGTTCATGCGGGCACGGTTGTCCGACGACACCCCTGACGGCACGTCCGACAGGACGTCCGCCGGGACGTCCGCCGGGACGTCCGCCGGGACGTCCGCCGGATCAGCTGCCGGGGAGAAGATCGTCGCGCTCACCTTCGATGCCGTCATGACGGTGGATCAGGGACCGATGGCCGCGCGCGGCGAGCGGTTCGACAACCCGGCGCTCATCGCCACGCTGCGCCGGCTGAAGGTCCCCTCCACCGTCTTCATGACCGGCCGCTGGGCCGAGGAGTACCCCGGCCAGGCGTGGTCGATCGGCAACGACCCGCTCTTCGAGAGCGCCAACCACTCCTACAGCCACCACGCCTTCGCGTCCCCGTGCTACGGCCTGCCGGAGGTCGACCGAAACCAGATGGCCACGGAGGTCGAGCGGGCGTTCGAGGTATTCCGTACGGCCGGGGTGAGCAATGTCGTGCCGTACTTCCGCTTCCCCGGCGGCTGTTACAACGACGACGCCCTCCGGGCCCTCGCGCCCACGAAGGTCACCGCCGTGCAGTGGGACGTCATCAGCGGCGATGCCTTCGCCAACGACCCGGCCGCGGTGGCCGACCAGGTCCTGGCAGGCGTCAGGCCCGGCTCCGTGGTCGTCATGCACTGCACGCGCAGCGCGGCGCCGGTCACCGAGCGGGCGATCGAGCGCATCGTGCCGGCGCTGCGGAAACGCGGCTACCGCTTCGTGAAGGTCTCGGAACTGATGGCGGCGGGGCGCGAACAGTAGGGCAGCGCACGCCCGCTGCCGTCCGGGCGGCCCGTCCTCAATCGCCGGACGGGCCCCAGAGGGGCCGGCCCGTCCGCCGACGCCCCCGGAACAAGGGCTGCGGATGCCGGGGGAAGGCCCGCCGCAGGCGTCAGCCGGAGCAGGCCGTGCGCTCGGCCTCGCGCCATTCGCAGACCGGGCAGAGGGTGACGCCCTTGACCGACTCGGGATACTCGGTCGGGTCTCCGCACAGCACGCAGTCCGCGAAGGGCCCTTCGGCCTGTTCGGGTGTGGCGGACGGCACGCCGACCGAGGGCTCGCAGTACGGAGACAGATCGCTCATATGTACGAGTCTAGTCACCGTCGTCCCGAGTCGCCGTCGCCCAAGGTCACCGTCGCCGCCAGTCGCCGTTGCCCTCAGTCGCCGTCGTCGCGCCGAGGGCTCGGCAGACACACCAGCGCGGCCACCCCGCCCGCGACCACCACCGCCGCCGCCGGCGGCAGCACCGCGTGGTGCACGGTGCCCGTGCGGGAGCCGGTGACGAGGGCGGTCACGGCGGCCTTCGCCGGGGAGCCGGTGGTCACCAGGACCAGCAGCGAGGCCAGGGCGGTCGCGGCGATCGACCAGCCGCGGCCGCGCAGCAGCGGCCGGGTGCACAGGGCGCCCGCCGAGGCGCCCGTCAGGACGCAGACCACCGCGGCCGGCAGCCCCGCGACGGTCGCGGGAAGCAGGACCACTTCGACCTGGTTGTCGCCGCTCATCGGCTTGCTGATCACCACGACGCCGGTACCGACGCCGCCCAGGGCCGAGGCCCAACCGGTGGCCGTGCCCCGCGCTCCGCGGCGGCGCGGCCGAGCCCGTGGATCCGGCCTAGGTGCACGAGATGGCCGGGCGCCGTGAACGGCACGGCCGCCGGGAAGCGTTCGTGTACGTATGCCGTCCGGGGCCGCTCCCTGGCGCGCCCCTCCGTCGGCGCGTCGATCCCCGCGAGCAGCCGCAACAGCGTGGACTTCCCGCTGCCGTTGGCGCCCCGGACACGGACGAGGGTGCGCGCGGGCAGGTCGAGGCCGACCCCGCGCAGCACCCACGGCCCGGCCGATCCGTACCGGCGGCCGACGTCCCGCAGTCTCAACTGGCGGCGGCCTTCTGAGGGGTGGCCTCGCTGGGCCTGACGATGACGAAGCCCTCGCCCTGGAGCATGAGCTGGACCGCCTCGCCCGAGCCGCCGCGGAGCATCGAACCGATGGACTGCGAGCGGTGCAGCGAGGTGTTCAACTGCGCGCTCCAGCCGACGACCGCGTCGGTGTCGACGTACACCGGCTGCTGCGCCGACACGGGTATCACGATGGGGTTGCCCTCGCAGATGACGCCGAGCTTGCCGTATCCGCTGAAGAGGCTGTTGAAGAGGCCGCCCCCGGTCATTCCGGCGCCCTTCACGGTCCTGATCTCGTACGACAGCGTGGAGTCGAAGCACAGCACGTTGCGGCCGTTGATGGTGAGCGCGTCGCCCTGCTCGATGTCGACGATGAAGCAGTTCGCGGCCTCGTGCGCGAACCATGCCTCGCCCTGGCCGCGTACGGCCATCAGCGGCAGGCCCTCGCCCGTGACGGCCCGCTTGAGCATGCCGCCTATGCCCTGGCCCTTGCGTTCGAACTGCAGACTGCCGCGGAAGGCGATCATCGAGCCCTGCCGCGCGAGCATCTCCCCGTTGACCGCGTACTTGATCGATTTGGCGTTCTGCAGGCTCATGCCGGGTACGGAGGCCTGCTGCGCCATGTTCTCGGTGGCAAAAAGATCGCTCTTCATGCGGGGCATCGTCGCCCGGAGGATTTCGTTCCGCCAACATCCTCCAGGATGAGCTTTGGCAGACTGTCCGGGTGAGCAGCCATGACAGCCGTCCCGACAGCCCTTTCCGACAGGAGCGCACCACGCGCGACGAGGCCCCGCAGTTCGTTCTCCCGCTCGTCGTGCGGATCGAGAGGACCGCTCCCCCGTCCCGTACCGACGCGCTGGAGACCGCGGCGCGCGCGGTGCTCGTGATGCTCTCCGACGAGCGCTCGCTCGGGGACGGCCCGTGGGCGCAGGCCGTGCGGGACTGGCAGGACGCCCGGATCCGCAAGGTGGTGCGGCGGGCGCGCGGCGCGGAGTGGCGCAAGGCGTCGGCGCTCGACGGCATCACGGTGACGGGCGGGTTCGCGGAGGTGCGGGTGTTCCCGCCGGTGCCGCTCGACGGCTGGCCCAAGGACCTGGCGAAGCTGCAGGTGTCGGGGACGGAGCTGGAGGACGCCGATGAGCCGGCCGGTGACGTCGGCCCCGGCCGGGCCGTGATCTGGCTCAATCCCGACCTCCGCATGTCGACGGGCAAGGAGATGGCGCAGGTCGGGCACGGCGCGCAGCTGCTGTGGTGGGCCATGGACGACGCCGAGCGCAAGGCGTGGCACGAGGCCGGGTTCCCGCTGGCCGTGCGGACGGCGCGGCCCGGCCGCTGGGCCGAGCTCGTCGGGAGCGGCCTTCCGACGGTCCGCGACGCGGGCTTCACGGAGATCGCGCCGGGCTCGGTCACGGTCGTCGCCGACCACCCCGTACGCGACTGAGCCGCTCGCGGGCCGGTTCGTGGACGGAACGATCGCCCACGAACCCGGACACCGCCGACCGGACCGGGGCCGGGTTCCGTACGCCTCTGAACGGAACCCGGCCCCGTTACGTACCTTCCGGTACTGCCAAGTAGGTTGAACCACCGGTTCGGTTGCCGGTCGATTCTGCGGTACGCACAACGGCTCGGGAGGAACACTTGTTGCGGCGCATCAACGGGACAGCACTCATCATCGCGGCCCTGGTCGTCACAGTGGGCGCGCTGGCGTTCCCCGTCTGGTCGTACGCCGACCGCTCGGGGACCGGGCAGGCCAACCTCAACGCGTCGAGCGTGGCGACGCAGTGGGGCCCGCTGTCGGCGACCGACCGCGACTTCCTGGTCAAGGTGCGGCTGGCCGGACTCTGGGAGCTGCCCGCGGGCCAGCAGGCCATCGAGCGTGCCCCCAGCCAGGCCATCAAGGACACGGGTGACCACCTGGTCGTGGGACACACGGACCTCGACCAGCGGGCCCGCGATGTGGCGGCGAAGCTCGGCGTCGAGCTGCCGAACCAGCCGACCGAGCAGCAGCAGGGCTGGTTGCGCGAGCTGTCCGCGGCCAGCGGACGCGAGTACGAGTACAAGTTCGCGAACCTGCTGCGCATGGCGCACGGCAAGGTCTTCTCGCTGGTCGCCCAGGTCCGGCACACGACGCGGAACACGCTGATACGCCAGCTGGCGAGCGACGCCAACCAGACCGTGCTGGACCACATCACCATGCTGGAGAGCACGGGCATGGTGGACTTCGACGCGATCGCCAACGACGCGGCCGGTCTGGCGACGGCCAGCCCGACGGGCCCGCCGCCCCCGGACGGCAACCTGCCGCCGGCGCCGTCCCCGGCCGGCCCGACCGGCAGCGACCAGTCGTTCACCTCGCGGCCTTCCACACAGCCCGGGCCGCCGACGGCGGTCAACACGAACCGGCCCGCGCCCGGATCGTCCCAGTGACCCGGATTCCGCAGGAACCTCAAATCAACCTCTGAACGTCCCCTCCTCTGGATTCGGCAGGGTCCGGCGGGGCCATGACCCCTGCACATGCAGAGGAGGGGGACCCATGAAGAAGCTCGACAGGCTCGGCACGGGCATCGGCTGGCGCCCGGAGATCGCCGACACCGTGGAACGGCTGCCAGGCCTCGACTGGGTCGAGGTCGTGGCGGAGAACGTGTGCCCCGGGCACCTGCCGGAGTCCCTCGTACGGCTGCGGGAGCGCGGCGTCACGGTCGTCCCGCACGGAGTCTCCCTGGGCCTCGGCGGCGCCGAGCGCCCCGACCCGGCCCGGCTGACGGCCCTCGCCGAGCGGGCGGAGGCGCTCGGCGCCCCGCTGGTCACCGAGCACATCGCCTTCGTCCGCGCGGGCGGCCCGCTCACCGCGTCCCCGCGCCTGGAGGCGGGCCATCTGCTGCCGGTCCCGCGCACCCGGGACGCCCTGGACGTCCTCTGCGAGAACGTCCGCATCGCCCAGGACTCGCTGCCGGTGCCGCTCGCCCTGGAGAACATCGCCGCGCTGATCTCCTGGCCCGGCGAGGAACTGACGGAGGGCCAGTTCCTGGCCGAGCTCGTCGAGCGCACCGGCGTGCGTCTCCTCATCGACGTCGCCAACCTGCACACCAACCACGTCAACCGCGGCGAGGACCCGGTGGCCGCGCTCGACGAGCTGCCGGTCGAGGCCATCGCGTACGTCCACGTCGCGGGCGGTGTCGAGCGCGACGGCGTCTGGCACGACACCCACGCCCACCCGGTGACCCGCCCGGTCCTGGACATCCTGGCGGAGCTGCGCTCCCGCACGGACCCGCCCGGCGTGCTGCTGGAGCGGGACGACGACTTCCCGCCGCCGGGGGAACTCGAGGCGGAGCTGGCGACGATCAGCCGCACCCTGGCGGCGGCGTCCGCGCTCGCGCGGCGGACCACGGCGTCGGTCACCACTCTCCAGCAGGCAGCCCTTGCGACAGGTCGGGTGGCGGGTCGTGCGAGTGGCGACGCCGGCCGTGCCGGCCGGGATGCCCAGGGCGGCGCCCGCCCAGGGCCACGGACAACGCAGGCAGGCGCCGGCGAAGCCGCGCCGCGGAAAGCCGCTGCCCCCGCAGGAACGGGAACCCCCCGGTCGCAGGCCAGGGTGACCGCCTGCCCGCTCACGGACGCGGCAGCGGTACCGGCCGGGGACGGGGAGCCCCCCGGACACCAGGAGCCCGGCGGGTGCCGGGCCACCGGCGACGCCGTGCGCGAGCGCGTCGGGCTCGCGCAGGCCGCGCTGCTGTCCGCGCTCGTCGCCGGCACGCCCGTGCCGGAGGGGTTCGACTCGCGGCGGCTGCGGGTGCAGGGCCGGGCGCTCGCCGCCAAGCGGGCCGACGTCGTCGCGAAGGTGGCCCCCGAGCTGCCGGAGATTCTCGGGGACGGCTACCGGGCCGCGTTCCTGGCGTACGCCAGGACCCGGCCCATGCGTGACGGCTACCGCAGGGACGCCCTGGCCTTCGCCGAGCAGCTGCTGATCGCCGGGCGGCCGGACGACCCGGTCGCGCGACGGCGGCTCACGCACTGGTGGCAGGACCGGGCCGGGGCCCGGCCGCCTCGTCGCGCAACCCGTCTCGTACGGGCGGCCCGCGCCGCCCTCGTCAGGAGGTGACCCCGATGCTGTTCAACGTCCTCGCCGTGCTGGTGACGATCGCCGTGGCCGTCTCCTCGACACTGCTGATCCGGGGGCTGTCCGCCGCGCGCCGCCGAGGCACCGGAGGCCCCGTCCACGACCTCATGGAGGTCGCGTTCCTCAACGGAGGGCCCGCCCGGGTTGTCGACACCGCGCTCGCCACCATGGTTTCGGACGGGCGCCTCGCCGTCGGCGGCCCCGGCATCGTCGCCGTGGTGCGGCCCGCGGCCAACGACCCGGTCGAGCGTGCCGTGCTCCAGGAGGCGGCCGCCGCGCCGCACGGGGCCCTGCACACGATGCGGCTCGCCGTGATGCGCAGCCCCGCCGTGCAGGAGATCGGCGACGCGCTCGCCGCCCGCGGGCTGATGATCGAGCCCCGCGCCCTCGGCACGTGGCGCCGCTGGGCCGTCACGCAGACGGTCTGCCTCTTCCTGATGCTTCCGGTCTCGATCGTGCTGACCGTCGTGCAGTACGTGACGCTCGAGGGGGACGCGGGCATCCCTGTCCCGTTCATCGTGAAGTTCCTGCCGGTCTTCTTCGTGGGCCTGATCATCGGGATCGTCTGTACGACGAAGGCGAGCCGAAAGGTCACCGAGGCAGGCAGGCGCGCCGCCGCCGAGTACCGGGCGGCCCATGTGTACGCCGCCGACGCGGGCAACCGTGTGGCGCTCGGCGGGCTGCGCGCGCTGCCCGACCCGGTGCTCCAGGCGCAGCTGGTGGCGGCCGCCCGGCTGGTACGGACCGGCCGGGCGCGGACTTCCGGAGGCCACGGTTCGGACGACATGTTCGTCCCGGCCGTCGTGTGGTGCGCATCGTCGGACGCCGGTTCCGGTGGCTCCGGCGGCGGTGGCTGCGGCGGCGCGGGCGGCAGCACGTGCGGCGGGAGCGGTGGCTGCAGCAGTGGCTGCGGCGGCTCCTCCGGCGGCGGGGGCAGCTCGAGCGGTGGATCCAGTTGTGGCGGAGGAAGCAGTTCCAGCTGCGGCGGAGGAAGCAGTTCCAGCTGTGGCGGAGGGAGCAGTTCCAGCTGACTTTCCGGAACCGCTCACAGGATCAGCACCGGGCCCAGTAGCGTGCGGGCCGCACGCAGGAGGCACGATGCGTTCCCCCACCTTTCCCACCCCGCGCGCAGGGACGCCCTGGACTTCGCCGAGCAGCTGCTGATCGCCGGGCGGCCGGACGACCCGGTCGCCCGCCGGCGGCTCACGCACCGGTGGCAGGACCGGGCCGGGGCCGGCCGCCCCGTCGCGCAACCCGTCTCGTACGGGCGGCCCGCGCCGCCCTCGTCAGGAGGTGACCCCGATGATGTTGAACATCATCGCCGTGCTGGTGACGATCGCCGTGGCCGTCTCCTCGGTGCTGCTGATCCTGGGCCTCGCGGCCACCCGCCGCAGCGGGCCCGGCGGCCCCGTTCGGGACGTCAGGGAAGTGGCGTTCCTCAAAGGGGGGCCCGCCCGTGTCGTCGACTCTGCGGTCGCCGCGATGGCCGTGGACGGGCGGCTCGCGGTCGGCTTCCCCGGCGTCGTCTCCGTCGTGCGGCCGGAGTCGGGCGACCCCGTCGAGCGCGCCGTGATCGAGGCGTCGGCCGCCGCGCCGAACGGGGCGCTGTACACACTGCGGCGGGCCGCGATGCGCGACCCCGCCGTGCAGGAGATCGGCAACCGGCTCGCGGCGCGCGGGCTGATGATCGAGCCCCGGTCCCTGCGTCCCTGGCGCATCTGGGCGTCCACGCAGTGGATCTGCTCGTTTGTGCTGCTCCCGGCCTCGATGGGCCTGACCGCCGTGCAGTACATCGGGCGCGACGGGTACGCCGACCTCCCCCTTCCGTTCGTGGTGAAGGTCCTGCCCGCCTGCCTCGTGGGCCTCGCCGTCGGGGCCGTCTGCCAGCGCAGGGCGAAAGGAAAAGTCACGAAGGCGGGCAGGCGTGCCGCCGCCGAGTACGCCAGGGCCCATGCCCGGTCGAGTGACGCTGGGCAGCTCGTGGCACTGCGCGGCGTGCGCGCGGTGCCCGACCCGATACTCCGGGACCGGTTGGTGGCGGGCGCCGGGATGGTATGGGCCACGCGGCCGGCGCCGGCGGACGGATCGTCCACAGATGTCCTGCCCGTCGTGTGGTGCGCTGCGTCCATCGCCGGCGCCGACGGCTCCGGTGGCGGGGGCTGCGGGGGCGCGGACGGCGGCAGCGGTGGCTCCGGCTGCGGCGGATCGAGCTGCGGCGGAGGCGGAGGATCCAGCTGCGGCGGAGGGAGCAGTTCCAGCTGACTTCCCGGAACCGCTCACGGGATCAGCACCGGGCCCAGTAGCGTGCGGGCCGCACGCAGGAGGCACGATGCGTTCCCACACCTTCCTCACCCCGCGCACCACGAGCGCCGGCCTGGTCGTCGTCGCCCTGACGGCGACCATCGCCGCCCTCGTGTTCCCCCTCTGGTCGTACGCGGACCGCTCGGGCACCGGGACCGCAGACCTCAAGGCCGGTTCCGTACCCACCCGTTGGGGTCCGCTGTCCGCCGCCGACCGGGACTTCATCGTCCGTGTCAGACTCGCCGGCCTGTGGGAGCTCCCGGCCGGCCAGCAGGCCGTCGGCAGGGCGCCGAGCCGCGCGGTCGCCGTGGCCGGTGAGCATCTCGTCTCGGGCCACACCTACCTCGACGCACGGGTGCGCGAGGTCGCGTCCCGGCTGTCCATGGAGCTGCCCAACCAGCCCACGCAGGAGCAGCGCGCGTGGCTGCAGCACCTGACGGAGGCCCGGGGCCGGGAGTACGAGATCGAATTCGCCAACATCCTGCGCCGGGCCCACGGCAAGGTCTTCGAGATCGTCGCCCGGATCCGCCACACCACCCGCAACACCCTCGTCCGTGCCCTGGCCGACGACGCCAACACGACCGTCCTCGACCACATCAAGGTCCTGGAGGCGACGGGGCTCGTCGACTTCGACGCGCTGGCGGAGGAGGCGGCGGAGGCCTCGGAGCCCGCGGGCAGGGGCGCCGCGGGCACCGGCGGTCCCCCGCCGCCAGTGCCGGGCAGCACCCCGAGGCCGGCGGTCACCGTGACCCCGGCCACGACGTACCCGCTGCCGCCCGCGACATCCAGGCCGCCGCCCTCCACATGACGGCTGAGCGCTGACCGCTGACCGCTCGCGGCTGACGGCCGACGGCCCGTCCGTCCCTCCGCCCTTCCGGCCCTTCCGGCCCTTCAGTCCCTCCGGCCCTTCAGTCCCTCCGTCCCTCCGTCCCTCCGTCCCTCCGTCCCTCCGTCCCTCCGTCCCTCCGGATCCTGACATTCCGATGGCGCCCGGACGGTGATCTCGCGTAGAACTCGGCCATGTTCTGGGTTCCTCTCCTGCTCACGGCCTGGGCCGCCGCCGGCATCAGCTGCGTCCGGCTCTGTCTCGCGGCCACCGGCGCGGCCCGCGAAGAAGCCGCCGGCGACGCCCTTCACCAGCAGCGCCACGACCATGACCGCGACCGCGGCCACGAGCTGAGCCTCTACGAGGCCGCGTTCCTGGCCGGCGGCCCGCATCGCGTGGCCGAACTGACGCTGGTGTCCATGCACCGCGCACGGCGGCTGCTGCTCGCGCACACCGGGTGGGCCACCGTCGTCGACCCGGAGGGCACGGACGACCTGGAGCGATCGGTGATCCGTGCGATCGGCCCGGACGGCCGGTCCCGTACCGCCGCGATACGGCACGCCACGGCCGCCGCCGGCGCCGTACACGCCCTGGCCGACCGGCTCGTGACCGCCGGCCTCGCCGTACCCGACGCGGCAAGGGCGGTCATGGCGAGTGCCGTACGGGCCGTGTGGGCCGCGACCGCGCTCACCCTCGCGCTCGCGGCCGCCGCACTGCTGATGCTTCCTCAGGAACAGAGCCCGCCCGGGCATGTCGCCGCCTGGTTCGCGCTCCCCCTGGTGCTGACCCTGGGCTGCCTCGGCATCGCCCGCGTCGAGATCCACCCGTACACCCGCTGGGCCTCCCCGGCCGGGCAGCGGCTGCTGCGCGCGCTCCCGACCCGGCCCGCCGGCGGCGGGGAGCGCGCCGTGCTGACCGCCGTGGCCGTCCGCGGGATCCGGGCACTCGACGATCCGGCGCTGCGTGCGGCTCTCGCCGACCGTCGGTTCACGCATGGGGGTCAATGACGCCGACACCGAACAGCGGTGCTTTACAAGCCGCGGCGCTCTGGTGATCTTCGACCCACGGCCGTGGGTACGAAGGGGAAATGTGATGAGAGCACTGACGCTGTACGGAGCCGTCGGCTCCTTGGTCCTGTCGGCGCTGGCCGCCACACCGGCGGGCGGTGCCGGCGCGCCCCCCGGTGACGACCTTCTCACCCCCGAGGGCCGCGGCACCGTCGTCGCCGCGGCACGCGCGAAGATCGCCGGGATCTCGTTCGGCGTGTGCCCCGAGGTGGAGGACCTCCCGAAGTACGTCGAGTGCGGCACGTTCGCGGTGCCGCTCGACTACGCCGATCCGCTGGGCCGTCAGATCCGGCTCACCGTCAGCCGGGTGAAGGCCAAGGGCACGCCCGCGGAGCGCCAGGGCGCGCTCGTCTACAACCCCGGCGGGCCCGGCGGCTCGGGCATGTACTTCCCGAAGGCGTCCAGGCGTCCCGAGTGGAAGCGGATCGCCGCGGCGTACGACCTGGTCGGCTACGCCCCCCGCGGCGTGGGCCGCTCGGCCCCGCTGTCCTGCCAGATCCCGTCCGACTTCACGAAGGCCCCGACGCAGACACCGGCCGAGCCCTCGGCGGCGTACAAGCTGGAGCGGATCGCCCGGGCGAAGACCTATGCGCAGGGCTGCGCCCGGAACGCGGGCGCGGACCTGCGCCACTTCCACTCGCTCAACAACGCCCGCGACCTGGAGGTGCTACGGGCCGCACTCGGCGAGGAGCGGCTCACCTTCCTCGGCGCCTCGTACGGCACGTACCTGGGCGCCCTGCACGCCACGCTCTTCCCCGGGCATGTGCGGCGCATGGTCCTCGACTCGGCGGTCGACCCGACCCCGTCGAACATCTGGTACCGCAGCAATCTGACGCAGTCGCTCGCCTTCGAACGCCGGTGGGCCGACTTCCGCGCCTGGGTCGCCCGGCATCACAAGACATACGGTCTGGGGTCGACGCCCGAGCAGGTGCTGCTCAGTTACGAGAAGGCCCGTGCCCGGCTGTCGCTCGAGCCGGCGGGCGGCTTGGTGGGGACCGTCCAGTTGCAGCGGGCGTTCCTGCAGGCCGGCTACTACGACGACTACTGGCCGCGGCGGGCGCGTGCGCTCTCGGAGTATCTGAAGGGCAATCACGGGCCGCTGGTCGCACAGGCCGCCCCGGATCCGGACGACGCGGCCGAGACGGAGAACGGCGACGCTGTCTACACGGCCGTCGAGTGCAACGACGCGCCCTGGCCCACGGACTGGAACGTGTGGGACCGCGACAACACGGCGCTGGCGCGCCGGGCGCCGTTCGAGACCTGGGCCAACGTGTGGATGAATCTGCCGTGCGCGTACTGGTCCGGACCCCGGCAGCAGCCGCTCGACGTGCGCACCGGTCCCGGCGAGATCCCGCCCGTGCTGATCCTGGCGGCGGAGCGGGACGGGGCGACGCCGTACGCGGGTGCGCAGGAGCTGCAGCGGCGGCTCGACGGCTCGGTGCTGGTCACCGAGCGGGGTGCCGGTACGCACGGCATCGCGGCCGGTGAGAACGCGTGCATCAACGGGCACATGGAGACGTATCTGCTGACCGGCAGGACGCCGGTGCGGCGCGCCGACTGCGCGCCGCACCCGGAGCCGGACCCGGTGTCGGTGGACCAGCGGGCGGTCGAGCGCACGCTGCCGCCGGCTGTCTGATCTTCCGGGTCGAAAGGGGACGGGCCGCACCCGCGGCCCGCCCCAGGTCCTGCAGAGCCGTCAGGCCAGGCCCGCCACCAGATCCGCGACCGACTTGCGTCGTCCCGTGTAGAACGGGACCTCCTCGCGGACGTGCCTGCGGGCCTCGGAGGCGCGCAGGTGGCGCATGAGGTCGACGATGCGGTAGAGCTCGTCGGCCTCGAAGGCGAGGATCCACTCGTAGTCGCCGAGGGAGAACGAGGCGACCGTGTTCGCGCGCACGTCCGGGAAGCTGCGGGCCATCTTGCCGTGGTCCGCGAGCATGCGGCGGCGGTCCTCGTCGGGCAGCAGGTACCAGTCGTACGAGCGCACGAAGGGGTACACCGAGACGTAGTCGCGGGCCGTCTCGTCGGCGAGGAAGGCCGGGATGTGCGACTTGTTGAACTCGGCGGGGCGGTGCAGCGCCATGTTCGACCACACCGGCTCCAGGGCGCGGCCCAGCTTCGTGCGGCGGAAGAGGTTGTACGCCTCCTGGAGCTGGTCCGCGGTCTCCGCGTGCCACCAGATCATCACGTCGGCGTCGGCACGCAGACCGGACACGTCGTACGTGCCGCGGACGGTGACGTCCTTCGCGGCGAGCTGGTCGAACAGCTCCTGGACCTCGTCGGCGTACCCGGCGCGGTCATCGGGCAGTACGTCGCGCAGCTTGAAGACTGACCACAGGGTGTAGCGGATGACCTCGTTGAGGTCCTTCGCCTTCTTGCCGGCGTTCGGGATCTTTTCGGGCGCACTCATACGGCTATTCTCGCCCGTCACGGACAGTGCCGGGCACCAGGGGGGCCGTGGCGATGATCTCGTCCGCCGCACGCCGGCCGCTGCCGATGCACGCGGGGATGCCCACGCCGTCGTACGCCGCACCGCAGACCCGCAGCCCGGGCAGCTCGGCGACGGCGTCGCGGACGCGGGCGACCCGCGCCAGATGCCCGACGGGGTACTGCGGCAGTCCGCCGACCCAGCGGGTCACCTCGCTCGCCACGGGGCCGACCGTGAGGCCGGTCGCCGCACCGAGGTCGCTCAGCGACACGTCGACGAGCTCGGAGTCCTCGCGCTGGAGGTGATCCTCCTCGCCGTAGCGGCCGACGGAGGTGCGCAGCAGGAACAGATCGGGGGCGGCGTCGGACACCCAGCTCCACTTCTGTCCCGAGAAGGTGGACGCCTTGATGGTGCGGCCGTCGACGGGCGGGACGAGGAAGCCGGAGCCGGCGGGCAGCCGGCCGGCGAGGTCGGAGCGGCGGAAGGCGAGGGTGACAAGGGCCATCGAGGCGTACTCGACGGCGGCGAGCTCGACGGACGCGGCCGGGGACTCGGCGGCGAGCAGCGCGGATGCGGACCAGGCGGGGGCCGCGAGGATCACCCCGTCGGCGAGGAGCGGCCTGCCGTCGGCGACGACCTCCCACACCGGGCTGCCCACGGCGCCGGACTCCCGGTCCTCGCGGGCCACCCGGCGCAGCGAGGTCACCGGGGCCTCGGTGAGGATCTCCCCGCCCCCGGCGCGTACGGCGTCGGCGACAGCGAGCGGCAGCGTGCCGATGCCGCCTTCGATGCCCAGGAAGACGGGGCCCGTCTCCGGCTGCTGCGCGGCGCCGTGCTGGATCTCGCGGACGCCCTCGAGCAGGGAGCCGTGGGTCCTGGCGGCCTCGAAGAGGGCGGGGACGGCGGCCCGCATGGAGATGCGGTACGCGTCGCCCGCGTAGACACCGCCGAGGAGCGGCTCGACCAGCCGGTCGACGACCTCGCGGCCGAGGCGCTCGGCGACGAAGGCGCCGACGGCGACGTCGTCGCCGAGTTCGGCAGGGGGCAGGTCGCGCTCCTGCTCGATCCGGGCGAGGCCCTCCGCGGAGAGCAGCCCGGAGAGCGCGTCGGCACCGCCCGGGACGCCCATGACATGGCCCTTGGGCATCGGGCGCAGTGCGTCGCGGGTCCACACGGACGCGCTGGTCGTCGCCGGGGGCTGCAGCCGGTCCGCGAGTCCGACGGCCCGCGCCAGGTCGACGGCCTCGGGGCGGCGGGCGAGCATCGACTCGGCGCCGAGGTCGACGGGGGCCCCGGCGATCTCGCCTGCCAGGAGCTTGCCGCCGAGCTGCGCGGTCGCCTCCAGCAGGGTCACCCGCACGCCGGAGGAGAGCAGCCGGTGCGCGGCGGAGAGTCCGGCGATACCACCGCCGATGACGACGACATGGGCCGCGCGCGTGCCCGTGTCCGTGTCCGTGCGTGTGTCCGCGTTCATGCGTCCACTCTCTCAAACCGCCAGCCACGGGCCGTAATGAGTCCTGACCGTGACCGCTTCGGAACCGGAAACAGGCAACCCGCTCCCCCACCCCGCACGTCGAACCGTCACCATTCCACCACCATCCCTGGGGGGACCGACATGCGTGCACGGCGTCTCACGTTGGGGGCAGCAGCACTGCTCACCGCCTCACTCGCACTCGCCGGCTGCGGTGCGGCCGACAACATCACCGAGAGCTCCGGCAAGGGGGCGGCGGCGGCTCCGGACAGCAAGGGGGACGCCGGCCAGGGACCTGCGGCCGACTCGGGTCACGCGGCGCAGAAGCCCGCCGACGCCCAGGCGCCCGAGGAGGCACAGGGGCAGGGGCAGGACAAGGGGCAGGCGGCGAGGAAGCCGGCGACGGCCGCGACGCACGTCATCCGCACCGCCGAGCTGTCCGTGGAGGTCAAGGACGCGACCAAGGCGCTCGCCGCCGTGCGTACGACCGTGGAGACCGCGGGCGGACATGTCGCCAACGAGACGACCGAGCGCGTCGACGACACCCATGTGATGTCACGCATCGTGCTGCGCGTCCCACAGGACCGGTACGCCTCGGTCCTCGCCGACCTCGCGGGCGCCGGAAAGCTGCTGACCCGCAAGGCGAACGCGCAGGACGTCACCGACCAGGTGGTCGACGTGGAGAGCCGCATCGCGACCCAGCGGGCGAGTGTCACACGGGTGCGGGAGCTGATGGACAGGGCCACCCGGCTGAGCGATGTGGTCACGCTGGAGGGCGAGCTGAGCAACCGTCAGGCGGAGCTGGAGTCGCTGCTGGCCCAGCAGGCGTCGCTGAAGGACCGTACGTCGCTGGCGACGATCACCCTCGAGCTGTCGGAGAAGGAGCGGGAGGAGCCGCCGGCGGAGGAGGACGACCCCGGTTTCCTGGACGCGCTGAAGGGCGGCTGGGAGGCCCTGGTGGAGACCGTGCGGTGGATCGGTCTGGTGCTGGGTGCGGTGGCGCCGTTCGCCGCGGTGATCGCGGTGCTGTACGCGGTGTGGCGGTGGCTGGTCCGGCCGTGGCGGCAGCGCGGCGGCGCTGCCGCGGCGGCCGCTGCTCCGGTCCCGGCTCCGGCTGCGGACCCCGCTCCGGCTTCGGATCCGGCTCCCGTTCCGGCTCCCGCGGCGGCCCCCGAGCAGGACTGAACGGACGTCCCACTAGCGTGTTCCGCATGGGACACCAACGACTCGTGGTCATCGGCGGCGATGCGGCGGGCATGTCCGCCGCGTCGCAGGCCCGCAGGTTCAAGGGCCCGGAGGAGCTCGAGATCGTCGCGTTCGAGCGCTCCCACTTCGCCTCGTACTCCGCGTGCGGCATTCCGTACTGGGTCGGCGGCGACGTTCCGGAGCGGGACGACCTGGTCGCGCGTACCCCCGAGGAGCACCGGGCGCGCGACATCGATCTGCGGATGCGCACCGAGGTGACGGAGCTGGACATCGCGGGACAGCGGGTCAGGTCCCGGGACCTGGAGTCGGGCGCCGAGTCGTGGACGGGCTTCGACAAGCTCGTCATCGCGACCGGCGCCCGGCCGGTGCGCCCTCGGCTGCCCGGGATCTACGCCCCGGGCGTGCACGGCATCCAGACCCTCGACGACGGCCAGGCGCTGCTGAGCACCCTCGACCGCACCGAGGGGCGGCGGGCGGTCGTCGTCGGCGCGGGCTACATCGGCGTGGAGATGGCCGAGGCGCTGCTGAACCACGGCTTCGACGTGACCGTCGTCAACCGCGGCGCACAGCCGATGGCCACCCTCGACCCGGACATGGGCCGGCTGGTGCACGCCGCGATGGACGGACTGGGCATCACGACGGTCGACGACGCCGAGGTCACCCAGATCCTGACCGGCCCGGACGTGGGGGTACCTCCCGTGCCCGGAGAGCCACGGGGGAAGGTCCGCGCGGTCGCCACGGCGGACGCCGAGTATCCGGCGGACGTCGTCGTGCTCGGCATCGGCGTGGAACCGGAGACGACCCTCGCGGGCGCGGCCGGACTGCCGCTCGGGACGTACGGGGGTCTGCTCACCGATCTCGCGATGCGCGTACGCGGCCACGAGAACATCTGGGCGGGCGGCGACTGCGTGGAGGTCCTGGACCTCGTGTCGGGCCGCGAACGCCACGTCCCCCTCGGCACGCACGCCAACAAGCACGGCCAGGTCATCGGCGCGGGGGTGGGCGGCGGCTACGCGACCTTCCCCGGGGTCGTGGGCACGGCCGTGAGCAAGGTCTGCGACCTGGAGATCGCCCGCACCGGTCTGCGCGAGAAGGACGCCCGCGAGGTGGGGCTCCGGTTCGTGACCGCGACCATCGAGTCGACGAGCCGCGCGGGCTATTTCCCGGGTGCGGCCCCGATGACGGTCAAGATGCTGGCCGAGCGCCGCACGGGCCGGCTGCTCGGGGTCCAGATCGTCGGCCGCGAGGGGGCGGCGAAGCGCGTGGACGTCGCGGCGGTCGCGCTGACGGCCGGGATGACGGTGGAGCAGATGACCGCCCTGGACCTGGGCTACGCGCCGCCGTTCTCACCGGTGTGGGACCCGGTGCTGGTCGCGGCGCGAAAGGCGATGGCGGCCGTGCGGGAGGCGGGGGGCTGAGCCCTCGCCTCCCGCACCGCCGCGCGCGTCGTTCCGCCGGGCCTCAGCGTGCGGTCGCGGTGTGGACGTACTCCACGAGGCGGGTCAGCGCGTCCGGGTCGGTGCTGGGCAGGACGCCGTGGCCCAGGTTGAAGACGTGGCCCTCCAGACCGGCGGCGGCGTCGAGGACCTCGCGGGTCTTGGCCTCGACCGCCTCCCGCGACGAGAAGAGGACCGCCGGGTCCAGGTTGCCCTGCAGCGCTTTGCCGGGGCCGACGCGTCGGGCGGCCTCGTCCAGCGGGACGCGCCAGTCGACGCCGACGACGTCCGCGCCGGCCTCGCCCATCAGGCCGAGGAGCTCGCCCGTGCCGACGCCGAAGTGGATGCGCGGGACGCCGTACGCCTCGACCGCACGGAACACCTTCGCGGATGCGGGCATCACCGAGCGCCGGTAGTCGACGGGGGCGAGCGCGCCGACCCAGGAGTCGAAGAGCTGCACGGCGGACGCGCCGGCCTCGATCTGCACCTTCAGGAAGGCCGAGGTGATGTCCGCGAGCCGGTCCAGCAGGTCGGCCCAGAGCTGCGGGTCGCCGTACATGAGGGCCTTGGTGTGCTCGTGGTTGCGGGACGGCCCGCCCTCGACGAGATAGCTGGCGAGGGTGAAGGGAGCGCCCGCGAAGCCGATCAGCGGGGTCGGGCCCAGCTCGCCGGTGAGCATGCCGATCGCCTCCGTGACGTACGAGACGTCGCCGGGGGTGAGATCGCGCAGTCGCGCGAGGTCCTCGCGGCGGCGGATCGGCTCGGCGACGACCGGGCCCACGCCCGGCTTGATGTCGAGGTCGATGCCGATGGCCTTGAGCGGGACGACGATGTCGCTGAAGTAGATCGCGGCGTCGACCTTGTGGCGGCGCACCGGCTGCAGCGTGATCTCGGTGACCAGCTCCGGCCGCATGCACGACTCCAGCATCGGGATGCCTTCGCGCACCTTCAGGTACTCGGGCAGCGAGCGCCCTGCCTGCCGCATGAACCACACCGGCGTGTGCGGTACGGGCTCACGCCTGCACGCCTTGAGGAAGGCGGAGTCGCGCGTGGCGGGAGTCTTCGTCTGCTGGCCCGAAGGGCTGTCGTTGGCGCTCACGCCCAGAATCTTCGCATGTGCGCGCAAGGAGCTCGGCCGGGCCGGGTGTCCCTCCCTGCACGCGGCGCGCGTTCCGCTTACTCTTCCCCGCATGGCTGCGGCTCAGGGACAGTTTTCCGAACAACCCGACGGCGCTGACGGCACGGACAGCGCGGAGGGGAAACCCGTCCCGCGCGCGTTCCGGCTGGCGGTGGACGCGCTGGGGGCGGCGCGGCTCAGGCCGGAGCTCGAGGTCGATCCGACCCGCCCGCCGCAGCGCCTCGCGCCGCACGCGTACGCCCTGGAGGCGGCGGTCGTCGACGGCGAGGAGGACCTCGCGGACGGCAGGCTCGTGCTGCTGCACGACCCGTCGGGGCACGAGGCCTGGCAGGGCACGTTCCGGCTCGTGACGCTCGTACGGGCGGAGCTGGAGCCGGAGATGGCAGCGGACCCGCTGCTTCCGGAGGTCTGCTGGTCCTGGCTGACCGGGGCCCTGGAGGCGCGAGGGCTCTTCTACGGGGAGGCCGCCGGCACCGTCACCCGGGCGGGGTCTCACTACTTCGGAGGACTCGCGGACCGCCTCCCGGCGACACAGATCGAGATCCGGGCCTCCTGGACCCCGCGGGAAGGCCGGGACGGGGTGCCGGACACGGCCGCGCATCTCGCGGCCTGGTGCGACCTGCTGTGCCAGGTCGCGGGCCTGCCGCCGTCCGGCCCCGGCGACGTGCCGGACACGGGCGGTGTCGTGACACTGCCGCAGCGCCGGGGGCCGCGGACGCCGTAGGCCCGGAAGGCCGGCCCTCTGGTCCCCTGCTCCTGCTCCTCCTCCTGCTCGTGGCCGGTACCGTCGGCCGGACCCGGGTGCCCGCGCGCCGCAGCCTGCGATTCCACGTGGTGGGCGGCCGCGTGCCCACCCTCCGTGTCGATGCCCGGCACCGCCGCGTGGACCCCCCGTGGGCGCCCGCGCCCGCCCACGGGGGCGTGCACCCCACGAACTCATAGGATGATCGATCACGCGTCCGAATTGCCGGAATTGTTACTCACCAAATCGTGATCTTTCTCTAAAGGCGGGCGGGTTTGCTGCCGAAGAGGTGGTGACCCTTCAAGCACGGTTCGCCCCGGCTTCATCCCCGAGCCGGCCCCGTCCCGCACCTTTCCAGGAGGCCTGGTGTCCGTTCTCCTCGAGCAGCCCGCAAGCCTGGTCGCCTACCGCCCGAACAAGCCGACGGCCATGGTCGTCGTGGCCGACCCGCGCGTCCGCTCCACCGTCACCCGCCACCTGTGGGCCCTCGGAGTACGTGACGTCATCGAAGCGTCGTCCATCGCGGAGGCCCGTCCCCGCGTCGGCAACCCGCGCGACATCTGCGTGGCCGACGTCCACCTGCCCGACGGTTCCGGGCTGACCCTGCTGTCCGAGACCCGCGCGGCGGGCTGGCCCAACGGGCTCGCTCTCTCCGCGGCCGACGACATCGGCGCGGTCCGCAACGCGCTGGCGGGCGGGGTCAAGGGCTATGTCGTCACCGGTACGCGCACGAACCTCGGCCACCCGGTCCGCCCCGGCGCCGCCCCCATCGGCTCGGCCGCCGCCCGGATGCACCGCCGTCCCCCGGGGGCCCCGAGCCACCCCGGCGGCTACCGCGAGCTGTCCGGCCGCGAGGTGGAGGTGCTCCGGCTCGTCGCCGAGGGCCAGTCGAACAAGGCGATCGGCGTCTCGATGGGCCTCTCCGCGCTGACGGTGAAGAGCCACCTCGCCCGCATCGCGCGCAAGCTCGGCACCGGCGACCGGGCCGGGATGGTGGCTGTGGCCCTGCGCACCGGCATCATCCACTGATTCCCTTTACAAAGGACCCTCGCCCGTCGACGGAACGTTCCGTCGACGGGCGGCTTCCGTTCACAGATACCCTTGACAGGTGACCGACGCCCAAGAGACCGCAGCAGAGCCAGACCTGCGAACCACCGGGGGCGGCCCCCCGGACGACGTCGAACCGGCGCCGATCCCCCTGCTGGAGCCGCGCGAGGGCATTCCTCCGGTGGTCTCCACGCCCGAGGCCCTCGAGTCCGTCGTCGCCGCGTTCGCCGGCGGCAGCGGGCCCGTCGCCGTGGACGCCGAGCGGGCGTCCGGCTACCGCTACGGCCAGCGGGCGTATCTCGTACAGCTGCGTCGCGAGGGCGCGGGCACCGCACTGATCGACCCCGTCGGCTGCGGCGACCTGTCCGCGCTGGGCGAGGCGCTCGCCGGTACGGAGTGGATCCTGCACGCGGCCACGCAGGATCTGCCCTGCCTGCGCGAAATAGGCATGGTGCCGTCCCGGCTCTTCGACACCGAGCTGGCCGGGCGGCTCGCGGGCTTCCCGCGGGTGGGGCTCGGCGCGATGGTCGAGTCGGTCCTCGGCTACGCACTGGAGAAGGGTCACTCGGCGGTGGACTGGTCGACGCGGCCGCTGCCCGAGCCGTGGCTGCGGTACGCGGCGCTGGACGTGGAACTGCTCGTCGACCTGCGGGACGCGCTGGAGAAGGAGCTGGACCGGCAGGGCAAGCTCGACTGGGCACAGCAGGAGTTCGACGCGATCGCCTCGGCACCCCCGGCACCGCCGCGGAAGGATCCGTGGCGGCGCACGTCGGGGATGCACAAGGTGCGGCGGCGGCGCCAGATGGCGGTCGTACGGGAGCTGTGGAACGCGCGCGACAAGGTGGCGCAGCGGCGTGACGTGTCCCCCGGGAAGGTCCTGAGCGATGCGGCGATCGTGGAGGCGGCGCTGGCGCTTCCGCTGAACATGCACGCGCTGACCGCACTGCCCGGCTTCGGGCACCGGATGGGCCGGCGTCAGCTCGAGCAGTGGCAGGCGGCCGTGGACCGCGCCAGGGCCCTGCCGGACGCGGAGCTGCCGCAGCCCGGACAGCCGGTCGCGGGTCCGCCGCCGCCGCGCTCCTGGGCGGACAAGGACCCGGCCGCGGCGGCGCGGTTGTCGGCGGCGCGGGCTGCGGTGTCCGCGCTGGCGGAGCAGCTGAACCTGCCGCAGGAGAACCTGATCACTCCGGACACGGTGCGGCGTGTGTGCTGGGAGCCGCCGCAGGAGCGGACACCGGAGGCGGTCGGGGCGATGCTGGCGGCGTACGGTGCCCGCCCGTGGCAGATCGAGCAGGTGACCCCCCTGCTGACCCGGGCCCTCTCGGCGACGGCCTGACGCGGCTCCCCCAGGGGGCTGCGGTGTGCGGTGCGGCCCGGTGCGAGCCGGCGCCGCGTGGTGGGCCGGGTACCGACCGGCGGGCCGGTGTGTCCGTCCTCGGACTCCCCACGCCCTGCGGCGTGGGGGGACCCCGGACCGGCTGGGTGCGGCTGCGGTCGGTGGGTGGGGGTCGGGGCCCCTCCGGGCTCGCCTCCTCGGCATCGGTGGGTACGGCGTCACCCGGCACCACCGCCCGATTTCAGCGGGGGCGACCCTGCACGGCCCCGCCCCGGTAGTCCGCCGTCTGCGGCCCGGTGGGTCGTACGAACCCACCGGGGTCACTCAAGCGTGATGCGTGGCGCGTGGCGCGTGGCCCGGGCGATGGCTGGGGAGTGCGGGGTGGTGATGGGGCATTGGTGTGGGGATGGGCTTGGGCGCCGCGCGGGTCACAGCGGCGGCGGTGAAGCCGACGGGCGGAGTCAGTGCCTCGGCGAGTCGGCCGGAGGCCCCTTCCTGGGCTGCCTGCGGGTCGGCCAGGACCGCGTGGAGGGCCGATTCGACCTCGCATTGCACGCTCCTACTGAGGGGACGGCCGGCTTCGGCGGTGGGCTTTCGGGCCTGCCATGCGAGCTCGGCGATCAGCTGGTGCTGTCGAGGCGGAGGGCGAACGGCTTCGGGTGCAGCGCGAGTTCCGGCCGACGATGTCGGCGGCGCGGGCCCGGCAGGCGGCGGAGAACGCCGACGGGCGGCGTACGCCGACGCCGTGCCGGAGTACGCCGCCCTGGGGCGGGACGAGCTGGGGGCCGCGGCCCTCAAGCTGCTGACCGGTCCCTCTCCCGCTACTTCGGGTCGCGGTCGAACAGCGACTTGGACCAGAAGTAGCCGAGCACGGCCAGCCCCACGCACCAGGCGACGGCCAGCCACCCGTTGTGGCCGATCTCGCTGCCGAGCAGCAGCCCGCGCAGCGTCTCGATGGCCGGGGTGAACGGCTGGTACTCGGCGATCGGCTGGAACCAGCCCGGCATCGTCTCGGCCGGGATGAAGGCGCTCGAGATGAGCGGGAGGAGGATCAGCGGCATGGC